>JAJZYZ010000040.1 GCA_021797815.1 Bacillota bacterium
GCCAGTGGTCGATGCCGGGGTAGAGGGCATCCAGCGCTGGCACCACCTCCCCGATGGCGGCGGCCTGCAGCCGGAGCTCGCGTGGAGCCCGGAACTTGTCCGCCAGATCACCGGGAAGATGGAGGGTAATCATTGGGCCACGACGGTCACGGACAGCACACGCGGCAGCTCTTGCGCCACCGTCGTCCACACCTCCCCCTCGTCGGCCGAGGCGTAAACGGAGCCGGACGTCGTCCCGAAGTAGAGCCCCTGCGGTGATTCGCCATCGCCGGAGAACGCATCGCGCAGCACCACGCTGAAAGCTCCGCCGGGGAGTCCCTCGCTGAGTGGGCGCCAGACCCGTCCCCCGTCGTCGGTCCGATATACGGCCGCCTGCTGACCGGGAAACCATCTCTCCCCGTCGGAGGCGAGCGGGATGACAAAGGCGCGCTCCGGATCCCGCGGATGGGTCACGAGGGGAAACCCGAAGTCGGAGGGCAAGGTGGCGTCAATGGCCTCCCAGGTGTCGCCTCCGTCATCCGAGCGATAAACACCCGAATGACTCCGCGCCCACAGACGGCCCGGCCGGGTCGGAGAGAACGCGATCTTGTGGACGCACTGCCCCGCTTCGGGATACAGGAGGTCCTCCGGCACATGCTCCGCCCGGATGTTGCGATTTGAAGGGCGCCACGATGCCCCGCCGTCGTCGGATCGGTAGACTCCGCCCGTGGAACAGGCGGTATAGAGCCGACGGCCATCGAACGGGTCCACCAGCACGGTGTGCAGGCACTTTCCCCCTGCACCCTCTCCCCACGTGGCATGCGTAGGGTGTTCGCGAAGCGCCCGAATCTCGTGCCAGGTGTCGCCTCCATCTTCGGAGCGAAAGAGTCCGCTCGCCTCCACGCCGGCGTACAGCACCCCTTGACCGGCGGGACGAATGGACCACACCCTGGTCACGCGCTCCGCATCGTCCTCGTCGTACTGGAGTCCCTGGCCGCCCGTGTCCCACGTCTCGCCGAAGTCGTGGGAACGCCGGACTGAGGGGCCGTAGAAGTCCGAATTGACCGCCGCATAGAGGGTGCGCGACTCCGCATCGTAGGCACTGTGGTAGACCGGCTCGCCTGTCAGGGCCGGCGATAGAGGCTTGAAGCGCCGCCGATCATCGGACTGAAATCGAATAAGCCCCTTTACGGTTCCGACCATCAACAACATGCCGTACCCCTCCCCATCATCTTCCCGAAGCGGGACGGCCGACGGCGGCGCACGGGTCGCCGGTAACGTGTCCCCACGTTCGCCGTCAGCGGGCCTGCCACCTTCCCATCAGCCCCGGTTGATGCCGGACGCCATGCTAAAATGGCAGCGCTCCCCTATGCATGACGATTGCCAATTCACCGGCTCATCGCCCGTCGGCAGAACCCACGCCTTTTCACGAAAAGCGCCGGGAGGGAAGCTCTCGTGGGAGTCCCAAGTTCGGTCAGCGAGGAGTTGGAGGCGTTTCGTCCGCCCCTGACTCGCTACTGCTACAGCATGCTCGGATCCATCTTCGACGCCGAAGACGCCGTTCAGGACACCGTCATCCGGGCGTGGCAGCACTGGGGCGAGGTTGAGAACCCCGCCGCGCGGCGGTCGTGGATGTTCCGGATCGCCACCAACGTATGCCTCGACAGGCTCCGGCAGATGAAGCGCCGGGCGCTTCCGATGGACCTCACGGCTCCGGTCCCGCAGATTGCGGAGCCGCGGGACACGCTCCCCGCCGAATCTTGGGTGTGGCCCGCACCGGATTATCTGATTGGGTTTAGACCTGAAGACCCGGCCGAGTCGCTGGTCCGCAAGGATACGGTGCGGCTCGCCTTTGTGGCCGCCCTCCAGAAGCTTCCGCCGAAGCAGCGTGCCGTGTTTGTCATGCGCGAGGCTTTCGGATGGTCTGCGACCGAGATTGCGGCCCTTCTCGGCATCACGGCGGCGGCCGCCAACAGCGCCCTCCAGCGAGCGCGGGTCACGGTCTCCCGTACCGATCTCACCTCTCAGTCTTCAGAGCCGGACGCACAGAGCCGGGACGTGCTGGACCGCTTCTGGCAGGCCTTTGAGCGCTACGATGTCCCGGCCCTGGCCGCCCTGTTCCACGAAGACGGAAGTCTTTCCATGCCCCCTTTCGTCATGTGGGTCAAGGGGCGTCCGCTGGTGCGCGAGTTCTACGAACTCACCCGCCCGCATTGCAAAGGCTCGCGCCTGCTGCCCGTGTCGGTGAATGCCACCGGCGGCCTCGCGCAATATGCGCCGGCGCCGGATGGGCGGCTCCGGCCCTGGGGCATACATGTGCCGGAAATTCGCTCAGGGCGCATCGCTCACGTGTACACGTTTATTCATAAGGACCTCTATGAGCGTCTCGGACTCCCGGAATCTCTCCCCGCCGACTGACCGCCGTCGAGACCTTGGGCGCGGGACGGCCAGATGTGAGCCGCGATCCGCCGTTCGCGCGGCCCACAACTTTCGCGACGCCCACGGGGCAGCCGACCGGCTTGCCAGCTCAGGCCGTCGATCATGAGTCGTTTGCTGAATCTGCCTCGCCTGTGGGGACTGACGGCCGTCGGTTGCGCCTGTGCGCACATGAAGCAAATGGGGACTAAGCGCGGACGTTGCCCTCACTCACTTTTGACCGACTGCTGACAGGGATGCCAGACGTGGACCGACGTCGGTTTCCTTGCAGCACGCACCCGAGCGCGACGAAATCCAACACACCCCCCACGACCTGAAGCGGGAGGGTGCCGCTTGCCAGTGCCCCGGCAGAGAGAACCGCGAGGATGAAGGCCGCCTGACGCCAGCGAGCTGCAAGGAGGATGTGCGCGGACGCCTCCACGCCCCACCTGTCCAGGACTCGCTGGCCCCCTCGTCTTAACCGAAACGACCCTGGGACATGAAACCCAGGAAGCCGGGCCAGCGTACGCTCCGACCCGGTGGATAGCTCAGACGCCCGGATCAATACGTCGTGGAGTGGTTCTCGAGACGTCGTCCCCATCGTTTATTCCTCACCTGTTGTGTACGGCGTTGGCCACTTCTCGACCCGAGCCAGAAATGTGCGCGTCTCACTGGGCCGGGGTGCCGCCGGTCGGATCCGCTCCCGAGCCGACGAGGGACGAGAGCCCCGCAGCCCAGCTTGAAAGCCCGATCAGTCCCAGCCCAATGGCAATCCACCCAATCGGATCGTGCACGGACGTGAGCGCGGCTCCAATGCCGGTGCTGGCGACTCCGCTCAAAAACGACAGCACATCTACTGCCCCGACCCCGGCGCCGTCGACAATGAAGTTGTAGGGAAGCTTGACGTACGCGTACAAATCCAGCACGTACGTCGACACGTTTTCGGTCGCGACGGCGAACTCAACGATATCCGTGAGCCCCCCAATCCCGGTCACGAGGGATACCGCCCCCAAGACCAGACCAAGGGTTTGCCAGGAAAATATCTGCGCCCACACGGGGGGATGCGGCTTGAAATACGGATGCATCGCGAGCTGCGGCGCCATGACCAGCGGAAACACCAGATGCGCTCCGGAGGAGCCGAGGACCACCGGATACCAGAAGCCGACCGCCACGCAAGTCGAGATGGTCGGACACGAGATTGAAGTCAGTGACGGACTGTAGGCGCTGTCGGGACCCATGCCCGCGATGCCCCACTCCCACCCTGGTGATGCCGGGATCGTTTCGAGGATTTGGGTTGCCGTCTCCACCGCTCCGTTGTTGGCCAGAAACTGCTTGGTGGTCACGGAAAAGCAGCGTCCGGCAGCCGGGCACGACAGACTCGCCCCCGGAGCGCCCACTACACCCACCGAAACAACGTTGGGGTACCAATGCGTCCCATCCGACGTGCTCGCGTCCGCCGGCCAAAATGGCCAGGTGACGTCGCAGGAGTTGGTGGTGCCGCCGGGAGCACAGCCAACCCCGGTCAGCCCCCCGAACATCAGCGGCCCGTCCACGGTTGGAATCCACGGTTGTTCGTAGGCCCGGTCCTTGCCGCTGAATCCATTCCGCGCGACAACCTGATCCACGCGCCACTGGCCGCCCCCGTCGCTGGTAGCCTCGATAAGGGCGTCGGTCCCGGACTGGATCTCGCCCTTGGTGGCCATGACGCTGCTCGCGACACCAACCGCCACGCAGCTTGTGGCATTCGCACAGGAGATTGACGACAAGCTCCTGCCCATCTCACTCAGCGGACCTAACTGCGGCTTTGCCCCTGCCAACGCGATCCGGTCAGCGAAACCCGAGCCCGACGTCAGCGATCCGACCGCAAGGCAGTAGACCGTGCTGGGGCAGTCAACCCCGGAAAAGCTTCCCTGGGCGGTTGACGGCATCGTCGCCACGTGCCAAACGGCTCCCGAATTCGTCATATAAAGCACAGCGGGTATGCTGCCCTGAGGCCGAAGCGGCGCACTCCCGACCAGAACGCAGTTCTCGACCGTGGGACACGCCATCGCGTTAACCGTCACGGGGATAGCGACGCGGACCACCTGCATCCGTAATGGTTTGATGCCGACAAGGGCCGCCACGAAGGTTCCCGGCTGGATGAGCGCGGGGTGAGAAGGCGAGCCGCTGCCTTGCACGGCCGGCGCCTCGCCGATGTCACCCACGGCGGGCGCAGTCGTACCGGCGGGCAGTGGATTGGTGGAGATTCCCGCTACCCAGCAGGTAGGCCCCACCGCGCAGGAAACCGCATTCAGCGAGGTGCCCTGATACAGGAGCGGGGATCCTGACGCGTCCCACGCCGGTGGCAGGACAATCACCGTCGCCTGACCCGAACCCGCATCCCGCGGGGTGGTGGGCGTCTTCTTCGACAACCCGATAGCCCGCACGGTAACGGTGACCGTCGTGACAAAAGACGGGCCTTTGGTGGCCGGCGTTCCCACGATGGCGTTCCCAAGCGTTGAGGACGTTCGGCCACTGGGGACGCACGTCACGGTTTTCGCTAACCGAAGTCCGGTTGGGAGACTCCTGGCACTCCAGCGGTAACAGCCGAAGATTCCCTGTCCGGTTGCCGTAACACTCTGCTGGACGGGAACGCCCGCCGCCAGCTGTGACGGCAGCGGCGACGAGATGGACAAGTTGGTTGGCTGACTGGAAACATTCTGGGCGAGAGCGGTGGCTCGCACTCCCATAATCAGAAGCGGAACCGCGATTCCGACAAGGAGGACCCTGGCTATAGACGCGTGGCCGACTCGCCGTCGGCGGCTTCGACCCGTTCTATGCCGCACAGGTCTCCTGGGCCATGGGGCCCGGTGCCGACGGGCGAAACCGATGGTAAAGCGGGACCGCCCCTTACTGCCGGAGTTCGACCGAGACATCACACGCCCCCAGTAGCCTTGCGACATGGAGTGACCCCGTTGTTCGCGACGAGATGTGAACCGGCGCGGTATCGCACGGACTTTCACGACCTGGTTGGGGAGTGGGCGCTCCCCTATTGCTGGTGAACCGGAGACGGCGAGTGACGACGTGCGGCAAGTCGGTTCGGCCGAGGGTTACGAAAAAGCCCCTCGCGCCCATCGACTCCCCTGCCCGTTGGAGGGTCCAGGTGTTCGCGATACGGTTCTTGAGGCCGTGGAAGAAGGGTCGGTCCGGGTTAAACGTCGCGATTCGCCGTCCGTTACCACGGCAGACGATGGTTTGCCCTCCCTTGAGATCCTTCGAGATCCTTTGAGACAGGGAGCCTCTTCGCCACTGACCGCTGATCCTCCTATTGGAGTTATGCGCGCAAATATAACATCAGTCATTCCGACCGATGGGATTTAGCGTGAAATCTTGTAACAACCCGCTATCCGATGTGCCGCCGCCTCCTGACTGCCGTCCACAGACCCCAAGCGGTCGCGACCGGAACAAGCGTTGCGGCCATCGGCGGCGCTACCGGGGCCGGGGCGCATAGGGTTCCCGCGCCAGGGGGTTTTCATAGGGTCCTCGACGTGAAGTCAGACAAGACGACCGCGCCCTTGCGCGTTAATACCGCGCCAGATGTTGAAATATTCCTCTGAAGGGAAGGCCTTGGGATGACCGGGCTTCCGGTCGAAGCACGGCATGGCTCGGCCGTCGTTCTTTCCTCAAGCGATCACGGTCATGATCGTGTGGGCTTCTTCCGTCAGACGAGGGCGATAGAGTCCTTGGAGGGGCCGGGGTCCGGCACCGCCACCGGATAGTTCGTGATGACGAGCTCCGTGACAGGGCCCCGGCCGGTCTTCTTGGAGTTGATGGCTCGCCGGGCCGGCACGCGGGTGATGACAAAGCCCCGGTAGAGGTCGTCAAAGAAGTTGTCGTCAACATCGATGTTGTGGGGGTCGGCATTGCTGAGCATCACGGCCGCCCCGCGCTCGTCGCACGCCCGCGCGAAGCCCGCGAGCGCAACCTGTTCGGTGTCGTCGAATCCGTCTTCAGCGTAGGCCGTGAATGAGGAGGACCGTGTCAGCGGTCGGTAGGGCGGATCACAGTAGACGAAGGTACGGTCGTCGACCCGGTCCAGCACGTCTTCGTGGCGGCCGCAGCGGAGATCGACCCGCCGGAAAAGCTCTTGCGCGCGCAGCAGGTTTGCTTCGTCGCAGATGAGCGGCCTGTCGTATCGCCCGATCGGCACATTGAAGCGCCCGCGGCGGTTCACTCGATAGAGCCCGTTAAAGCATGTCCGGTTGAGGAAGATGAGGGCGGCCGCCTCGTCAAGCGGCGAGTCCTGCCGCGCATTGAAGCGTTCGCGAATGTCGTAGTAGAAGGCTTGGCGCTCGCCGAACCCCATGGACCAGTACCGATCCTGCCACGCCGAAAGACGCACGATGAGGGCCGGCGCCTGGTCCCGGATAACCTGGTACGTGCTGATGAGGCGGGGATTCCGGTCCAAAATCACATACTCGTCCAGCGAGAATCGCGCGGCCACATCGAAGAGCACGGCGCCGCTGCCGACAAAAGGCTCGATATAGCGTCGAATTCCCCCCGTGCCCAGCGCGGGCGGGTAACAGTACCGGAACGTCTCCAAAAGCTGAGACTTCCCCCCAGCCCACTTCACCACGGGCCGGGCCACAGTCGGCTCCCGGTTCGCGGCGGCACCTCCTCCCACATCGAGCTCCCGGTCCGACCGGCTCCTTCCATGGTATCAGCGGTATCAGCCAGACGTGACATCTCCCCACGCGCCCAAGGCGTCTCGCCGTTCGGTCTCAAGACCGATGCCAGCATCCTCACCGACTCCTACAATCGACGGAGGTTGTGGATATCCGTAGAGGCCGTATCGTTCGATTCTAGGGGGAGCGGCCGTGAGCCGAGACGTGTCTTTGCTGGATGAGGCCTATGCCCGCCTGCACCGCACGGGGCCGGAATTTCAGGGCTGGCTTTCAAACCACGGCCCCATGGCGGTCGAGGCCCTGGTGCGGAACGGGCATGCAGGCGCTGTCCACAGCTGGCTCGATGACTATATGCGGCGCCTCGAGGACTTCCCCCGCGGATATCGACCCATCGGAGATGATGACTGGCGGGAGGCACTGGGCGACGCGCGCCGCATCGCCGACTGGACAACATACTTTCAACGCGGCGTTACGGACGCGCCGTGGCCCGAGGTCTTAAACACCTGGTGGCCGCGGCTTCTTCCCGGGCTCACGGCGGCCGCCACTCATGGCGTCATCAGGGTGGGGCACGCGGTGCGGTCGCTGCTCACGGACGGCGACAGCCCGGCCCGGCGTGCCGAACTTGCCCATGGCCTCGCTTACTGGGCCGCCCGGTGGGACACGGTGGCCGGCGTAGGGGAGGCACTGGCCCGACTCACACATGCATCTCGCGACGGCCCAGTGGACGAGATGCCGGCCCCGGTCGCCCTTGAGGGGGCTCTGGCGAGCATTCCGCTCTTGTCGGACCGGACCGGGGGCATCGTCGAGCGCCTGAACCGCTTGGGGAGCCTGCCGGACTGGCCGTCGCTCCTGACGCCCCCAGACCTTCCATCCGATCCCGATGGGGTAGAATCCTGGCTTGCGAAACTCATCGACGTCGCGGTGGTCCGCTATCTCCTCTACGGTCACGGCGATGAAATCATGCTGGTGCACTCGGTCACGGCCCCGAATGCGGTGCTGCGGACACTGCCGGCCCTCGACCGGCAACTTTTTGTCCCGAGCGCGGCCGCGGCGTATGTGGCCGCCGCCGCGCTGACGTCCATATACAGCGCACCTACGCCGGCGCCTACCGAAAGTCTTCCGCGCTCCGCGGCGCGATCACCGGCCGATGCCTTTGCCCGGGCCGTTGCCCACGGGGATGAGCATGTGATTAAGTTCGCGGACGCAGCGGTCGATTCGTATGCCCGAACGGGCGATGAGCGGGCGCTCCTCGCCATATTCCGCGCCGCGGAACTGGTTCAGGACTAAGGCGCGGACACTGGCGCCGAGGGCCGGCGGCATGGCTGGCGAGGCCGTGTTGGAGTGTTCACGGGCCTCGTTACGTGTACGCGCGGACCTGGATGCAGCTACTGCGCGACCCGACGGCCACGGCTCAGGATCTGCCACTGGCTCTCCCGAGGCTTACCGGAGGCACTGCCTTTTAAAGGAGCCGGACCTCATCTCATATGCGGATTACGGAGCGCATCCCCACGCCGGAGGATTCACTCATCTGTGGGCGGCTTCCGGCAGGTGCATTTGACGGTGGTACGGGCATCCGGCAGGCACAGGACAAAGCGGGCGGGAGGTCACAGATGCGAATTCGCCGCGTTTGTCCACGTCAACAGATCGGTGCCCTCAGTGTGTCACGCGGACGGGAGATGGACGACCCGAAGCTCTATCCCGTCGGGGCCGGCCTCGAGCAGATGGAGGGCTCCCGCGGGCCACAAGACCGCTTCGCCCGGCCCGACGCTTATCCATGACGCCGTCGGTCCGCCAACCCGACTTCTTCCCGTGCCCGAAAAAACCAGAACCACGATGTCCTCATCGGCGCTGTGCTCGTCGATGGCACCGTACGGCTCTACCATGAGGGCGACAATCTGGCCCTCTCCCTGGCCCATCAAGGGTGTTACCTGCTGGGACTCCAGATAGTGGCGGGCACGCTCTCCATCCCGCTCTACCTGTCGCCTTGAGACGTAGACGGGGGCCGCCGATAAGCCGCGCGCACCGGGCCTCTCCACCGAGCTGAGAGAAGGTTTCCACGACTCCACCGGTGCGCCTCCCTCCCGGCACCTACACTGGGGAACTACCCAAGACTCTTCACGGGGCCATGAAGGGCGGGGTTGTGGCGGGCTTCCTCCGCCCTATTCGCAAAGCGAGGATAGATGGCCCGCCCGCCGGGCGAGCCTGGGGTCTCCCATCAGGCCGACAGCGCGGTCAGCGCCTCGGTCGTGCGCCGAAGCCTCTCCGATACCACCCGTGCGACGTCGTGCAAGAACAACTGGGCTAGTTGGGGATGCTCGGCCGAGAGAGATTCGAAGGACTCCCAGGTCAGTGCGCGCACGGTACAGGCTCTGGTGGCCCGGATTGAAGCCGACCGCGCCTGGCCGTCCACAAAAGCCTGCTCCCCGAAGATCGATCCCTCGGTCATCAGCGTCAGCCGCCGCTCACGGCCCTCGCTCCCGACCAGAACTTCCAACTCCCCGTCGACCAGCAGGTAGAGCGTACGCGCCGTCGATCCTGCCGTCACCAGGGTGTCTCCGGCCGCCATCGTCTCCGTCGTACCGAAGTCCCAGATCTGCTCACGCTCTTCCGGCGCGGCCGCTTCCAGGAACACGATCGGGGTCGACTTCATCTGAATGCCGAAGATGGCCACTTCCGACACGCGGGCGATGGGAAGCATTGCCCCGGCTCCCTGGAAACTTGGCACCGCCGCCAGCGATTCCGCCTGTTCCGCCGCCGCCGCTTCGAAGCCGGCCTGCCGCACCTCCACCGTCTGCGTGGCGGCTGCTCGCCGCTTCAAGGCCGCCGTGGCGTCAGTAAACGCCCAGGACCCTCCGACCGCCACGAATGGCAAGGCGAACCAGACCATGGACGGGTGCACCGCCAACACGGTCGGTCCTAGGGACTGACCGAGGAACATGCCACAGTACTGGGCCATGCCCACGACGCTGAAGGTGAGCGCTTCGCGCCCAGCTAGCGGCAGTTCCCCCATCAGCTGGTTCAGCTGCGTAGCCCACAAAACTTCCCCCGCCGCGTAGAAGAACATGCCGATGAACCAGACGGCCACCTTGTCGTCGAGGCCCGCGAACGCGAGGCCAGAACCCGAGAGAAGCGCTCCCACAAGGTATACCCAGGTGGGCTTAAAGCGGGCGATGAGGGGCGACAGGATCGGCTGCCCCACGACCACCACCAGGGCGTCCACGGCCAGAATGGGGCCAAACAGCTTGGTGCCATTTATGAAGTGCTCGGACAGAAACAACGGTACCGAGGAATCGAGCTGCGCCTCCACCGCGATGGCTGCCAGCATCGTCACCGCTGCCATCAGAATCGCGCGGTCCCGCGTCATAAGACGCATGCTGGCCCGAAACCCCCGATCCGTGTCGTCACGGTTCGCGTGGTCTTCCGACTCCGTTCGAAAGGTGAGGTAAATCGGGATGGTCATAACCGCGAACACCGCCGCCACCAAAAAGATCGGCAGGGAACTGGCACCGGCGCCAAGCGCCTCGGCCCCGACCAAAAGGCCCACCAAAACCCCGGCGTTTTGAATCCAGTACATGTAGGTCTGCACCGTGCCGCGATGTTCCGGCGCCGCGTGCTGGTTGGCGAGGGCGCTCATCGTGTTCCCGCCGACCGGACGGACAGCCCCCCACAGCACCATCAAGACGGCCGCCGCCAGCAGTTGGTGCGCATGCACGAAGCCCAGCGCGGCGATGAAGACTCCCGAGGCCACCTGGGCCACGACAAACGCCCGCACCGCGCCGAACCGGTCCGCCAGGAACCCACCCACGACCCCAAGTGCCATACCAGAGAAAAACGCCAGCCCCACCAGAACGCCGCTTAACGGCAGGGAAAACCCCAAGACCAGGTGGAAGTACAGGGTGAGAAACGGAGCCAGCATGTAGTTTGCGACACCCCGCAGGGCCGCAACAGCAAACAGAATCCCGAGTTTTCGGTTAATGACCTCGCGAAAGCGGGGAGCCCTCGCGGCGCCTGGTGCCACGGCAGCCTCGCTCACGTGCAGCCTCCTGACAGTATTTGGCGTTCAAAATCGGTCGAGGGTGAGTCGTGCCGTGCGTTCGACGTTCGGTGACCAAGATCCTCTACCCACAAATACTCGCATCAGGGCCGGGTCCCAACCCCGGGTCGGGCGGACCGAAAGAGACGCCAGGAGAGCCGCATGGCTGTGGGGCCATTCTCGGAAGAAGCGGGAAGCCCGTGAAGACGGCACGGGCAACCGGATTCATCAAGCGGCATTGGCCTTGCCGCCCGTCTCGCGCTGGCCGAAGATGACGTTCGCGAGGCGGCCGCCATGGCGGACGAAGGCCGCGAAGGACGCGAGGGACGCGAGGGACGCGAGGGAAGCGAGGGCCGCCTCACGGACCAGTGCATGCTCCCTATCCTACTGTCCCCAATCCATCGGGAGGGGTGGGCAGCACTCTTGTCGCCCGTCTCATCCCGATCAATTCGCTGGCGCCCTGGGCAGATTTCGAGGCTCGCTTAGGGTGGACGCGGCATGTTAGATGCGCAGAAGATGCGGGATATTCTCATGGGGCCCCGCGCGTCGCGCCACACCCGGCCTTCGTCGACGGACATGGCCGTGCGGAGCGTGACGCAAACCGTAGGCGTTTTATGGGGGACAGGAGCCGACAGCGGCGTGTCCGATCTGGTTCATCTCCCCTGGGTGCCCCTTTCCTGTCAAGAAGTCGGGGCCCTTTTTTGGTGCCTTTCATGCCCCCTGGTGGCTTGCGGGCGGCTATGCTCTCGAAGCCTACGTGGGATATCCGTACCGCTCCCACGGAGATATTGATGTGCTGGTGCTGAGACAGAATCTGAACACCCTGCACACCCTCCTCGACGGGTTCGAGCTCTATCTGGCAGACCCGCCGGGGTCGCTCCGCCGGTGGGAGCGCCGGGAGCCCTTGCCGGCTGGCGTGCATGACATCTGGTGCCGGGAACGTGCGTCGCGCGCGTGGCAGCTGCAGCTGATGGTGGACGAGGTGGACGGAGACGAGTGGGTGTCCCGGCGCGATTCGCGCGTGCGGCGGCCATGGTCGGGTCTCGGATGGACTCTACCGGGCATAAGGGTCCTGGCCCCCGAGGTGCAGCTGTTTTACAAGGCGTTGACCCCGCGGCCCAAGGATGAGCAAGACCGGGAGATGGTCTGGCCCCTCTTAGGGGAGGAGGCGCGGGCATGGCTAAAGCACGCGGTCGCTGAGGCTTACGGCGCGCGAAGTCCGTGGTACGGCCTATGAGCCGGCCCATCCTGGCCTCGCCCTCGGCGCGGTCTCGTTCGCAACCGCGCTGTCCTAATGGGGGTCTAGTCAGCGATGGGCACCGTCGAGCGATCCCATAGATTTTCTGCCGCCTTTTCCAGGCGCTCCCGGTGCTCCAGCTGGTCCAGCAGCGGGGCGGGCAACGCGGCGGCGCCATTGAGAGCGCCTGCCAGCGTGCCCGCCAGGCTCGCCACCGTATCGGTGTCGTGACCGACGAGGAGCGCTTCTTGAAGCACGGCGCCCGGATTGCCCGGCTGCCGCAGGAACGCCCAAAGCGCGGCGGGAAGGCTCTCCAGTACGAACGCACCGCTCCAGAAGTGAGTGGCCACCGCCGTATACGGGTCTTGTTCCAGGTAGGCCAACACGTCCTGAAGCCTTTCCGAGAGAGACGTGAGGATGCGTGGATCGCGGCGCTCAGGCACCCGCTCCGGGCCCCAGACCTTCGCGATCCCCGCCAGAGTCTCCACGAACTCGACCGGGTCGAAGGTCTCTTTCCGGGTCGTGACCAGGCGGGCGACGGCTTCGGCCATGATGACAGCGCTCGCAGCCGCCATGGGATCGTGATGGGTAGGAAGGGCCGAGAGAGCCGCTTCGGTCCCCCGAAGGGCCGGATCGTCCCAGCGCAGCAGTGCGATGGGGGCCACCCGCATGGCCGCCCCGTTGCCGGCTGACGCCATGCCGGCTTGATGCCAGGGGATGCCCGCCGCGTGGCGCTTTAGGGCGGACGCCGTCCCGCGTCCAATGCCATGGCCCCACACGGCCCACTCGCGAAGCCGTGCACTGAAGTCGACCGGATCGAGCCAGCCGTTGGCCAGAAGGCAGTCGGCCACGATGAGTGTCTGCTCGGTATCGTCCGACACACGGCCGTTTCCGTTGGGAAACCGGAGCGGCCGCTCCGTCTTGTAGTCCAGGGCCGCTCCTTCATACGGGGCTCCGAGAGCATCCCCGAGTGCTCCTCCCAGGAGGACGCCTCGAAATCGATCAAGAGTTGGGAGGGCCGGCGCCCGCCATTCCGACACAATCGACTCCCCTTTACACTCGCAGGGCCGCGGCCACGCTTCCCCCCGCCTGCACCAGACCGCGGGCAAGCTCCGGGACACGCCGCGGCCAGTAAACCCCGGGCCGCGGTCGGGGAGAGCCGGCGTCCGGCAGGCAGCTGGCCATGATGTCCCGCCAGGAGGTGGGAATGGCCCCGTGGCCCCGTGTGGCCGCGAGGAGAGCCCCCGCGATGCATGCATTCGTATCGGCATCTTCACCGTGCATGACCGTCGCCTCGATGCCGGCCGACACACTTTCGGCATGCAGTGCCTGGTAGAAGGCATTCTGCAAAGCGTAGAGCACCCACCCCCCAAATCGATCGGGGAGACGATCTTCGGCCTGCAGGAGGCATGTCCGTACCGTGGATTCTTGGCCGAAACGCCGGTGCCAGTCGACGGCGGCCCGCCATGCAGCAGGCCCGTCGAAGCCATCGCGAATGCTGCCGGCAATGGCCAGCACGTACACGGTGGACGCTTCCTGGCAGGCCGGATGGGGATGGGTAAGGCGCGTGTCTTGACGGACGACGGCGGCCAGATAGTCTTCGGGCAGGTCCCATCCCCAGATGCCGAGGCTCACATGCCGCATGAGGGCACCGTTGGCCTGACTGGACAGATTGGCCTGGCGTTCGGCCGCCTGGGCGAGAGACGTACCCCGGAGTGCCGCGCCGGCCATCGCGCCCACCGCCTGCGCAATGGTTCCTCCGCAGTCAAACGGATTACTGGTCCACCACGCCAGGTACTCCGAGGCGGCGCGTTCCGGGTCATAGCCCTCGGGGCCTCCGGCAATGAGAGAGTCGGCCAGAGCGAACGCGAGCTCACTGTCGTCGGTGAGCTGGCCGGGCAAGGTGCCGTGGACAGGGCTCGCAATTAAATCGTGCAATCCTTCCGGGTATGCTTCGCGGATGTCGTCGGCCGAGGAAAACTCGACGACACTCCCGAGAGCATCCCCGGCACACTGACCCCAAAGCGCACCTTCGGCACGAGACAGGCGCTCCACATTCATGTGATCTCTCACCGCGCGCTCCTCCCGACCACGTGCAGACCTTGCAAGGAGGCTACGGGGTCCACACGTCTGGATCCTTCCTGCCAGGGGATGATGACGCAATAGATGGGGGGCGGGCGATGACGGCGAGGGCGCCTTCTCTGCGAGAGGCCTCTCGTACGGCGGCGCGGACGCTGACGCAGTTCGGCGGCCCTTGCCGTTTTACGCCGACCCTCTCAGACAAACCCGGCCGTCTCGCTTACAATATTTGACACAGTGCTGGTCGGACCCCAGAAACAGGGGGGCAAGACATATGAACGATGCTATCGTGTCCCTGGACTATTACCTTCCACGCTACGGGGCCCTGGATGTGAAGCTGGGCCCGTACACGAGCCGCCTCTGGCACGCCCTTGATGATCATCACCACCTGGTGCGCCGCACGAAGACGATGCCTCAGCTCGGGAATCTCACCTACTTCTATCCCGGCGCCCACCACACGCGGTACGAGTACATGATCTTGCAGTGGCATCTCTACAGTGTCCTTGCGAGCCTGAAGGACTCCACCCTCCCGCTGCACGCCCATGTCACGTACCCCGCCATCAAGAACGCGCCCTTCCGCCACCCGGCCCAGGATGTCGTGCGTGGTGAGGACCTTCTGCAGTCGTGGGTGCTGCTGGCCAACGTCTCGCACCTCCCGGAAACCCTGGCCGCCGAGCGCGCCGTTCTCCATTTCCTGCTGCAGTCCGGCCCCATCCAGCAAATCTTCCTCCGGGGTCTCGGGGAAGGGGGCGGACTCGCGGCCGGGTGCCTGACACGCCGGGATGCGTATGACCTTCACCACTTTCTCTTCTGGCTCTGGCTGGAACGTGAAAAGGGGCGCCACACGGACCCGGCCATGACCGAAACGCTGAGTTACGCCACGATGGTCCTGGAGTACTTCTTGGACCGGGAGGCGGGTCCGCAGGCCGAGCAGCGGGCAAAACTGCGCGGGCTGTTTGACGCCGTCCGGCCTCTCGCGTACCTGGCTCTTGACACGCTCTACACCCCCGCCCCCTTCTCTATCGAGCTCGGGGCCGTTCTGGCCGATATCCGGCGCGATTTCACCGCGTACCTTGAGGGTGAGGCCCCGTTTCAGCGGGCGCTTGCCCGCCTCGACGCGTTGATGCGGGAGCTCGTCTATCAGGCTCCGGAGGCTATGATCTCGATGCGGCGTGTGACCCAAGAGCGCTTAAAACGCCTGCAGGGAGTGGCCCAGTCGCTCCGGGGCATCGATGATCTGGCTGACTGCTGGTATCCGCCCAATGTGAAGCACCCGCGGCACCAGATTCTTGTCGGTCCTTTGGACGACTCGCTCCCATCCAGGTCCACGGTGCAGGGCTTCCGGTTCCCGGTGGGCAATGGGCAGACCGATTGGGTGGAGGAAGAAACAGGTCTTGAGCGGCAGACCGGACCTGGCACTCTCGTGGCCTTGGACTATGATGCCAATGACCACTCGGTCGGGGTCGCTGTCGATGTGAGCGGTTGTAAGACCCCGGCGGCGGGGCTGCATTTCTTGCGAGGATGGCTCCGCGCGCTGACGGCTCGCGCGCACCTGAACGTGCCTCCGCATGAGCCCGAAGGCGTGTCGATGTTGTCCTGGGCCCTCAGCCAGATAGTCCGCTCGGGTCTTGTGATTTCCACCTGGGACTACCGTGATCGGGTGCCCGACCCACCCGTATTTCTCACCGAAGGGGGTACGACCGCATCGGCCGAGCTAAACGCCTGGCTCGACCGGTTCCGAGAGCGCCTCGCGCCATCGGAAGTCGCCGAGGTCACCCTGCTTGCCAGCACGGCCGCCGACGTCTCCCCGCAGTCCAGTGTGTTGGCGTTCGGGGGAAGCGTGCGGGTGCACGATGGGTCAGACAGACGGGTGGCGGAGGTGGACGGTGTGCTCCTCATCGCATCCGATACCGGGCTCGACGCCGTGCTCATCGAGAGCAAGACCGGGCGGCATGCCGGGGACGCGGCATCGGCACTGCGGCAGAAACTCCCGCGGCTATTCGTCGCCGCCCCGGAGGTCCCCGTGGACGAGGTCGAAGGCGGGGCCATCGTGAGATGGCCAGTCCTTCCGGCCATGAATACGCGATCTTGAGGCCGGCGGCCCGCCGGAGCGGGCGCTACTCACCTGAAGGGGGACCCGGTGTTTCAAGCTGACGACGGACCGGTCGTTCTTGCGGTCACCGATCTTGCCATGTTTCCCGGCTGCACTCACCGCATCTGGCTCGAGCAGGGGGCCGCTCTCGGATCCTGGCTCCGGCCCCGGGAGGCAGATGCTTTCCGGGATCTGCTCGCGGATCGCGGCCTTGTCCATGAGCGGCGATACCTCAACGAGCTCACTGAGACTGAGGGCCCTTCGCGGACCTTCCCTATCCCCCGGTCGACACCCGAGTCCCTGGCCGCCGCTCACCGCGACACGCTCTCGGCCTTAAGCGAAGGGGCTGCCGTCTTGTACCAGCCCACCCTCTTCAACGGAACCCTTTATGGCCGCCCGGACTTTCTCGTCCGGACGGCGGGTTCTTCCCGCCTCGGGTTGTTCGCTTACGAAGTGCACGACGCAAAGCTCGCCCGTGCTCCACGTGAGGATGCGCTGATCCAGCTGCTCGCGTACTCGCTGCTGCTTCAGGAAGCCGGCGGGGCCGCGGACGGCGGACGGGCCGTCCTGGCGCTTGGAGACGGCACCCGCGCCGTGTTTCCCATCGACACGGGCATGGCCTATGTCCGGCGCCTTAAGACGGGGCTTCAAGACACGGTGGCCCGCTGGCCCCGGAAGTCGAGCCCGGAGCCTGTGGCAGCCTGCACGACCTGCCCATGGATTTCCCGATGCCAGGGGGAGTGGGAAGCCACGGACCATCCGTCCCTTGTGGCGGGTATTCGGACTGATCAGATCCACAAGCTCGCGGATGCGGGAGTCCACACCCTTCACGAGCTGGCGCGCCTTTCATCGGGGGCCGAGATCCCGGGCATCGGCTCCGAGACCCTGGCCCGGCTCGCGGCCCAGGCACGCCTGCAGGAGACGGAACGCCGGGAAGCACGTCAGATCTACGAAATCCTTCCTGTCGCCACCGGACGCGGCCTTGCGCGACTGCCGGTTCCGGATCCCGGCGACATCTTCTGGGACCTCGAAGGAGATCCGCTGAACGCCGACGGTTCGCTTGAATATCTATGGGGCTATGGGTGGTGGGACGACGCCGGCGCCTTTCGATTCGCCTGCCTATGGGCCCATGACCGGTCGGCGGAGCGCCAGGCCTTTGAGAAGTTCGTCGACTTCATTGTGGACCGCAGGACCCGCTTTCCTGAGAGCCACGTCTATCACTATGGGGCGTACGAGCCCAGTGTCCTGAAGCGCTTGATGGGGCGATACGGCACCCGCGAGGAAGCCGTCGACGGCCTCCTCCGGGGTGGCGTCCTGATAGATCTGTACGCCGTGGTGCGCGAGGGCCTCCGGATCTCGCGCCCATCGTACTCGATAAAAGAGGTGGAGCGCTTCTTCCGTCACCGGGAAGGTGACGTAACCAACGCGGGTCAAAGTGTTGTCGTGTATCAAGAATGGCAGGTGGCCGGGGATGACCGGCAACTCGAGGAAATTCGCGCTTACAACGAGGACGACTGTTACTCGACCGCGCTACTGCAGCGATGGCTTGAGGATCGCCGCCGCGAGGCGGAGGCCGAGTCTGGGCCGATCCCCCGGCCCACCGCCGTCGACGCGGTCCCGTCCGCCCGTACCTCCGCTGAGGACGCCGTACGGGAAGACTGGCGCCGTAGACTTATGGCGGCCCTCCCCTCCGACCAGGACCGCTGGAACGACGACGAACGGGCGCGCGCCGTACTTGGCGACCTGCAATTCTTCTATCGGCGAGAGGAGCGCCCAGCCTGGTGGCAGTACTTTCAGTCCCGAGAGTACGGCCCCGAAGAGCTGATTGCCGATCCGGAAACTCTCGGGGGGCTCCAGATTGAGGGAACGGACCCGGGCCGGTGGTCGTTTACGTTCAATCCCGATCAAGAGTGCAAGCGCCGGGCCGGAGATGTCGTGGCAGACTCCGTCACCGGCGACAAGGTCGGCACCATCGTGGACCTGGACCCGTTGAAAGGGCGGCTCGTTCTGGAGCCGGCCAGCCATCCGGTAATGCCCGCAATCGGCCTCATTCCGCAGCCTTGGATCGGGAGTGCGGGTCTCGAAGGGGCCCTTCGCCGCCTTGCGGCGGTGGTGGTCGACCTCCCGGACGCGGTTGCACCCGGACCATTTATGGCAGCCCGCGCGCTTCTTTGTCGCGCTGGACGATGGCCCGGCACGGGTGACCCGGCCGAGGCGTCGGAACGAGCCCGCGCCCGCGCCGCCAGGGCATCGGACCGATATCTGGCCATTCAAGGGCCGCCCGGCACCGGTAAGACCTATACGGGAGCTCAGATTGTCGCCGACGCCGTGGCCCGGGGAGAGGTGGTCGGCCTCACCGGGCTCAGTCACGCCGTCATTAGAAACCTTCTCGACGCGGTCATGGCAGAGCTTCGCCGTCGAAAGATCTCGCTTCAGGCCATCCAGAAAGTGACGCGTATCGACCAGGGGAGCGGCGATCGGGGCGTGAAGGTCGTGACCCAAAACCCCCCCATCGAAAATGGTCTCCTCCATGGTCAGTTCCAGGTGGTGGCCGGCACTGCATACTTATTTGCCCGACCAGCCCTCTCGGAGCAGTTCGATCTTCTGGTCGTCGACGAAGCGGGGCAAATGACGCTGGCGACCACGCTTGCCGCTGCCACGGGAGCGCGCTCGCTTGTCTTGCTGGGTGACCCGCAGCAGCTGCCGCAGCCGATCCTGGGAGCCCACCCTCCTGGTGTCGCGGTCTCGGCCCTGGAGCACGTCTTGGGGCCCCGCGCCACGCTGGCTGATCACGACGGGGTGTTCCTCGACGTCTCGCGACGTCTTCACCCCGATGTTGGCAGCTACATTTCCGCCATCGCGTACGAAGGCCGTCTCGCGAGTCACCCGGCGTGCGCGCGGCAGCACATCGGCGGGGAGAATCCGCTCGGGGGAACGGGCCTTCGTTTCGTCCCCGTCGTTCACCACGGCCGGCAAAGCTCGTCGCCGGAAGAGGTGGAGACGGTGCAACGATTAGTGGACCGCCTAATCGGTCGACCGTGGACGGGACAGGACGGCAAGACGCGGCCCATTACGTTGGACGACGTGCTCGTGGTGGCACCCTTCAATGCCCACGTGAACCGCCTCGTGCGGGCCCTCCCCTTTGGGAGTCGAGTCGGCACCGTCGACCGATTTCAGGGTCAGGAAGCCCCCGTGGTGATTTACACGCTCGCTTGCTCTACCCCCGAGGATGTGCCGCACGGCCTCGAGTTCCTGTATAACCTCAACCGGTTGAACGTGGCCATCTCCCGCGCGCAGGGCCTCGCGATTCTGGTGGCGAGCCCCGCACTCCTGGACGCGAAGCCTCGAGTCGATCAGATAGCCTTGGTCGATGCCCTATGCCGATTTGCGGAAGATGCCCTCCGAATAGACCCGCGTGCCCTGTAACAAACGGCACGCGGCGCTTGCATCCGGGTTCTGCCATGAGGGCCGGGAGCGTGCCCGGGCCGTGGAGGCCCCGGCACTTTAGGCATCAGAGAAAAGGAAGTCCGCACTGCCGGTCTCATTGCGCCACCCTGCTTCAAGGGGCTGCAGACAATCCGGCGGCCCCGAGTGTCCGATACCCGTGCGCCCGCTTTCATTATCCACAGCCATTTCACCGGTTGGCGGGCGGGCCCGAGCGATTGGCGCGAGGTTGTGGCCCGTGAATGGTGCAAAAAGGTTGTGGAGCGCATGCACGGTCCAGGAACAACGGCCGGTGGAGCGTTTCCGCCTAACGGCAGGCCCTGTTTTGCCCACGCGACAGATGGAAGAGCGCGGCGCGGGCCGATGCGGAAGCTGGCCGCCCCCTTCGGGCTTAGCTTACGGCCGATGCCCAAAGAGTATTGGGCGCCTCGACTCCGCCATGTCACGGCAACCGCAATCAGGCCGAGGTCCGCCCCACAGGAGGAACGACCGATGAGCTTGCGCCGCTTTCAGGAACTGTACCGCTTGATCGGGCGTAATCAACGACGCGGGGTCTTGCGCACGCGCGGCGGGTTCACGGCTCGCGAGGGATCCCGGATCAAGACCTTCCACCCCAAGGCCCAAGACCACATGAATCCTGTGGACATACGTGGGGCTGAGCGTGTCCCCAACATCCCCAAAAAGGTTTGGGCGCGTACTGGCGTGATCTGCTGTAGGGGCACGTCGCCCAAATGCGTACGCACGTGGCGCAACGCGTATTCATAGCTGCGCGCGTCAAGGCACGCAACGATGGTTTCGACGTCCTCCATGTATCCAAGAACATGGAAAGGGTTTCATCAGGCGACGGGCGATACGCAGGCATCCGTCGATGCTCGGCGACTGTGAAGTCGACCCATGTCTTGGCTTCTGCCTGCTTGGCGAACGTCTTCGCACGCTGTTTCCAAACACCTGGGTGGTCCGGATCGGGCTACTGGACGATACCCTGCCACCGCAAGGTCTTCGTATCGGGGTGCTTCCGCACTCAGCCATAAGGATTGCGAGGGCGGACGGGCATGCACATCACCTGAAGCCAGCGATTTGGCGCGCGAAGGGTCGGAGACTGCAGGGTGACAATCCATGGAAACAACGGCGGCGGACGCCCTGAGTCGCCTGTGGGTTGTCGCCCGGACTGAGATGAGCTGCCGCCACTACTCGACTCGGATTGAGCGATGCAACAGTACCATAGGAGGCGAAAGTTAGACAGCGGATCCAGAAGGGAGATCGGAGAGTGGGTAAGGATTCGGAAGCGCAGGCGGCTCTCCGCCGGCTCGCCCGGGCCCTCGAACCAGTCGACAACGTCAAGAGCGTACACGGTGAGAACTGCGATGGGGATTGGCACGCCTGGGTGGTCGTGTCTGAGCGCTCTTGGAAGAACGATCACGACGTGATTCAAGCTCACGTTGAGGTCGACCCGGACTTCTATCTCACCCTTCACGTCACGGAACGGGCGGACAAAGTTCCGGAGGACGCGATCCGGATCATCGGGCACATGATGCCCGGATAAGCACGCCTCTTACGCACGGCCAGCAACTGCAAGCCAACAAGGATCTAGAACAGGCCTCCGCCAGTGTACGGCCTTCCTCACCGCGGCTGGTCAGTTCTTGGACGCAGATCCCATTGCCCGACGGCATCGCTCAGTGGCGTCTGGGGCTTCTGTTTTATGCCGCCGTTCACCATGTCGACGAGCAATTGGCAGCCCGTGGGCATCTTGCCTCTCGCAACCATACCCAGCGCAAGCGACGCATCCGACAAGTCTGGGGCCACTTGGCGTCGGTCATCGCCGATTACGAGCAACTCGAGTTGCTCTCGCGAGACGCGTGTTACGACGGGTGGGTGCCGGGTCAGGCCGACCTGGCGTCGACCGCAACACTCTTGAGCAACATCGAGCAGCATCTCATTTAAGACGGACAGCGGCATATGTGGCTGGTTACCTTGTCCCGACAAGAAGACAGCCGGCCACTGAGCGGGGCCGAAAGGGGTCAAGAGATCACGACGCGACCGGCGGAGACGCGCCGGACCCCTAGCGGTCACGCCGGACGTCACGGCGGGGATTTCCCGGAACGCCGGAGCCGACTGAACCAGAATGCGCGCCAAGCCACCTTAACCTTGCAACCTGCTCGGCACATGAGCTAAATTAGTTAGCAAATTCAATAAGAAGCCTCGGTCGTCAACTCGGAAGGACAGAGGTGGACTATTACTACCGAGCTTCACCGGCTTGTGCACTCCTACCGCACGTGGATGGGTCTCGCCGTGGCGATCGCCTCCAGTCTCTTGGGTCTACAGCTGTATAGCTCCCTTAACTTTTCGGGACAGGTTCCGAGCCTCTTTTTGGCCCTGGGGTATAGCACGCTGTACATGGCTCCGTTCTTGCCGGTGGTAGTTGCGGTCGCTGTCGGAGATACCCTGGCCATCGACGCGACGAGCGGGTACCTGGCTTGTCTGCTCATGCGTGTCGGGCTTGCCACAACCTTGCGACGACGGGCCATCACTACGGCCCTCACCACGGCCGGCATCCTGCTCCTGTCGCTCGTCCCGGCGGCGGCCATTAGTGTCGCTGCGTACCCCGCCATCCACGGCCTGCTTCCCGGCGCCCTGGAGCGCTTCCCGGCTCCCGAATGGGGCTTTACGGCGGCCAATATCGCCACCTTGATGCTAGCCGGCGCGGCGTGGGGCACCGTTGTCACGGTTGTGGCTCCCCTGCTGCTCCCCGGCCGCTACTGGATCCTCGGCGCGCCGGTCGCACTGTATCTGTTGTTGAGCCTGACCCTGCCGCCGGCCTTTAGCCCCATGCGGCGTGCCGATCTCTGGTTCTATCTCCCGTCGCAGGGCGGTTTCTGGACTGACGCCGCGTGGTGGGCGGGATGGCTGTTGGTGGGCGGAGTTGCCGGGAGTCTCGCCTGGTTCCGAAAGGGGGATTTGCTTGCCTGATCCCGCGCTGGCACTGAAGGACGTCACGAAGACCTACGGACGGCGACGCGCTCTAGATACCGTCACGTGGCGTGCGGAAGCGGGGCGTGTGCATGGGATTGTCGGCGCCAATGGGAGTGGAAAGACCACCCTCCTAAAGGTGCTCGCCGGATTGGCCGTGTTTGACCGGGGAACGGCTGAGGTCCTCGGCACCCCGCTGTCTCCGGGCCGGCACCGGATTCCAGGCGGTGTGGGAATTGTACTTGAGGGCATGCTGCTCCTCCCCCAGTTCA
>JAJZYZ010000041.1 GCA_021797815.1 Bacillota bacterium
GGCCTTGGCAAGGGACTTTTGGGCCCTACGCTGCTGGTGGAGGGGAGCGAAGCCCAGAAGCAGCGCTTCCTGCGGCCGCTGCTCGCGGGAGACGAGGTCTGGTGTCAGGGATATTCGGAGCCGAACTCCGGGTCGGATCTGGCTTCTCTGCGCACACGCGCTGAGCTTCAGGGCGACGAGTGGATCTTGAGCGGCCAGAAAATCTGGACGTCAAACGCCCACCTCGCGGACTGGTGCTTCGTGCTGGCACGGACCGACCCCAGCGTTCCCAAGCATCGGGGCATCACATTTCTGCTGGTGCCCATGCGGCAGCCGGCCGTGAAGGTAGAGCCGCTGGTGCAGATTACAGGCGAGGCGCACTTCAACCAGGTTACCTTCGACGAGGCGCGCACGGCTGCCGAGAACGTGGTGGGCCAGGTGAACGACGGCTGGAGGGTGGCCAATACCATCCTGTCGTTCGAGCGCGGCGTCACCATCGTTGGCCGCTACGCCCATTTCATGCGGGAGTGGGAGGCGGCAGTGGAGGCGGCCCGGACCCAGACGGGCGAGCGGGGCCGGCTCATCGACGACAGTCATTTCCGCCAGCGCCTCATGGCCCTGTGGTCCGAGATTCAGATCCTGCGCTTTCACGGCTACAACGTCATCACCGAACTGCAGCAGCACGATCGGCTGGGGCCGGAGGCCTCGATGCTGAAGCTCTATTACAGTGAGATGCACAAGCGCCTCGGCGATCTGGGCATGGATATCCTGGGAGCCGCGATGCCGTATCCGAGCGGGGTGGACAGTGTCGGCGGCGGGGTCCTGCATCGGGCCTTCTTCCAGGCCCGGGCCGAGACGATCTTTGCGGGCACCTCGCAGATCCAACGCAATGTCATCGCGGAGCGGGTGCTGGGGCTTCCGCGCGACCAGCGCAGCTAGGGAGGCGGATTCCCATGGCGGACATCGCGGACGTGACGGCGGCGCCCGACCGGCGGTCGGCCTTAAAAGCCCTGTTCCATCCCCGGTCGATCGCCCTTGTGGGGGCGACAGACAACTCACGCTGGTCCAGCAACACGTATACCAATCTCCGCCAGTGCGGCTTTCTGGGCCCGGTGCATCTCGTGCACCCGGTGCGCGAGGTGGTGCATGGCGCGCGGGCGGTTCGGCGGCTGTCAGACCTCGACGAGCCCCCGGATCTGGTCTACGTCATGGTTCCGACCGCGGCCGTGATGCCGGTGATGGAAGAAGTGGCCCGGCTTGGGATCCGAAACGCGGTCGTGCTCACCGCGGGGTTCGGGGAGGTGGGGGCGGACGGCGTCCGCCTGCAAGAAGAGCTGAAGACCCTGGCGGCCGCGCACAAGATCACGGTGCTGGGGCCGAACGGGAACGGATTCATCAATGCCCCGGCCGGCATCGTGCCCTATGGGCTTCCCGTCACCCTGCCGCTCCGGTCGGGCCCCATCGGAGTGATGCTCCAGAGCGGGGCGCTGGCGTCTACGGCGGTGTCGTTTGTGCGCCAGCACGCGATGGGGCTGTCGCTTCTCTGCTCGATGGGCAACGAGATGCAGGTTACGGCCACGGACGTGCTGGACTATCTGGTCCACGACCCCCATACCCGGGTGATTGCTCTCTTTCTCGAGTCGATCCGCGAGCCGCGGCGATTCTTGCAGGCAGCCCGCGAGGCGCTGGCCGCGCGCAAGCCGGTGGTCGTGCTGAAAGTAGGACAGACCGCCGTGAGCCGACGGACGGCGCTCGTGCATACCGGTGCCCTCGTGGGCGACGACGCGGTCAATGACGCGGCGCTCCGCGACGCCGGAGTCATCCGGGTGCACTCCTTTGAGGATCTCATGGTGACGGCAGGATTTCTCGGGTACTACGGTGCGCCGCCGGGGCGGCGGGCGGGTGTGGTTACCGCATCCGGGGGAGCGTCGGAGATTCTGGCCGATCGAGCGGCGGCGGAAGGGGTCGAGCTGCCGGACTTCTCCGATGCGACCCGCGCCCGGCTGACGGAGCTCTTGCCGTCGTTCGGCAGCGCGCACAATCCGCTCGACGTCACGGGCTACGTGGTGGTGGACGGAAGCCTCACGGAGCGCGCCCTCGGCATCGCCGTGGACGACCCCGCCTTCGACTTTCTCATGACCTTCGTGAGCGCGCCCACGGACGGGGCGGACAACAGCCGCCTCAAGGCCGGGTGGGAGGCGTTGGCCGCCGTCGCCGCACGCTCGCCTCATCCCGTGTATCCGGCTACGCAGACCCTGCAGGACATCTCCCAGGAGGGAGCGGCGTGGGCAGAGGCCCTCGGTCTTCGGCCGCTGGGCGGCATCGAGCATGGCCTGTCGGCCCTGGGGCGCGCCCTCTGGTGGAAGGAGGCGGCGGGCCGCGCGCCGCTAGAGACCACGACCGCGACCGCGGCCCGGCCGACGGCGCACGAGTGGGATGGGCGCGGCGATGGCCTGCGGGGCGTGCTTGGTGAGCAGGCTGCCCGCAGGGTCCTGCAGTCGCGGGGGCTTCCCCTCGTCCCGAGCCGCCTGGCCCGCTCCGGCCGGGAGGCCTCGCGCATCGCGGCCGAGCTCGGCGGACCGGTCGCGCTGAAAGTGGCCGCCGATGCGCTCTTGCACAAGACGGACGTGGGCGGGGTGCGGCTTGACCTGCGTCATCCGGAGGACGCGGAAGCGGCCTACGACGACATCGTGGCGCATGTGACGGCGGCCAGGCCAGACCTGACACTTGACGGTGTGGCGGTGTCGCCCATGCGCGCCGGCGGTGCCGAGCTTCTGGTGAGCGTGACCCGGGATCCGGCATGGGGCCCGGTTCTCACCGTCGCGACCGGCGGTGTGCTGGTTGAGATCCTGCAAGACCGGGCGCTCCGCCTCCTGCCGGTCACGGTGGCAGACATCCGCCAGATGCTGGGCGAGCTGCGGGGTCGGGCGCTTCTCGATGGAGCGCGCGGCGGAGTGGCCGCGGATCGGGACCGGCTGGCGGCCGTCATTGCCGCCATCGCCGACACGGCTCTCCAGCTGGGGCCGCGGTTATCGGTCCTCGAGGTGAATCCGCTTTACGTATCCGGCCGCGAGGTCGAGATTCTGGACGCCCTTCTGGTCTTTGAGGACCAGGATGCAGGGGCGGGGGGGAGTTAGGGTCGTGGCAAGCGACAGGACGGCGGCCATTGTGGGCATCCACGAATATCCGGACCGCCGGGTGGATGGGACCAGCGCCATGCAGATCAAGGCACGCTCGGCCGCGCGGGCCCTGGAAGACGCCGGGCTTGGCTGGAGAGACGTGGATGCGCTCTATGATGCCGGAGAGACGGCGCCGGGCATGGCCGGTGCCGTGATGGCGGAGTATTTCAACCTGCATCCCCGGGTCGTGGACGGGACCGGGGTGGGGGGAAGTTCGTACGAGTTTCACGCCGCCCATGCCCTGGCCGCTATTCGCGAGAAGAAAGCCCGGGTGGCGCTCCTCACCTACGGCTCGACGGCCAAAAGCGACGCCGGCCGGGCGGGGACGGCGGCTCCACGCGGCGACCGCCCCACGCCGGCCGCCAACATGGAGACTCCGTGGGGCCTCACGCTCATCGGCAGCTACGCCCTCGTGGCCGCCCGTCACATGCACCAGTACGGCACCACGGCGGAGGAGCTGGCCGAGATTGCGGTGACCACCCGCTACCATGCGATGCGGAATCCCGAAGCCGTGCGGGCCCTCGAAGCGCTCCACTTTCGGGACATCCGGGAGATTACGGCCGCTGACGTGGTTGCCTCCCGGATGATTGCGGATCCGCTTCGGCTTCTGGATTGCTGCATGGTCTCGGACGGCGGCGGCGCCGTCGTCATCGCCGACGCCGAGGTGGCCCGGGACGCCCGCCGCCGGCCGGTCTGGCTCCTCGGCAGCGGGGAGGCGGTGGGATATCCCGAAAACGGACGCGACATTACTGTGACGGCCGGAGCACAGTCGGGTCCGATCGCGTTTGCGCAGGCAGGGCTCCGCCCAGAGGACATGGATATCGCCATGATCTACGATTCCTTTACCATCACGGTCATGGCCATCCTGGAGGATCTGGGATTTTGCGCAAAGGGCGAAGGTGGCGCCTACGTCGCGGGCGGGCGGCTCCGCTTCGACCGCCCCGGCGGTCCGGCGCTCAACACCGACGGCGGCGGACTCTCGTCGAACCATCCCGGGATGCGGGGTCTGTTCTTGCTGATCGAGGCCGTCCGCCAGCTCCGCGGCGACTCCACGAGCCAGGTGCCGGACGCTCGCTATGCCGTCGCACACGGCAACGGCGGTCAGCTCGGCACCCGCCACGCCGCGTCCACCATCATCTTGGGGAGGGACTGACCGGTGACACCCGACATCGAGGCGGTACGGCCGCTTCCGCGCTTTCCGGAGCCTGACACCGAGCCCTTCTACGCCCGGTGCCGCGAGCACCGCCTGTCTTACCAGACCTGCCGGAAGTGTGGCGCCATCGTGTTCTACCCCCGCTCACACTGCACGCGCTGTACGTCCACCGAGCTCATGTGGCACGACTCGGAGGGGCGGGGCACCATCTACAGCGTCACCATCATGCGCCAGCACGGGCACCCCGCGTTCCGGGCGCGGCTTCCCATGGCGGTGGCGTTGGTGGACGTCGACGAAGGCTTCCGTCTGTTGGCCGAAATTGTCACGGACGATCCGTTCAGCGTGCATATTGGCCAGCCGGTTACCGTGGCGTGGATCACGGAGGGGGAGGTCACCCTCCCCGGCTTTACTCCGGTGGCGGAGTCGTAGGCGCCACCTCTCCGCGCCTGCTGGCGCGAGCGACGAAGTACCGGCAGAGCCGCGCGAGCGGTTCCGGGTCGGCCGCCGGATCTTCCGGATGCCACTGAACGCCGATTGTCCCCGTGGCCTGCTCCTCCAGGGCCTCCACGAGGCCGTCGGCGGCCCAGGCGACCGCCGTAAGGCCGGCCCCGAGGCGGTCGATGCCCTGGTGATGCCCCGTGCGCACCGAAGCGTCAAGCGTGCCGAGCGCGCGGCCAAGCTCAGAGTCAGGGGCGATGCGGACATCGTGCTCCACCATGGGCGGGTCCGGTGGGAGGCCCCGATGCGCCAGCGGCGCATCGGGGAGATGCTGGAGGAGAGTGCCCCCGCGCGACACGTTCAGCACCTGAAGTCCGCGACAGATGCCAAAGACCGGCACCCCGGCCGACCGGGCCTCGCGCGCAAGGGCAAGCTCGAGACGATCGACGCGGCTGTTCACGCCCCAAAGGGCGGGGTGCCGCGACGGATCACCATAGAGGGCTGGGTCGAGGTCCCCGCCGCCGAGGAGAAGGAGCCCGTCAAACTCCGACTGCCAGAGGGTCTTGCCAGGATCCGATTCGGCCTCCGGATCAGATTCGGTCGGTACCGCGTCCAGGTCCAGCACCTGGACCCGCGCCCCCGCGTGGGACAGCGCGGCCAGGGCCTGTTCGGCGAGGGCGTTTACCAGCCCAACAATCTCGGGATCGTACTCCGACAGGCCCTGGCGAAGCGGGACGGCAATCAGCACGGGTTTGGTGGTCATCGTTCTGGTCCTCTCATAGTTCCTGACCTGGTGTGCTTCTGGCTCTTCCCGGCTCACGGGGCCGCGTCGAGAGCGAGAAGGGTATGCAGCAGCACGTTCGCACCGCGGCCGGCGTCGGCGTCGGCGGTAAACTCGAGGGGTGTGTGACTGAGTCCCCGGACGCTTGGCACGAAAATCATGGCCGTGGGCACACGGGGCCCCAGCGCCATGGCGTCGTGGCCCGCCCAGCTGGGGATGTCGATGGCGCGGTAGCCGAGATCCTGGCTGACCCCGCGAATCACGCTGGCAATGTCGGCGTTGAACCGGATAGGCTCGGTGCGGACCCCGCCCCCGGCCAGCGTGGTGTGGTCGTTCAACGCCGTCGTCGAGAAACTGACCCCGTCGGCTTCCGACACCGCCGCCACCTCCTCGTGCAGGCTTTCGAGAGCCGCCAGAGCGTCACGAGGGTCGGGGGCGCGGCTGTCGACGGTGAAGCTTACGGATTCCGGCACCACATTGACGAGGGCCGAGCTGAGCTCGACCCGCCCGACGGTCACCCCTAAGACGGCGCGGGGACGCAGGCGGTTCTGCTCCGTCTCCACGGCCGCCAGGCGGTGGAGGACACGCGCCGCGGCCAGCACCGGGTCCTGGCGGTCGCCGCCCGAGTATGCCGCGTGGACCCGCGTGCCCCGCAAGGTGATGCGCTCCTGGATGATGCCCCCGACCCCGGTGACGATGCCGATCTCCTGGTGCTCACGCTCCAGGACCGGTCCCTGCTCGACGTGCAGCTCGAGATAGGCGGCGATGCGCGACAGGCTGGACGATGGCCGCATGCGCCCGAGATCGTAGCCCGCAGTCCGGACCACGTCTTCGAGCCGCCGGCCGGCCGGATCGCGCAGATTGGCCAGTTGGCCCCCGTCGAGTGCGCCCACGTACATCCGGCTCCCAAAGAGAGTGGTTCCGAAGCGGGCGCCTTCTTCGTCATTCCAGGCCACCACCTCGAGATTGTGGCGGGGACGGTGGCCGGCCCGCTTCAGGCTTCGGACGACGGCCAGAGCCGCCACCACCCCGAGGGCCCCGTCAAAGGCACCGCCCTGGGGCACGGAGTCGCGGTGCGACCCGAGGACCAGACTATCGCCCGCCCCGACGTCCCACACCCCCCACAGATTTCCCAGGGGATCGAGGGAAGGCACCAGTCCCAGCTCCTCCATCTGCCGGTGCAGCCACGCGACCGCCGCCTGGTCCTCCGGTGTCCAGGGCAGACGGGAGACAGCCCCCTTCACCTCTCCCGGGAGGGTAAAGCGGGCCAGCTGTCGGAGATCTTGACCGAGAGTCGCCTCGTCCACCTGAACCGCCGCCATAGAAGCAAAGCCTCCTACCAGATGATGGCGCCGCCGTCGGCTACCAGGGCATGGCCATCGACGAACGAACTTTCGTTGGAGAGCAGGAACCAGGCCGCGCGGGCCATCTCGTCCGCCTCGGCCACGCGGTTCAATACGGCGCCGGCCGCATCCTCGCGCTCTGCTCGGTCAGCGTCTTCCTGGCTGTTCCAGGAGTGTTCAATCATGGGGGTGCGGGTCGCCCCGGGGCACAGCGCATTGACGCGGATGCGGCGTCCGCGCCAACTCACCGCCAGCGAGCGCGCCAGCGCCACCACCCCGCCCTTGGTGGCGGAGTACACGATGCCGCCCCGGGTCGTGCCCACCATGGCCAGTTCGGAAGCCACCAGGACACAGGCCGCACCGTCGCCAAGATGCGGGCTCACATACTTGGCGGTGTAGCACATTCCGGTCAGGTTGACCGCCACCTGGCGGGCGATGTCTTCGTCCGCCATCTCCTCAATGGAAGACGACAGGGAGATGCCGGCCGTATGGAGCCATCCGTCGAGCGGTCCGCCAATCTGGTCCATCGCTGATCGCACGGATGTGGGATCGGCCACATCGACCGGAATATACCGGCGCCCCCCACGCTCGGGGCGTCGGACGTCCATGACAATGACGGTGCCGCCCTGACGCTCGATGTGGTCGCAGGCCGCGGAGCCGATGCCGGATGCGCCCCCGACCACGAGATACTGCCCCACGACCGTCTCCCTTCCCAACTAAAACGCCGGTAGTCCCGCCACCGCGTTCTTCGCCATTACCGAAAGAAATTCGTAGAAGAGATTCGCGGCGAGAAGGGCAGTCACCGCCCCCGGCCCCTCGTACAGGGGCGACACCTCGACGATGTCGACCCCCACCAGGCGGTGACCGGACAGGGTCCGCACGACGTCGAGCGCCTCGCGGCTGGTGAGTCCCCCAACTTCCGGGGTGCCGGTTGCCATGGCATAAGCTGGATCGACGACATCGATGTCCCACGACACATAAAGCGGCTCCCGGGCGGGGACGGCTTCCAGCACCCGCCCCACGGCTTTCTTCGGATTCTCGGCCAGCTCGGCGATGGGCACCACGTGGAGATGGTGCTCATCCGCGTAGCGAAGGTCGTCCGGGGTGAACTGGGGCCCCCGGATCCCAAGCTGGCCCACGCGGCCCAGGAGCCCCTCCTCAAGTGCGCGCCTGAGCCAGGTGCCGTGGGTGTACCGCTCGCCCCAGTATTGATCCCAGAAGTCGAAGTGGGAATCGAAGTGGAGCAGATGAACGGGGCCGTGCACCCGCCGGAGCGCCCGCAGCACCGGAAGCGTGATGGAGTGGTCGCCCCCGGCGATGAGCGGCGCCACGCCCGCTTCCAGAAGCGTGGCGAGCGTATCCTCGATGGCGCGCGCAGTCTTCGCATGAGAGCCCGGCACCACGTCGACATCGCCGTAGTCGAGGACATTCAGGACCTCAAACGGACTCACATCAAGAATCATGTTGTACGGACGCAGGAGGCGCGACTGTTCTCGGATGGCGCCCGGGCCGACCCGGGCGCCCGTGCGATACGTCGTTCCATCGTCGAACGGAATGCCGAGAAAGGCCGCGTCCACATCGGTCAGATTCCGGTCGTGCGGCAGCCGGGCGAAGGTTGCGATCTGTGTGAAGCGCGGAGACACCAGGGCGTCCAGCGGTCGGATTCGACGCCGTTCAGCCATGCGGGCCACCTGCCTTTCTTTGGTTTTGGCGGTCCGTCTTAAGTGACGGTGCCGTATGGGCTGGCGCGGGGGCGCGGCACCCCGCACATGGCCGGCTCTAATTCGCCGGCCCCGGCGTCTATGCCGTCTACCGCGCGAGCGCCCCGAGGGCCCGATCCATCACGTCCACCACGTGAAAGAGATCTGCCTCCCCAATGATGAGCGGCGGCGACAGGGTGATGACGGCTCCCGCGGGCCGCGCGATAACGCCGTCTGCCCGCATGGCGGCGGCCGCTCCGGCCGCCCGGGAGGCGCCCGTCGGCCCGCCGGATGTCCCGGCCAGTTCCACCCGCCCGAGGAGTCCCACACTGTCCGCGTCCACCACGAGGTCATGGTGCCGCTCGCGGACGGAGCGGAGCGCGGCACGGAACGGGTCGTCCAGTCGCTGCACATGCTCCAGCACGTGCTCCTTCTCCAGAATCTCGATGTTGGCGAGCGCGGCGGCGGCGCCTACCGGGTGCCCGCTGTAGGTGTTGCCGTGGCGGAACTCGGGGCCGGCCATGGCCTGCTCCAGGAAGGCTTCGGCCATCTCGGCCCGCACCATGGTGGCCCCGAGGGGAAAGTACCCCGAAGTCAGGCCCTTGGCGAACGTCATGAGGTCGGGCTTTACCCCATAGAAGCGGGCGCCCGACCAGGCCCCGAGACGGCCGAAGCCGCAGATGACCTCGTCACTGATCAGCAGTACTTCGTAGCGGTCACAGATGGCGCGCACCCGGGCCATGTAGTCAGGCGGGGGGATAATGACGCCGCCCGCGCCCTGCACCGGCTCCATTATGAAGGCGGCGACGGTGTCCGGACCCTCAAACAGGATGGTGCGCTCAAGTTCGTCCGCGCAGGCGGCGGTACAGGGCGCCCCGTCCGCATGAAAAGGGCAGTGCATGTGGTCCGGAGCCGGAATGTGGCGCACCTGGGTGAGAAGAGGTTCGAACGCTTCCCGATTGCCCGGGATGCCGGCCACCGAGAGCGCCCCCAGCGTGACGCCGTGGTAGGCCTGGCGACGGCCGATAAGCTTGAACTTGGACGGCTTGCGAATCCGCCAGTACTGCCGGACCAGTTTGAGCGCCGTCTCGTTGGCCTCCGAGCCGCTGCCGCTGAAAAACACAGTGGCCATGCCGTCCTCTTCGAAGAGGCTCCGGAGTTTTTCCGCCAGTTTCAGGGCCGGGGGATTGGCGAATCCGCCAAACGAAGGGAACCAGGTGAGGGTCTCGGCCTGCCGGAACATGGCGTCGACGATGGACTGGCGTCCGTAGCCCACGTTCACCAGCCAGAGCCCGCCGTGGGCGTCGATGTACTCCCGTCCTTCTCCGTCGTAAACGCGGACCCCCTCCGCCCGTTCGATGACCAGCGGTCCGTGTTCCATTACATCATGCAGCGAGGTGAAAGGACCCCAGAGGGCCGGTACCTGTGCCAAGTGCCTACATCCTTTCTGCGTATCTAGGAAGCGACGAACGGGCCGAGCTGCCGGCCTAGGCATCGTCGTCTAGTCTAGCGGGGTGCCGAAGCTTTCGGTGTCGGGAAGCATCCAGCCAAATCCCCGCCGCGTCGTGACATATTCCGGCCAGGGAAGTTCAATCGGCGGCTCGAAGCCGGGGTCCAGGAGAGGGGCCACCCAGCGGGTGCCGCCAACCCCGCCGCCCGTCCGTTCACGAAACTCGGCCTGGGCCTCGGCCAGGCGGCGAGGCTGGGTGACCAGATCGATGAACGTGGCGGCCATGGTCTTGCCGGCCGTGACCCAGGTGGGGTCGATGGCGGCGGCCAGACCGTTCAGGGCATTGTGCGCCCAGTATCCGTGCGCTCCAAGCCCCCGCACCATAGGCTTGGCGGTGTGGAGCCGCGCCGTCGGGGCATGCCAGCAGTACTCAACATAGTCGTCCGCGCTTACGTGCGTCTGCCAGGCAGGCAGGTCGCGGCGGAATGCCTGTTCGTACACCTCCGGATCGAGGAGGGTCTGCGATGCGTCCGTGAAGGGATTGTCGTCGGGTGGGATCCGCTCGGCTTCTTGCACCTCCCGACCGAAGGCGCGCGCCGCCTCCGGAAACACCGGGGCCCCGACCCGGGCAAGATTCTCGTAGGTGAGGCGGGCGAGCGCGTGATTGGCAAGCCCGACCCGCGTCTTCGTCACCCAGCGGATGTAGGCGCGCGTGTTGGTGGCGAGGGCGGCGGCGCGGGCATTTTGTTCCAGCACGTCGGCAATGCGCTGCTGCACGGCCAGCGTGGGTCCGCGCCACGAATACTGAATCTGCGCCAGGCGCGGCGGCAGATTGTCCGAGGTGGCGGTTCCGTTGGCCAGTACGGCCTCGTTCAAGGTCCAGGCACCGAGGTGCGGGAACATATTCTCTTTCGTGTATTTAGTGTGGGTGTACATCAGCATCATCGCGTCGAGGGCGCCCGGGGAGCGGACGCCGACGTGTGAGGAGCCCTGAACCGGCAGGATGGCGGGGTCAAACCAGGCCTCCTGGTCATCGCATTCAAACGTGAACACGGCACTCCAGTATGAGGCGAAGTGCGTGTCCCAGGCGACCGTATTGGTCGCCGCCGGGTGGTAGACCACGAAGGCGTCAAAGTCGTCGTAGTATCCGCGCGCGGCATGAACGGGCTTCGAGCCGCACACCTTTTCGGCCGGCTCGCCGAAGAGGACCAGCGTGCCGCCGATCCCGTACCGCTCCATCGCGTGTTTGGCCGCCAGAACCCCCGAGAGCGCGGCTACACCGAGCGCGGAGTGGGGGTCGGTGTGCCCGGGCGCGTAGGGATGGAGGCCCGGCCGGGGCTCTTTGCGCGGGACGGGCGCCTGGGAGTTGTGGGGAACAGCATCGTACTCGGCAAAGGTGCCTAAGTGCGGCCGGCCCGATCCGAAGCGCGCGCAGAAGGCCGTGGGCATGCCGCCGGAGGGTGCCTCGACCGCAAATCCCTCGCGACGGAGGCGTTCGACGTAGGCCTCAGCCGACCGATATTCACGCCACGCCGGCTCAGCGTACTCCCAGATGCGACGGTGAAACTCCGACCATTCGGGAATGTTTTCCGCAAAGAAGCTCCAGGCGGCGGACTTCAGCGTTTCCGAGTCGGCCACAGGGTGTGCCTCCAGTCCTTACATTGTGGGCAGGTGCGCCTGTCCGGGTCGTGAGAGGCTCTCTTACAACTTCCCTTAGAGCTGCACACTTCCTTCCGGAAGAGACAGCCGGTGCTCCAAGAATCAGGGGATGACAGGACAAAGTCAGGGCGGCCGGAACGGTGATGGTCGAGCAACCCCTGACTCCCGTGCCATGATGTCTAGGAGCGCCATCAAGTGGAGGAGGACGGCCATGAGCACGGCAGCGAAACATCCAGCCTGGGGTCCTGGCACCATCAGCGTGAGAGCCGGCGAGGAGGGTCCCTGGCCAGGCGGAGCGACGCAGGTGCCCATCGTGAACAGTGTCGCCTTCGGCTATGACGACATTGATCGATGGCATGAGGTGGCCTTGGGCAAGCGCACGGGCCACATCTACTCCCGCAACACCAATCCAACCGTAGCCGCGTTCGAGGAGAAGCTGCGGCAGCTCGAGGGGGCCGAGGCCGCGGCCAGTTTTGCAAGTGGCATGGCCGCCATCAGCAACATGTTGTGGGCTCTCTTGCGGCCAGGCGACCGCGTGGTGTCCATCACCGACTCCTACGGCGGTACGAGCCGTCTGTTCCTGGAGTTTCTTCCCCGATACGGCATCACGGCCGAGCTGGTCCCCACCGGGGACAGAGACGCCCTTGACCGCGCGGTGGCCCAGGGCTGCCGGCTCTTGTATGTGGAGACCCCCACAAATCCCACCCTCAAGGTGGTAGACCTTCCGCGCGCGGCGCGGGCGGCGCACGCAGCCGGAGCCATCCTGGTCGTGGACAACACGTTTGCCACCCCGATCCTTCAGCGGCCCCTGCCTCTTGGTGCGGATCTGGTGGTGCACAGCGCCAGCAAGTTTCTCGGCGGACATGCCGACGTGTTGGGGGGAGTGGTGGCCGGTCGTCGGGATCTTGTGGAGGCTGTCTTCCAGTTCCGCGAAATAAATGGCGCGGTCCTGTCTGCCGACGCGGCGTACCTCCTCATCCGGGGGATGAAGACGCTGGCGCTCAGGGTTCGCCAGCAAAGCCAGAGCGCTCTGGCGGTCGCCCGATTCCTACAAGGCCATGAAGCTGTGAGTCGGGTGTTTTACCCGGGCCTAAAGAGTCATCCGGGGCATGATGCGGCGGCCGCGCAGATGAACGGGGGATTCGGCGGCGTCCTGGCGTTCTCCCTGCACGGGGGCTTTGATGCGGTGCGGAAGTTTCTCCCGCGTCTCCAGCTCGCGCATCTGGCCGCGAATCTGGGATCAGTGGAGACGGTGGCCGGACCGCCGCGCACCACAAGTCATGTGGAGCTCCGGGCCGAAGAGCGCGAGGCTCTCGGGATTCCGGAGGCCCTCATCCGGTATTCGGTTGGCATCGAAGAGACGGAGGACCTGGTTTTGGACCTAGGGCGGGCCCTCGCGGAAGTGATGCCTGACTGATGCGGGGGACGGGTGTCGGGACTCGGGGGCGGCTGGCCGCGTGCCGAGCATGGACGCGGGGACCGTCAAGCGGCAGGGAGGAGCCAGGGCGTTTCCCCTGCCCGACCGAGAGGTACGGCGCGCTCCCTCCAGGGCTTGACTGACCCGTCCCACGGGGCAGTGTGCGTCGTCCCGGCCCCGGAATGTAACCCATGGCACACCTGCGTACGTTTCCACAGCGACGGACCAAACTGCGTCCGGCGTGAGGGAGTAGAGCACGGTGTTGGAAGAGGTGCAAGAGCCCCTGAGCCACCATGGCAGCGGAGACCCGGCGCACGGGTGGCGCCTGCAGTTTCGGATCTTAGTCGAACGCGATCGGCTAAGCGTTTTAAAAGTGGCGCTCGGCTACTTGCAGAACCCGTCCGATGCCGAAGATGTGGCGCAGGATGTCTTCGTTAAAGCGTACCAGCAGCTGCGGGCCGGCGTGCCCGTGCAACAGCTCACCCGTGCCTGGATGCTGACCGTGACGGTGCACGCCGCGGTGGACCGCCGTCGCAGCAGCTGGTTTCGCCGGATCGTTCTGATGGAGCGCCTCCCAGAATCGGCCGCGCCTGATAACGGACCGGAGTTCGAGGCCATGGCGGGCGACAAGCGCGGGCGCGTGCTGGCGGGCGTGGGAGAGCTCTCGCTCCCTCTCCGTCAGGTGGTGCTGCTGTACTACTTCGGCGAGCAGGATGTCCGCACCGTCGCCAAAACCCTCCACATCAGCGAGTCGGCGGTGAAAACCCGGCTGTCAAGAGCGCGGGAGCGGCTTGCCCCCGTGCTGCGGGAGGTATGGGACGAGGGTCACGGGGACGACGAGGAAGGCTACGGTCTGCGCGAAGGTACATCCGCGCCGACGGATCGGACAACCCCATCGGGTGAGGGACCGGGCCCAGATCCAAAAGGGGGAACCACCGGTGAGTGACCATTGGGACGCTCGGCTGAAGGAGGCCCTCAATCGCGACGTCGCGGACCTGTCGCCGCGCTGGTCGAGGCCAGAGGCCGATGCCGACTGGTTCGCCCGGGTCGTGAGCGAGGCACAACGAATCCCCCGGTGGCGGGCAAGATTTGGAGACGTTCGCAGCCTGGGTCTCCGAGCGGTGGCGGGGGCCGCTGCGGTTGCCTTGTTTTTCGGCCTCGGACACTATTTCAACGCTCGGGGTACAGCGGGCACGCCCGTGCTGGACGTGCTGGCCCAAGACACCGCTGCCATCTTGAATCAGCCGGTCACGCCCGCCAACGTCTCCTTGAGCGAGCCCACGGCCCAAACCGCGCTGCTCACAAACCTCGGCGGGGGCCATTGGAACACCATCCTGTTCAAGATGGTCGGGACCAACTGGGTGCCGGTGTCGGTTACGGACAAGGTGGCCGGGCTTACGTTGACCTATGAGGTGGCCACCGGGCCCAACGACCCGGGTGTGTTATTGCCGTATGCCGAGATGAAGGAGATCGAGCAGCATTTGGGGGCAATGCCCTACAACGCCGCCAAGGACTCGCAGCAGGGAGCGCTCGAGCGGATGCCGATGAACTTTTCAGGCGCGCTTCTCCAAAAGTCGCTCGACCAGGCAAAGCTGGTTCTGACGCTCGGGAATCAGGAAATTTTGGCCCTGACGTATATCACCAAGACCGCCTCCGGACAGCTTGTTTTCCTGCCCATCGGGTGGTACTGGTGGAAAGGTGCTCCGGCCGTCATGACCCAAACGGTTCCCGCGCTCCCGTCGGGCCCATCTAGCGCCGTGACAAACTCCGCCTCGGAGTCTTCAGCCTCGCCATCGTCTCCGTCCGGAACATCGGTCCCGTCTGCATCGTCGTCTCCCTCGTCTCCATCGGTATCGGCGCAGACCGCCTCCAGCTCCTAGGGCGGCGGGGGGGCGAGCCGGGGCGGGAGGCAGGTACCTGTGATGAGACGGGACAAGAAAGGACTGTACATGCCACACCATAGGAATCTGAGTGCCCTGGTCCTGACCCTGGCACTGGCGGGCTTCGGTCTTGCCGGATGCGGTGGCGGCGGCGCACCGGTATCGGCCGGAAGTACAGCGGTATCAAGCCCTCCGACCAGCGCCTCACCCGCGAAAGCCCAGCATGGCGAGAACGGAGCGCCGATTGGATGGACGTATCTCAATGTCGGGGCGAGGACGGGCGGCCCCAGCGTGATTGTGAAACTCCTCGCCTCGGGAGGGACGCTCGACCTCATCGTTTCCCACCCCGTTACGACCAGTGCGGGCGCGGAGATCTTCCGGCCGCTTCTCATGCGCTATAACCTGGCGAGCGGAGACCTTTCCGGGCCCTCCACGTCTCCCTATGCTTTTCCACACACCCTGGCCACTGCCACTCCGACATCCTCGGTCGCCCTATATTACCCAACGTTCGACAAGCCGCCGGTTTTTGTCAGGGCGGGAAGCCAGTCGGAAATCGCTCCGTTCCCGTCGGCCGTGCCCACGTATTATTCCGGTATTAATCCGGCTACCAACCCGGGCCCGCTTGACAATGTGGTCATCGGAACCACGGGCCAGTGGGTGTGGGTGGCGTTGAAGGGGCCGGCCGCAGCACCTTTCTCGGGCCTGGTGTGGCAGTTCCGGCACTGGAATCGGATCCTCGCGGTCAACCTTCAGACTCGCCAATTCTTTGTGTACCCGATTCCGCCAAGTTCCTCCCTGGCGTCCGTCAACCCGGGGTGGTGGGAGGCCCCGGGATTTGCGTCGGCCGGCCAGCGAGTCTACATCGCCGTAGGCTCGTGGCTCGGTGTCTTCCCGAGTGTGCCAACCTCACGGGCGCCCGTCGTGCTGACGGGCCCACCCGCCGCCTTGACGGCCGCGCGCGGCCGACAGATGATGGCGGCGCTGTCTGCCCTCTACTGGCAGGCGAGTGATGGCCTGGCGTCCTACTGGAACTGCTCCGTGATGCAAGACCCGAGCCTCACAGCATGTCCGGCCCCAACGTCCGGTTCCCTAAACGGGTCTTGGGTGCTGGATCCGACCGTTTTCAACCACGGGGATTATCCGGCTGCTTTTCTCTGGGCGGCGTCCTTTCCGCTGGTTCCTGGCAGTGCTATGGCGAACACGCGCGCGCAAATGGTAGCGACCATCTTGCGGTTGGTCCAAAGCCCGCTGACGACGGCGCAGATCCTCTATCCCACGGCGGCGGCGGCCCGGGCCGGATTTCATGACACCCCGCCCACGCCGCTCCCGGGGTTCACCATCAAAGGGTCCTACTACTGGGCGGTCCCGGCGGGCTCGTAGGTGTCAGCGTGCCGCCCGCACGCGGATGTCTTTGAGGAGCGACTGCGCGTCCTCCCCCGGTATGGGTGGCTGAGGACGGGACGGATGGGCGGGTGCTCATGGTCTCTCTCCTGCGTGCGGCCCTCGACGGGCGTCCCGCCGGGCACGGCTCGCGCCCGGACGCTTGATGTTGCACCGCGCCCTCGCCGGTCGCCCAAGGAGGGCGACTGTTCGCCGCTGGCCGGAAGACGGTCAGGGCGCCGAAGGTCCGCGCTGATGAATGTGTCTCGGGTGCATGAGGAGAAGCCGGAGGGCGCGGGGTCGACGGGAAGGTTCCGATCGGCACGAGCCGACGCCGGCCGCTCGCCCGGAACCTCCCAACCGGGGCGAAACCATGGGCTTTGTAACCGACCTTCGTGGCGGCGAAGAACAAGGCTTCTCCGAGCACACTCGCCCCCGGAGCTCGGGACAGGCAACGCGTCCGGGGGCGGGGGGAGGGCAAACGCCAAGGCTCCAGAACCCCAGCGGATGAAAGCGGATGAAAAGGAGACAACGCCGCGCGCCCACCAGGTTTTCTTGGCGAATCGGAGCGCGGCCGCGCTTACGTCGAGCCTTGTCGGGCAGCGGAATATGAACAACGTCTGCGGGCTTGGATATAGATATATTGGACGACAGGAGACGGAGTGACAGGCTGATGGCTCTATGGTGGACGCCATGAGTCTGTTGGCGCAGCCGAGGCGGTCGTCCGGCATCCGCCATCCCGTCTATGCCCCCCACCAGAACAAGGGAGCGTGAGGACGGTGTCCATGTCCGTGGACCGCGCTGAGACCCTCGACTGCCTCAGAGACCTTATCAAGACCCCATCGATAAATCCCGACCTGAACCCGCAAGAGGGTGGGAACGAGGCGGCCGTGGCCCGGTACGCCGTGGAGTGGCTTCGCGGTCACGGTATCACGGCCTGGACCGAGGAAGTGACGCCGGGAAGGCCGAACCTGGTGGCCGAATTGGGGGGGCCCGGTCCCGTCGGCCTGGTGCTGGCCGGCCACCTCGACACCGTCGGGGTGGTGGGCATGACCGTTCCACCATTTGAGCCGACGCTCGAGGGAACCCGTGTCTATGGGCGGGGAGCCTACGATATGAAGGGCGGGGTGGCGGCTTTCATGGAGGCAGCCGCGGTCCTGGGCAGGCGCGGGTCCCTGTCGGGCAAGGTCCGGCTCGCGCTCCTCATGGACGAGGAATATCGGAGCCTCGGGGCCGACCACTATGTTGCGCATCACCCGGAAGGAACCGCCTGCATCATCGCGGAGCCCACCGAACTTGCCGTGGTGCCGGTCCACAAAGGGTTTCAATGGGTTGAAGTGATCACGCATGGACGCCAGGCGCATGGAAGCCTCTGGGAGGTGGGAGAAAGCGCCATCGCTAAGATGGGTCCGGTCATACAGGCTCTCGACGTCTTTGATCGGACGGTGCTGCGAACCCGTACATATCCGGGGCTTAGCGCGGAATCGCTGCACGCCGCCGTCATAGAGGGCGGACGCGGCATTTCGACGTACGCGGTCGAGTGCCGGCTCGAGGTGGAGCGGCGCACGCTTCCGGGCGAGGACCCGTCCGCCGTGTACGAGGAGCTTGCGAGCCTGGTGCGGGAGGCCGCGCCGGACGCAGACGTCCGTCTTCTGTTCCAGCGTTTTCCGCTGCAGACACCCGAGGACTCCCGTCTGGTTCGGACCCTGGTGTCGGCCGGTGAACGGCATCTCTCCGAGCCGCTCACGCTTCGGGGCGCCCCGCATTGGGCGGATACAGCCGTGTTCTCTCAGGCCGGGATTCCCGCGGTGGAGTTCGGGTGCAGGGGAGAGGGGGCCCACGCCGAGGTGGAGTGGGTGGATCTGGACTCGGTGCTGGCGGTCGCGGCCATGGCGGTGGACACGGCCGAGGCGCTCGACCGGGAGCCGGTGCAGGGGAGCCTTTAGCGAGCCACGAGCGTGGGGCAGCGCACCTGCTGCCTGTGGTGCACGGCCCGGCCTGGCTCCTAGTGTGGGGGCCCGGCTTTCGGTTCATGCGCGGCGAGATCCTTCTCCAGGATCAAGCTGGCCGGGAGATCCCGGAACCCGAGACGCCGGTTGACGGCCCGCATCGCGTGGTTCGCGACATGGGTGCTGGTGGTGACCCGTGCGATCCCTGCGTGCCGCAATTTGCGAAGGCCTGCGAGCTTCACGGCCAGTCCGAGACCCTGGCCGCGCCGTGAGCGAGCGACAGCCGTCAGGATAACTTCGACCTGTCGGGCGCGCTCACCGAGGCGGTTGTGCGCCGAGATGGCCCAGAGATGACCGTCGGGGCCCGTGATGACCACGCCCGTCTCGGGCCAGGCCCGGGGTCCTTCAAAGAGGCGGGCCCGCCATTCTTCTGCGGACGCGGGTCTTGCTGGCGGGTCGGGCATGTCCGCCTCCGCCTCGCGCAGCAGGGACAACAGACGATCGCTGAGTTCCGGTTCGTCGAAATGGGCCAGGGACAGGACCTGCGCCCCACGCCCCGCGAGCGAGGAAGCCACAACATCCCACAGTGCCCAGGGCGTCGCGCTCACGTCAAGCACGCTTTCGCAGTAGCGCTGGGTAATGTGGTACTGACGGTGAAGGGCCCACGCGACGGCGTCTGGCCGCTCCTCCCCGACGCCGGCCAGCAGCCGCCATGCACCTATCGCAGAAGCGTGTTGCTCGGCAGTCTCGAGCAGTCGGGAGCCCACTCCGTGTCGGGAGTGGGCGTCGTCTACGGCTACGTGGACCCAAAGGTCCTCGGGCGCGGACCCGGTCGGCGCCCGCAAGTCGGCCCACCCAGCAATCTGACCATCGGGCGCTTCGATGATCCAGGATGCGACCGGGTGGCGTACGGCGAAAAACTCTTCGGCGCTAAGGGGATTGTTTCGGTCCCGGTTGAAAAGGGCCGCCATGGGACGGGCGTCGGGTGGAGCCGCAGGCCGCATGGCGCACCTCCCCGCATCGACTCGCGCTGCTAGGCTCGGGGGCTTAGGGTACCAGATCTCCCCATGGGAAGTCTCTCCCCGCGCGAGCGCGAGCCTCGGGCAGCGCCGGAAAGCCGCGCGCTGGTCTTCCGGTACACGTCTCGGGCCGCCGGCGACCATCGAGGATGGCCGGTCGAGGGTGATATCCCGGCGGCGGCACACGATCGGGACACCCGGGCGCAAATTGTCTTCGGGGGTGGTCGTTCGGACGGACCCGGGACCACGACTCAGCGACGGTGTCGTCCACGCCTCTCGTCCACGCCTCTCGGCCTCGCCTGGCGGCTTTTCAAGTAGAATCCAGGTCTGTTCCGAAAAATGCTGAGGGGAGACGGGGGCGAGGCCACACCGCCCTAAGCCCGGGCCTTGACGGCAGCACCGGGGCCGGGCAACGGGATTACGAGGCCGCCGTCAGCGTGACGTGGTAGCCCAGCCCTTCGAGCCGTTTGACAGCTTGACGCCGGACCTGCTCTTGGTCCCGCCGGTCGAAGTAGTCCACCCCCAGGTCCGCGTAGGGTTGCTGACGGGTCAAGATATACCAGACATCCACCACGAGGCTGTGAGCGACGATAACGGCCGCACGTTTGGCGCCTTTGGTGCGGGCCGCCCGCCGATATTGGGCGCCCAGGTACGTGGCCTTCGTCCGGCCCGCGGCCTGGGCCGCCTCCACCAACGCCGCCCGCAGACTCCGGTTCCCCGGGATGGTCCGGCCGGATAAGCGTTTGCCCGCGCTCTCGTGATTCCCGGGCGCGAGCCCCACCCACTTCGCCAAGGCGGCGGGACTCCGAAAGGGGCGCACGGTCGACCCCACCTCCGCCAGGATGGTCTCCGCCGTGCGCCGCCCCACGCCCGGGAGGCTCTCCAGGAGCGCCCGGGCCGTGTCAAAAGGGGCGCAGCGGGTCTCCACTTCCGCATCCAGGTCGGCCACTTGCCGGTCGAGGGCCGCGAGATGGTGGAGCTGCTGCCGCAGGAGGAATTGCTGGTGTGCCCCCATGAGGCCCTGGAGGGCCCGTTGCAGCTCCTCTGGCGTGGCCCGCAGGCGCTCGTCCGCCAACGCCGCGAGTTCGACGGGGTCCGTGGTGCCGGCGGCGAGCGCCTCCAGCATCCGGGTCCCCGACTTACCCAGGACGTCGCTGACCACCGAGCCGAGCTTGATGTTGGCCCCTTCGAGGACCTTCTGGATCCGGTTCACTTCCCGCGCCCGCTCCTCGATGAGCGACTTGCGGTACCGGGTTAGTTCGCGGAGTTCCCGCTGGCCCCGGTCGGGGATGAAGCTGGGCTTGAGCAACCCGTGCTGCAGCAGGTCCGCGATCCATTCCGCGTCCTTCACGTCGGTCTTGCGGCCCGGGACGGCCTTGATGGGGGCCGGGTTCACGAGCCAGGTCGTGAAACTGCTCTCCAGGAGATTGAACACGGGCTTCCAGTAACTGGCCGTGGACTCCATCGCGACATGCGTCACCCGGTGCCCCGTCAGCCACGTCTGCAAGTCCAGGAGCTCCGCCGTGGTGGTGCCGAAGGTCTGGACGGCGCGCGGGGTCTCCCGGCCCTCCCGCACCAGGACACAGGCCACCACCGTCTTCTGTTCCGAAAAATGCTGAGGGGAGACGGGGGCGAGGCCACACCGCCCTAAGCCCGGGCCTTGACGGCAGCACCGGGGCCGGGCAACGGGATTACGAGGCCGCCGTCAGCGTGACGTGGTAGCCCAGCCCTTCGAGCCGTTTGACAGCTTGACGCCGGACCTGCTCTTGGTCCCGCCGGTCGAAGTAGTCCACCCCCAGGTCCGCGTAGGGTTGCTGACGGGTCAAGATATACCAGACATCCACCACGAGGCTGTGAGCGACGATAACGGCCGCACGTTTGGCGCCTTTGGTGCGGGCCGCCCGCCGATATTGGGCGCCCAGGTACGTGGCCTTCGTCCGGCCCGCGGCCTGGGCCGCCTCCACCAACGCCGCCCGCAGACTCCGGTTCCCCGGGATGGTCCGGCCGGATAAGCGTTTGCCCGCGCTCTCGTGATTCCCGGGCGCGAGCCCCACCCACTTCGCCAAGGCGGCGGGACTCCGAAAGGGGCGCACGGTCGACCCCACCTCCGCCAGGATGGTCTCCGCCGTGCGCCGCCCCACGCCCGGGAGGCTCTCCAGGAGCGCCCGGGCCGTGTCAAAAGGGGCGCAGCGGGTCTCCACTTCCGCATCCAGGTCGGCCACTTGCCGGTCGAGGGCCGCGAGATGGTGGAGCTGCTGCCGCAGGAGGAATTGCTGGTGTGCCCCCATGAGGCCCTGGAGGGCCCGTTGCAGCTCCTCTGGCGTGGCCCGCAGGCGCTCGTCCGCCAACGCCGCGAGTTCGACGGGGTCCGTGGTGCCGGCGGCGAGCGCCTCCAGCATCCGGGTCCCCGACTTACCCAGGACGTCGCTGACCACCGAGCCGAGCTTGATGTTGGCCCCTTCGAGGACCTTCTGGATCCGGTTCACTTCCCGCGCCCGCTCCTCGATGAGCGACTTGCGGTACCGGGTTAGTTCGCGGAGTTCCCGCTGGCCCCGGTCGGGGATGAAGCTGGGCTTGAGCAACCCGTGCTGCAGCAGGTCCGCGATCCATTCCGCGTCCTTCACGTCGGTCTTGCGGCCCGGGACGGCCTTGATGGGGGCCGGGTTCACGAGCCAGGTCGTGAAACTGCTCTCCAGGAGATTGAACACGGGCTTCCAGTAACTGGCCGTGGACTCCATCGCGACATGCGTCACCCGGTGCCCCGTCAGCCACGTCTGCAAGTCCAGGAGCTCCGCCGTGGTGGTGCCGAAGGTCTGGACGGCGCGCGGGGTCTCCCGGCCCTCCCGCACCAGGACACAGGCCACCACCGTCTTCTTATGCACATCGAGGCCCGCACAGCGGGGAAACACGACCTCCATCGGGGTCGACTCCTTCGGATCCGGCTACCCCCGTCCGGACCATGGGCGGCGGACGACAAAGCGACAGGACTCTGTTCCGCGTGCTGGGCCAGCGGCCCGCGACAAGGCGAGGTGCCCATGGCGCTCCGGGTCAAACTATAGCGCGGCTACGTAGGACCATAGACGTTCCGACCTCCGCACGGGAGCGCACGGGATCCTTCGACATCGCCGTCCCTTTTTCATGCGGCGGGGTGCCGCTGCGCGGCATGGGGAACTATGG
>JAJZYZ010000119.1 GCA_021797815.1 Bacillota bacterium
GTTCATCTCCCTGCATGTGAACATGGACGGGTGTCAAGCCTGTCGGCGCGGCACCGCTGTCGTGATCGTCTGGCATCCGGGGCCAGACCGTCTCGTGAGCGGCCGTTACCGGGCCGCTTGAAGGAGCAGTGGCGGCGCGCGGACTGCACAGCGCCACGGTTCCGGCCTTCCGGTTAGGCTTCTTCGCCCGTTCAGGGTCGCGCGTCATCGTGACGGCCATCCGGTTTTTCGTAAGACGCCGCCAACCGCAAGTCTTACGGCAGCAAAAGGACACGGCCACCCACACGACCGCGCACGGGCTCGCCGTTCCCAGGCCCCACGCCGTCCGGAGCACGATGGACGGGCGTGGGCCAGACGTCTTAGAACGAGTCGGTGTGTTTTAATTCACCGACCTAAATCGGTATCCCACGAGACGCGATGGACACGCCGACACGTCCGATGCTCCCCGCCAGGTTGGCGGGCTTAGGGCGAAACAGGCGTGACGATCACGATTCCGTTGGCACCGGCGCCGCCATTGCCGCCCCCGTAGTTGCCTCCGGGGCCGCTGCCGCCGCTTCCGGCTCCACCGCCCGCACCGACAAACGGGCCGGCGCCGCCGTCGTTACTGTTGACGCCGCCGCTCCCGCCGGCCGGGTCGTAATAATAGCCACCGCCCGCGCCGCCCGCACCGCCGGTGGTCACACCGGCACCGTTTAATCCGCTTCCACCAGACGAGGCCACCAGGACGGCCCCGGCCGTGGCAGTATCCGTACCCCCGCTGCCGCCGCTGCCTCCGTCGACGCCTCCGTAGTTGCCTCCGGTGCCTCCGGCGGCCGAAGCCACCGCCGCCCCGCAGGAGATGCTGCTGGTGATGCCCGCACCACCGATCCCGTTCACAGAATAGCCGCTGCCGTTACCGCCGGTGCCCACAACGACGGTGCAGGAACTCCCGGCGCTCACGGGCAGAAGGATTCTCAAAAACCCGCCGGCTCCGCCACCCCCGCCGCCACCGCCCCCGAAAAAGTCCCCGCCCCCGCCGCCGCCCCCACCGCCCCAGATTTCTACCTGGATCTCACTCACTCCGGCAGGAACCTGATAGGTGCCGGACGCGTTGAACACCTGTTCTCCCGGTCCTAAAAGGCTCGTACCGGTAGCGGGCCACCCTCCTGTCGTCTTCGGCCCATAGAGCGTCGTCGTGACTGTGTCGAGGTAAAAGTCCCCGACTGCGCCCACCGTGCTCGGCGGCGGAACGACCCCGTTCAGAATGGTGGTCCCGTTGGTCCCGTTGGTCCCGTTGGTCCCGTTGGTCCCGTTGGTCCCGTTGGTCCCCGCAGCCCCGGTGGGGCCCCGGGATCCTGTCGCGCCCGGCCGTCCCTGTGGTCCGCCCGGCCCTCGGAAACCCATCAATCCCTGAAGGCCCCGAGGCCCCGTGAGCCCCATGGGCCCCCGCCCTCCCTGTGAACCCGTCGGGCCTCGGGTGCCGGTCGGACCCCTCGGACCTTGGGGGCCCTGCGGCCCGCGCGGCCCCTCGGCGCCCCGCTGCCCGTGAGCGGCGGCCGTTGGGGCTCCTCCGAATGCGCACCCGCTCATCCCCACCACCAATAGGCCGGCCATCAGGGCAACGGCCGGTGTGTGAGTTCGACGCCCTGTCCTCGTGTGGGTTCCTGCCCGGTGACCATCCGTCCGTCGCTGCCGCATCGCGCCACACTCCTCTTGTCCCCACATGGGCCGCCCTGGCACGTACAGCATCTCGGACACGCTCCGAAGTTGTGGCCGGGGCTCGGGCCGGCCGCGCATCTAGGGAGTCAGGCTCGGGGGCGTCGGCATCAGTTGGGGTCGGTGTATGAGGCTATACGACGGGATCGCCACCTATACCTCCCGTTGCCGTCGGACTATGTCGTTCCCTGTCGTCTTGGAAGAATCCACCGGTGATCGATGTCAGAGGTCCACGCCAAGACACACCCTGATCTCGTTCTCGGTCTTTTGGCGCCTCGGGCGTCCGACCCTCCCGCGGTGTATTGCGACAGCCGGTTGCTCCCGGCTTACCCGCGAGGGCTTGACGGACCCCGCCATGCCTTCTGTCGAGGGGACAGCCGATCCCCGCAAGTCATCTGCGGCCCAGCGACGGTGGTGGCGCCTATCTCTCGTGGCCTCCGCGTCCCGCGACCGTTCCAGGGTCCATGCGAGAGGCACGACTGTATTTCGAATGCCCCTTCGTGGCATGAAGGCGCTAACGGTGCGTTCCAGCACCCCTTTTCGCCGCCAGGCGACCGTGGAATTAAGGTAGGGCGTCCCACGACCATCGGCAAAGGACCGGTGCGTCGATAATGGAGTTAAGTTGAAATCGTGGACACCTTGAATTGGGGACTACCATCAACCTATTCGAGGTGAGCCCACGATGGCAGGAGAACGGTATAGTGCGCAGTTCAAAGAGCAGGCGCTGGCGTGGGTGGACCGGCAGGGCAAGCCGGCCAGCGTCATGGCGCAGGAGCTCGGGATTCCCCGCAAGACCCTGTACAAGTGGATGGAGGCCGCGCGACAGCATCCGGCCGAGCCGTTTGTGGGCAGTGGCCACCTCCGGGCCGATGACCAGCGCTTACGGCAGCTGGAGCGGGAGAACCGCGATCTCCGCGAGGCGAACGCGATCCTAAAAAAAGCGACGCGCCTCGTCGCCAACGACCAGAAGTAAGGGTCGGGTTCATGCACGACCACCGCTTCCGCTTCTCGGTCACGAAGATGTGTCAGGTGCTCGGGGTCTCGCGAAGCGGGTATGACGCCTGGGTGGGGCGACCGGTCAGGGCGCAGGCGCAGCGGCGGGCCCGCCGCCGGGACCAGATCCGCCGGGCGCATCAGGCCTCCCGGGGCCGGTATGGCAGTCCCAAGATTGCCGCCCAGCTGCGCCGGGCCGGCGAACGGATCGCCGTCAAGACGGTGGCGCGGGTGATGCAGGCGCTGGGCTGGCGGTCCGGTGTGGCGCGTCGGTACAAAGCCCCCACCCAGTCGGCCCATGGGTTCCCCGTGGCGGAGAACGTCCTGGCGCAGCAGTGCACGGCGGGTCGGCGGCACGCGGTGTGGATGGCCGACATCACCTATGTCCGCACCGACGAGGGCTGGCTGTACCTAGCGAGCCTGGAGGACCTGGCGACGCGCCAGATCGTCGGGTGGGCGACGGGCGCGCGCATGACCCAGGCCCTGACGCTGGCGGCCCTGGACCACGCGGTGGCGCGGCATCGGCCGCCGGCGGGGGTGCTCCACCACTCGGATCGCGGGAGTCAGTACGCCGCGCACCCCTATCCGGCCCGGCTGGCCCGCTATGGGATGGCGGGGAGCATGAGTCGGAAAGGCCACGGCTACGACAACGCCTGTCTGGAGTCGTGGCACAGTCTGTGGAAGAAGGAACTGGTCTACGTGAGCCACTTTCGGACCCGAGCCGAGGCGGAGATCGCGATCTTCGAGGTCCATCGAGATCTTCTACAACCGGCAGCGCCTGCACAGTGCGCTGGGGTACCGGACCCCGGCGGAAGTGGCGACCGCGGCGGTCAGCGCCTAAGCAACCTGGTCCCCATTTTCAGTGTCCAAGATCTTGACTTAGGTCCATAAGGCCTGCTCGGGTACATGGCGCTCGACTCCCATGATGGCTTTGATCGCGAGCAGTAGATATCGTGGCGCCACCTCCTTTAGTCGACGTGCGCTGTCCCGACTCCCGGTCGCTTAGCGGCGGACTGCTGACGGTAACTGTCGCTGCGTCGATTACGTTTGGAAGGCGAGAGGAAGGGGAGAGGAAGGCCATTATCTTGAGGCGTGGGCCCGTTGCACGGGGGTCCAGGCATCCGGCGACGGCCACGCCCGCATCTTGTTGTCGGGGCAGGCCGGGCGTCACAGGTCACATCAAGGCCCCGGAAGAAGAGGCGCTCCCAGGTCCGGGCGGACATGGTCCATCGATGTGGATAGTCGTCTCTGCGTTGAGCCTGGTCCCGCTCCTGGTCGGCAGCTTGACGGACTCGCATCTCTCAATCC
>JAJZYZ010000120.1 GCA_021797815.1 Bacillota bacterium
CGGGCGGTGCCGGTTTCGGCCGGCGCCGTTCGCGCGCTCATGAATTCCCTCACCAAGAACGGCACCGTGTCGCTTGACACCTTCGGCTCCGCCCATCTGCTGGGCGGAGCCGCCAGCTACACCACGGCCGTATCAGCGCTGACGGCGCGCACCGGGCTCCCCAATCGGTGGCCCTTGGCCCTCGGCGCGGTCACGGCCACGGTGCATCCGGCGGAAAAGGCGGCGTTTTCACTGAACGTTTTCCGCATCAACGCCTGGCTGCGGAGCGAAGGGGCGACCACGCTGTTTCCGCAAACCCTCGCGGGCGCCACCTTCACCGTCAACATCCCCACCACCGCCGCCATGAAGGCGGGAGTGCCGGGAGGGTACGATGCGCTGCTCGAGATGCGGGTCCCCTCGATGCAGGTTCCGGCGGGCGTTCAGGCAAGTCAGGTGCGGGCCGCCATCCTGGGCCTCCCGTTCCTGCCCCAGAACTTTCGCACGGCGCTCTCCGCCGTTGGCAACTGGCGCCGCACGGCCGTCCTGCCACTGCCGGGCAATCCCGTCAACACGACGTTTTACGGAAACCCGGCCGTCATCGAACCGAGCCCCGGTGGGAAGTCGGTCAGCCTCATCTGGATCCACCAGGGAACCGTCTCCGTCTTCACCGAATTCCGGAGCACCGGCATCTCGGTGAGCGCATTCCAGAGCGATCTGACCCGACTGTTCTCATAATGCAAGGCGGCGGCTCTTGACCGGAGCCGCTTCCTCTGGGAACATATGCAAGCAATGCTTGCTTGCGGGGTGACCGGATGCATCAGCCGCTTGAGACCGAAGAGCGTCTCCTGCGAGCGGCGAAAGAACTCTGGCACGAGGGCGGGTTTACCGCCATCACGACGCGCGGGGTGGCCCTCCGGGCCGGGGTGAACGAGGTCACTCTCTTTCGTCACTTTGGGAGCAAGGACGCCCTCATCGGGGCCGTGGTGGACCATGTCACGGAGGCCATCGATCTGCGTGCCCTGGTCCGGGGCCAACCCGGTCAGGGACTGGAAGAGGACCTTCGGGACCGGGCGCTCGTGTATCTCGAGCATGCCCTGCCAGTGGCCGACGTGCTGCTTTTGAGTCTCGTGACAGCGGCCCGCGACAAGAAGACGCATCCGTGGCACGCGGCGTTCGCCACCCGCGTGCGAGAAGCGCTGACCGTGCATCTTACGGCCCTGGCGGATGCTGGCCGCGTCCCTCCGGGACCGTTTGAGGACATTGCCCGCCACTTCTACGGGAGCCTGTTTGCGCACGTGCTGACAGCTCATGTGCGGGAGCCGGAACCGGCCGAGGTCGTCGCCGACAGCATCGCGCGCACATATGCGCTGGCCATTCTCGGGAGGCCGGGCCCGGCTGAGGGGCCATCCCATGAACCGCCCGCCGCACCGGAAGAGACGCCATTAGGGGAAGGAGAAGACAGCCGCGTTGAGCACCCATGATATGAGCGAACGCCGAATCGCCCTAGTCGGCGTCTTTATGTGCATCTTTCTCGCCGCCCTTGACCAGACCATCGTGTCGACGGCGCTGCCCCGCATCGTCCAGGACCTTGGCGGCACCAGCCTCTATGCATGGGTGGCGACAAGTTATCTTCTGGCCTCCACCGTGTCGCTGCCGGTGGCGGGGCGGCTTGCCGACATCGTGGCGCCGAAGTACATCCTGCTGGTGGCGGCCACCCTCTTTCTCATCGGCTCGGCCCTCTCCGGATTAAGCCACTCGATGGATCAGCTCATCCTGTTCCGCGGCATCCAGGGTCTCGGCGGCGGTGCCATCTTTGCCGTCGCCACCACCGTCATCGGCCTCATGTTCTCACCCCGGGAGCGCGGACGGGTGCAGGGGCTCTTTGGTGCCGTGTTCGGCCTCGCAAGCGTGGTGGGCCCGTACCTCGGCGGCCTGCTCACCGACAGTTTTTCATGGCGGTACGTGTTTTACGTCAACATGCCGTTCGGTGTGCTGGCCCTCTACGTTCTGCTGGTGCACATGCCACTTCTCCGGACCCCGACCCGGCAGCGGTTTGACACGCCGGGAACGATTCTCCTGTTCCTGTGGACGGTCCCGCTGCTGCTGGCGCTCTCATGGGGCGGCACCACCTACCCCTGGCTTTCGTGGCAGGTCCTGGGGCTCTTCGGGTTAGTCGCGGCCTCTCTCACCGCCTTTTACGCCGTCGAGCGGCGCTCATCGGCGCCCCTGTTTCACATGGATCTGCTGAAGATTCCCACGTTCCGCTGGGCCGGCCTTGGCACGCTCTTTTTCGGGGCGGCTTTCCTAGGCTCGGTCCTGTTTCTACCGTTCTACCTGGTCATGGCCAAGAACGTGACGCCGCTCCACGCAGGTCTCGTGATGACGCCCCTCACCGGCGGCGTGGTGGTGGGCAGCATGATGTCCGGGCTTCTGTCATCACGGCTCGGACGCTTCAAGATCCTGCTCATGATTGGCAACGTGTGGACCGTGGCGGTCTTTGCCGCGATTTATTTCACCCTGTCGACGACCACCTCCATGGGCCATCTAGTTCCCCTCATGTTTCTCCTGGGCGTGGGCATAGGGCCTGGCTTCCCCCTGTACACGCTGGCCGTGCAGAACGTGGTGCGGCGTGACCAGATGGGTGTCGCGTCGAGCGGAAACCAGTTCTTCCGGCAGATAGGGTCCGCCATCGGTGCGGCCGTGATGGGCGTCATTCTGGTGACGACGCTTACCACGGAGATTCCCGCCCACCTGCCGAAGAGTCTTTCGGGGGGCCATGCCACCGTCGCGGTCAACTCATCGGCCCTGGCCGACCAGACCCAGACCCGCCAGCAGGTGGAACGGCAGTTCCAGATTCTCGGCGATCGGGTAGTGGCGGCCCTTCGTGGCAACCAGGCCGCCTACACGGCCCTCATCCATGACCCGCGGCTGCCATCCCAGTACCGCCAAAAACTCCCGCCAGGCGGGATTCCAGGGTCGGTGCATCGCTCCACCAATGCCACGCTGGACCTGTTCGCCGGTGCGCTTGCCGGCAATGCGGCCGACCGCACGGCGATTCTGGGGAACGCGCGGCTGCCCGCCGCCCTGAAGGGGCTCGCGGCCCATCCGCCCGCCTCCCCGGCTGCGCGCACAAAAGCGCTCAGCGGTGTCAAGGCGGCCTTGACGGCCGCCGAGCCGGGTCTCATCCAGAAGGCGGAAGCGGCCGCCATTCCGTCCACCCGCGCGGCCATTCTGCGGGCCGGTCGGAACACGGCCAACGCGGTGGTGCGGGCTCTCGCCGTGAGCATCAGCGAGGCGGTCCGGCGTGTCTTCGGGATGGGCGGACTCCTGGCCCTGATGGCGATGCTCATCGGCTTTCTGATTCCGAATCTTGAACTGCGGCGGCAGACGCACGGCGGGGCCGCCGCCGCTCCTCCCGATCGGGAGACGCTCTTTCGTCTCGCGCTTCTCGGCGTGCTGATAGCAAGAGACGGGGCACAACCGCACGCGTCGGCCACGGAGCGCGCTGCCCTCGACCGCGCCCTCAGCCTGCTGCAGCTTCTGACCCTCCCGGCAGCCCGACCCGCCGAAGCTGACGACTTCACGGGCGCTCTCGTCGGTACGGAGTAGCGTCGTGAAAGCCATCCAGACGATCGGCCTTACCAAGCACTACGGGCCGCTCGTCGCTTTGGATGAAGTCTCCCTCCAGGTGGAAGATGGACAGATCTTTGGACTTTTGGGTCCGAACGGCGCCGGCAAAAGCACGCTCCTCGGCATTCTTGCCGGTCTCGTGCAGCCGGGAGCGGGCGTGGCCCGCATTCTCGGGCGCCCGCATGACGACCCCGAGGCCCGTCGGAACGTTGGCTATGTGCCAGAGCTGTTCCGCTCGTCGCCGTGGCTCACGGCCGCCGAGACGCTCCGGTTTCACGCGGCGTTTCTTCGCCGACCGCTTTCACCGGAGGCGGCGGAGGCGCTTCTGGACCGGGT
>JAJZYZ010000042.1 GCA_021797815.1 Bacillota bacterium
GGGCGCCTTGCAGCACCCCGGCGACCGCGTTGGGGTTCAGGCTGAAGACGGTCCGCAGGGCCCCGCCCACGAGCGTCGCGGAGTCTCCGAGCTGGTGGAGGATAGTGGCGATGGGCTGGTCGTTCAGGAGAAAGACCGAATGCAGGGCCCCGGCCACATCGGTGACGCTGTACAGGGCGCCTTGCAGCACCCCGGCGACCGCGTTGGGGTTCAGGCTGAAGACGGTCCGCAGGGCCCCGCCCACCAGCGTCGCGGAGTCTCCGAGCTGGTGGAGGATAGTGGCGATGGGCTGGTCGTTCAGGAGAAAGACCGAATGCAGCGCCCCGGCCACGTCGGTGACGCTGTACAGGGCGCTTTGAAGCGCGCTGGCGGCCTGCGACGCCGAGTCCTGATACACCGACTGCAACGCTCCGGCGGTCTGGTCCGCGCTATAGCCGAGGCCCTTCAGAATCGACGCGGTGTTAACATCCGACGACCCGTACACCGTTTTCAAGGCGCCAGCAATATCGCGCACTTGGTACTGCACGGCTTGTAACAGAGCCGCCATCTGGCTGGCCGTCTCGTCGTATACGGTTTGGAGCGCCTTAGACGTCTCGACGGCCGTGTAATTTTCGAGTGCCAGCAGTTCCGCAGTGGTCATCGCATTGAGCGAAAACTCGCTCCGCAGCTGGGCGGCCGCCTGGACGGAGGAATCGCCCTCAATGACCAGCTGACGGGCACGGATTTCGGGGTTGTTTTGGACCGAGAACTGGATGGGAATGGTGCGGGATTGATGGGGTGTGATCTGGAAGGTGCCCAGCACGATAGGGGGCAACGTGACGTTGTTGAAGGTTAAACCGTTCTCCTCCACCACGATGTCTTCCGTGTGGCCGATTTCGGAGCCGGCAACACTCCACGATACGTGATAGGTATCGCTGCTGGAGACGCGGAGCTGCGAGGGGCCGCGTCCCTGGCTGGTAAACGACTCGAGGGGACGCTGATTGGCGCCGTTCACAATCGTCACCGTCAGGTAGGGTGCCAGTGACCCGTCCAGGTTGCCCTGACTGGCCATTTGGTGGACCAAGGGCGCGAGAAAGGCGAGGGCGGTGCTGGGCGCCGGAAAGCCACTGGTCGGAATAGAGGCCGCGAGGGCTGCGGGAACGAGGGGGCCGACGGCAAGGACAGTGCCGCCAACGAGCGCGGTGGTGAACACCTTCCACGAAGGTTTCATGTGAGGATCTACCCTCCTAATAGAATGAACAACATGACTTGATTGTTGAGCTTGAACGACGTGAAGGGAGTCACCGACGTCAATCGAATGTCAACCCGCAATGTCAGGAACACTAATATTTACGATAGGACCGGGAAAAGGGAGGGTCAAGGAAGCGCGAAGGGATGACATCGCGTGAGGATAAGGAAACACTTATCAAGGCTCATGATCCTCCACAGTTTCGACCGTCCGCCCGTGTGCGCAGCCTTCCCATCGGCCGGTGCCTGCGTGGGGCGTGAGACAGATGGTATCCATCTAGAGACGGCCGCGACGGTTAAGGGGAAACTCTAGCCATTCCACGTTCTTGGGAGGGCCGACCGGGGTTTTGATGGCGGGTTTTTGGAGTCCGCCGCGTCCAACCGGGAGGGGAATTATGCGTGCACCGAGAGCACGCGGTGCCGACCGGATCGCGTCGGCCCCGGGCCTCGTCGATCCGTGCATCCTCCCCTGGGCGGCCGAGGCCTTGCAATCCTCGGCCGCCCCATCGACGAGACGGCCATCCGCGGACGGATTCTCGTGTGGGTCCGACCGTTGGGGCGCCCAAGAAACAGGAAGGGGAGTCAGGAAGCCTCGGTGGCGGCAGCCGCAGTTACCTCAATGTCTTGCTCCGGACCGCTTTCTTTGCGGGCTTCACCCGTTGGGAGCGGCACTCTCAACCCACCGAACGGCTTATGGGGCGCCGACTCCGCGCCAGATATCGCGGCGCGCAGGGCGTCCACGTCCAGTGGGCGGTACCGGAAGCCAAACACCGCCCCCAGTTCCTGCTCGACCACCGGCATCGCTTCTGAAAGAGCGATCGGCCGCTCGAGAACCCGGGCCATGGAGGTGACTCCCTTGTCGCCGAGGCCGCAGGGGATGATGCCGGTGAAGTGCCGGAGGCAGGGGTCGACGTTTAAGGCAAACCCGTGCTGCGTGACCCAGTTGGCGGCCTTTACGCCGATGGCGGCAATCTTGTCTGAACCGACGAAGACGCCCGTGTGGGGCGCCATCCGCTCCGAGTCGATGCCAAACCGTGCAAGCGTCCGCATCACCGCCTCTTCCAGGGCCCGGAGGTAGCCATGGATGTCTTGCCCGTGACGCCGCAGGTCCAAGATGGGGTAGCCCACCAGCTGACCGGGACCGTGGTAGGTGATGTCGCCGCCACGGTCCACCATGTGCAGCTCGATGCCCTCAGACTGCCGCTTGTCCTCGTCCCACAAGAGGTTTTGCAGTGAACCCCGGGCCCCGCGCCCGACCGTATAAACGGGCGGATGCTCGACCAGCAGGATGGTGTCAGGTAGGACTCCCCGCTCTACCGCGCTGCCCGTGGCGCGCTGAAGGTCCCAGGCTTCCCGGTAGGGCATGCGTCCTAGATGAACGAGATGGGTGTCCATGTCACACCCGCTCCGGGATTTGCGAGGCGGCGTGATAGGAGCTTCGCACCAGCGGCCCCGATTCGACATGGCGGAATCCGAGCGCCTCGGCCTCAACTTTTATCTCGTGGAACTCTTCGGGCGTGTAGTACTTCTCGACCGGCAGATGCTTCATATCCGGCCGGAGATACTGTCCCACGGTGAGGACGTCCACCAGGTTCTCCCGCATGTCCAGCAGCACCTGGTGAATCTCCTCCCGGCTTTCGCCGAGTCCCACCATGATCCCTGACTTGGTGATCATGGACGGCGCCTGCTGCTTGACCCGCCGCAGGAGCTCCATGGTGCGGGTGTATTGGGCCTTCGGCCGCACCCAGGAGTACATGCGCGGCACCGACTCGGTGTTGTGGTTGAAGATGTCGGGGGCCGCGGCGACGATGGTGGAGAGCGCCTCCCAGTTTCCCATGAGATCCGGGATCAACACCTCGACCCCGCAGCCGGGAAGCGCCTTCCGGATTTCCTCGATGCAGCCGACAAAGATCTGGGCGCCGCCGTCAGGCAGGTCGTCCCGGGTGACGGAGGTAATGACGACGTGTTTCAACCCCATGGCCTTGGTGGTCTCGGCCACACGCCGCGGCTCCAGCAAGTCAAGGCCGGTCGGGCGCCCGGTGGTGATGGCGCAGAACCCGCAGTTGCGCGTGCAGATGTCGCCCAGAATGAGAAAAGTGGCCGTGCGGGCCTCCCAGCACTCATAGATGTTGGGGCATAAAGCCTCTTCACAAACGGTATGGAGGGTCTGTGAACGCATGAGGTCCTGGATCTGAAGATAGTTGGCGCCCGTATTGAGGCGCACCTTAATCCATGGCGGGGGTTTTGGCCCGGGCGCGGTGCGAGATGAGTGGGCCATCGGCAATGGTTCCATCAAAAAGTCCCCCTTCACCCGCCTATCGTAGACAAAGAACGCGCCCGGGCCAAATGGGTCGGCGGTCCGATACCCACCTCCTTTCTACCTCGAGTTGCCGCCAGCCACTCCCTGCCGGCGGCGTGCATGGGTCTTTCGCTTTGGTGACACGCCTCGCGTGGGCGACCGTCCTGACAAAGCAGATGACCGTCCCTCTGTCAGGGGCTAAGGCACGCGACGGCTTCACACGGTCCCTGGTATCGAGCCGCGGATGTTCGTTTCCACGACCGGGTGGGACCGCGCTCACTGGCGGCTCACGCGCGCCGCTCCGGCCACGCGCTTTTTCGGGAGTGGGCGGGCCCGCGACGATGCTGCTGGGCCGTCAGGCAGGGGGCCGAAGTTTGGAAATGAACCCAGCCCACAACCGGCAACTCATCACCCGACCCCCGGAGCTCTTGCAGCAGCGTTGCGAATCGAAAAACCGGACTAAGTCCCTCATGCCATATGTCCGCAAGTGTTTGTGATAGCCGACCGTTTTATCATGCAATAGAGACAAGGAGTCTAATGTTTCGCATGGAAAAGTCAAGGCGGGTATAGAGAAGGGGAGCCTCGAAGGTGGAGTCGAGGAAGTCGAGTAAGTTTCTGAGTGCTTTCTGTCCCCAATGCGGTGTGGCGGTGCCCTACCGGGATGGGCAGGCCCCTGAGCAGGCCGTAAAAGCGCATCAGCTTGCGTGGTGTTCTCCGCGGATCCAGACGAGCCGGCTCGGCTTGATTCTCCAGGACCTCATCCAACGCGGCCTCGCTCATGACAGGACCCTGAACTACGCCGTCATTCAAAACGTGCTCATGCCTCTTGACCCGGACCCAGACGAAATGAAGTGGGTCATCGACTCGCTTAAGGGTGCCGGAATCCGGCTTGCGTTTTCGGTGGACGAACGTGCCGGCCATCATGGTCCGGATAGCTCCAAGGTTGAACCAGGCTCTCCGCAGCGTCGTTCGGATTGGAAGGTGCCGCGCCGAGGCGCCACCATGCGCATCCGGATTCGCACGATTATGCCGTCCAAGGCTTCCGGTGGCCACTACGGTTACGAGTGGTCACTGGCCTACGACGATCAAATGGCCCCGGTAACCACCCGCGCATGGTCGAGCTGGGCGAAAGTCCCTAATGGGGCGCTTCTTCAAGGACTCGGAGATGTTCTGGCCGACGTTGACAAGCGCGACCGTCACGCCGCCGTGTTGGTCGAGAACGTGACGCGTTCCACCGACCTCGATGCCGTCCTGTTCGAGAGTCGCCCAAAGAGCGGAAAGCTCTGGAAGTCCGTCTTGGAACAGCTTGACCGTCACCCGGTTCGCGTCCAGTACACGGCCGATGAATATCGCGATAGAACGGGGCCCGAACGCTTGCCCTGGCCCTCGGATGAGGTTTCTACGGAAGCTGAGCCCACTATCGCGGTGACGCCGGAGCTCATGCGGGAGCTCGAGGAGCTTCGTGAAGATGTAGAGAGGCTCCACGACAGGGAGGCCCGCCTGCTTCAAGAGAACGAGGCGCTGCGAACCCGCCTAGCGGCTCCGACGCCTCTCCCGCCGCCGCGTCCGCCGGCGGAAAGCCTCAGCACCAGCATGACCGACTTGGTGGAATCTGCTGAGACCCGTGTGAAGAGTGCGTGGGCAAAGTCCGGACCGGACGTGTGGCAAAACCTGCCGTCGCGGTGGCGGACAATTATTGTTGGCCCTCTGTTTCAGGCGGAGTTAGTCAGACAGGGCGACCCGCTCGGAGACGACTCGTACGAAACCGCCGCTTTTCAGCTAGCCCGGAACACCGAGTACATCGTTAAGCAGTGCTTGGTTCCCGCGTTGGTGGCATGGATGGACCAGCACCCGTCACAAGACCACCCGCGCGCAGACACCGCTGGCGTGCGGACACTGACTTTGGCGCCTCGGAGCGGCTATGACGGGACGCGCACGATTCAAATCGGGGGGAGTGACGGACGGCGAGCACCTTTGACGTTGGACGACGGTCGCTGGATTTTCTGGGATGCGGACGACCTTGGAAACCATAGGCAGGAGCAGCGGCCCTCGGAGTGGCAGCATGCGGTTCGGGGGTTTTTGGAGGATGACCATCTTGCATGGATGATGAAACCTGCGGTTGGTCACCTGTGGGAGCGTTTGCATAAGGACGTACGTAACCCGCTCGCACACGCGTCGAAACATTTGGACGAAACGACCTACCGCGAGTGGGAACAGAGACTTGTGACAGGAGAGTCAGGGTGGTGGCGAGAGTGGATGGCGGCGGCCCTGCAAGAGGGGGTCCCCAGTCTCTCGATGCGATAGCTCCCACCGGACGCCGTCCCCGCGAGATCCGACATCGAGAGAGATGCGAAGTAGATCGCCTCCAGCAGATGTCGACAGCCACGCCCGAAACTACGGGGCGGCCTGGGGGATCAGACCACGGTGGCAGCGGACCGCTTGTGTCCGTGCCATCTTCGGCGTTTGCATCATGCCCCCGTGGTCCTTGACCACCTTTGAGAGCGGTCGCCCGTCGCGAGTAAGACGGGAAGGCGCTGTGACCCGATCGCGCGGGGCTCTGACTCACACTCGCCTCGCCCGCGCCATTCGCTCCTCAGCCTTATGAACGGCACACCGTCCGTCCGCGGCGCCGCCGCTACCGGATGAGAGTCGCCGCCACCCGCTCCACGACGCTCAGGGGCTGGTAGATGCCGACGACCTGGTAGGTGTTCCCGTGCAGGCGAAAGAAGACGGCGGCCAGCGGTGTACCGGTGTTCGAATGCCACTTTGAGGTGGTGACCGGGACGCCCGCCAGCGTGCCGGGGGTCTCGGCAGGGTTCGTGAGGGTGACTTTCGTGCCCGCCCATTCGTACACCTGGATGGTCCAGCTCCCATGGGGCCCCGTGTAGGTAGCCGTCAGAGAACCGGTCGTGGGTCCCTGCACCAATGTTGGGTTGCTGGCCCCGGGAGGAAGTCCGCCGGGCTTTCGCACCCAGGTCGGTCCCGCCAGCTCGGCCTGCTTCCAGGTGAGCGAACGGGAGATCGTAGTCGAGTGTCCTAGCGACTGAATCCACGTCGACAGGCCAGCCACGGCGATCCGCGGCGGCTGGTTCGGAAGGGACCGCAAGGATAGATCGAGAGGGTAGACGACATAACTGTTAAGCGGCGCAAATGTGACCCGGCAGGAGAGTCCCGTGCATCGAGTCTTCCAGTGCATGGCAGACACCGGAGTGAATGGGGCCTGGTTGACCAGGAGGGCATCCAGCTGGGACATGTCTGTCTCCAAAGTCTTTTCGTCGCGGCTCCCGCCTGCCGTGAACCCGGCGGCCGTCGTGAAATGACGGTGTAGGAACGCAGTCAAGAAGCCGTTCACGGTCGCCGTCACGGTCGTGGCGGAACCACTTGGTCGAGCCGCGTTTCCCCGGAAGTGATAGACGGAGAAGACGACAATCACGAGGGCGGCGACCGTGGCCGCCACCTGCCACGGCTCAACGCGGCGGGGGCGAGTCGCCTGGACGGTCTCCCAGCGCTCCCGATCGAAGGCGAGGTCGCGAGGCGCCGGCGGCAGTCCGGCCTCCAAGAGCCAGACGCGAAGCGCTTCTTCCTCGCCGTCACCCCCGTGTCGTGCCATCCCGGTCACCTCCCACCAGCCGGGCCAGCTGCTTTCGCGCCCGGAATAGTCGTTGTTTGACGGCCGCCGGTGATTGGTGGGTGGCGGCTCCCACCTCCGCAATCGACCAATCGGCATAGTAGAAGAGCCAGATGCACTCCCGGTCCGCCTCCGACAGGCGCCCCATCGCGTCCCGCAGCGTAAGCGTCCGGTCCCAGTTCGGGGTCAGATCGCCCGGGCTCGCGTCCCTGGCGTCGAGGGATTCGCCCTGGTGCCGCTCGCGCCGGAGCCAGTCCACCGCGATGTGGGCGGCGACCGTATAAAGCCAGCCAGGGGTAAGCGAGCGATCCGGATGGGCGGCATGCCAGCGAAAGAGTCTCAGAAAAGTCTCCTGAGCCACGTCCTGCGCACTTTCGCGCTGGCCGGTGTACGTGTAGGCAAACTGCGTGATGCGATCGCCCCACTGCTCAACCCAGGCGTTGAGCCAGGCGTCGTCCGCGGGGCGCGATTCGGATTGCCGGCCGGCCATCGCTCACGCCCCCGTCCGTTTACATATCACTGAGGTAACGGATGGGGGGGCCGGCCGGTAACACGGTCGGACAAGACGGAACCGATCGTCTGCAAGGCCGCACCGGCCTGCCCTCATGGCCGGACGTCGGGCGTCATCGCTTTTATGAAGCGGCCGATCTCGTCGAGAGCGATGCGGGCGTCTGCGATCTGGCCGGCAAACAGTTGAAACACGTGCCACATGCCCGGCCAAACCTTGAGCGTGGTCAACACGCCCGCGCGTCTAGCTTCCTCCGCGACCCGGACCGCGTCATCAAGCAGGATCTCATCCTCGCCGACATGCACCAGAAGCGGCGGCAGGCCCGACAGATCGCCGTAAAGCGGAGAGGCGAGGGGATCTCGCGGGTCGGCGCCGGCGAGGTAGACCGCGGCTTCGCGTGGCACGGACTCCGCCACAAGCCACGGGTCGATGTCGGCCTTGGTGCGAAGAGAGGGAGCGGTCGACGCCAGATCGGTCCACGGCGACATGACGACAGCACCGGCCGGCAGAGGCTCGCGGGCGTCGCGAAGCGCCATCAAGAGCGCGAGAGCGAGCCCGCCGCCGGCCGAATCGCCGGCGAGTACCAGCCGTGCCGGATCCACGCCTGATAAAAGAAGGGCGCGGTACGCGGCGAGGGCGTCTTCCACCGGGGCGGGAAACGGATGTTCCGGGGCCAGCCGGTAGAGGAGAAGCAGCACGCGGCAGCTTCCCGCCCGGGACAGACGTCCCGTGATGTCGCGGTGAGTAGCGAGGCCTCCCGCCGCGTAACTGCCTCCGTGCAGGTAGAGGACGACCCGGCTCGGGTCGTCGGCACCAGCCGCAAGCCAGTAGGCGGGAACCCCTCCCACCATTCGGGCCTCGACCGCCACGTCCGGATCAGGGTCCGACCGGAACATGGCGTCAATCGCGTCGCGATCGTCTACAGCCGATCCGGTGGTCCCGGCGATGATGGCGGCTTTGCGGCGGCGAAGCGTGGCCCGGACGGCGGAGGCGGCATCCTGGTCTCCATCCGTATAAATGTGGCAAGCCTCCTTTGTCGTCTGTGACCTGTGACGTGGCAATTGTGAGGTGTGCGTTGTGAGTATGAGCCATGGCCCCCGGCATGGCGAACGATCGAAGACCGGCAAGAAGCGGGCCACGCACGGGTGGAAGGGGTTAATCTGAAAAGAGCCCTCCAGGGGATAGAGCCGAGAATGAGAGGACCGGGTGAGCCAGACAGCATGAGCATTAATCTCTGGGGTTGGCGGGAGGACGGGCGCGGCGCCGTGCGGCTCGGACTCTCCGAAGGGGTGAGCGCTGAGGTGCTGGATCTGGCCACGGCCGGCATTGCGAGCGCAGAGGCTCTCTACGACATCTGGCAGGAGAAGGGCCACGCGGGAATCCGGGATCTCCTGACCCGGTATCCCGAGCGCCGTCCGCTGCATGAGCCGGATCTTGTGTTTCCCGTGCCGGTCTCTGAAATCTGGGGTGCCGGCGTCACGTATGAACGGAGTCGGGATGCCCGTGAAGAAGAGTCGGAGGGGTTCGACGCCCTGTACCGCCTCGTGTACGACGCTCCCCGGCCGGAGATCTTCTTCAAGCATCCGGGCCGTCGGATGGCGCAGCCGAACGAGGTCATGGGCCTTAGGGACGACGCCCGCTGGCACGTGCCCGAACCGGAGCTTTCGGTGGTGCTGGGACCCGCTGGCGAGATCTTCGGCTACACCGGGGGGAACGACCTGTCGGCCCGGGACATCGAGGGTCAGAATCCTCTCTATCTCCCGCAGGCCAAGATGTTTCACAAGAGCGCGTCCCTCGGGCCCAGCATTGCCCTGGCCGACTCGATAGACCCGGCCGCGCTCATCATCACCTGCACCATCACGCGCGGCTCGGACGTCGTCTTTTCCGGCCGCACGACCACAAGCTTGATCCGTCGGCCCCTCGGGGAGCTCGTGCGCGCCTTGCGACACGCCTGGCCGCTCGAGCCCTGGACCGTTCTCATGACAGGCACCGGTATCGTGCCGCCCGACGACGTGGCGTTGGTCGACCAAGACGTCATCACCATCTCCGTGACCGGGATCGGCATCTTGACCAACCCGGTCCGCACCATCACCGGGGCCTGGATGGACGCGTCCGGGCCGGACCGATAAGGGAGGGTGCCTGTTGCAACTTCAGGGAACGTTCGCCTACCTGGTGTCGCCGATCCGTCAAGACGGGTCGGTCGATACGGCCGTCCACGCCCGCCTCATCGAGCATCTGATCGAACGCGGGGTGGAGGGCCTGACGCCGCTTGGCAGTACGGGCGAGGTGGCATATCTCACGACCGAGCAACGCCGGGAGGTGGTGGCGGCCACCCTGAAAAGCGCCCGGGGGCGGGTGCCGGTGGTGCCGGGGGTGGAGGCCTTTTCCACGGCCGCCGCCATCGTCCAGGCCCGCACGTACGAGGCGATGGGAGTGGACGGGCTCGTCTTGATGCTGTCCACCTACTTCCCGGTCAGTCCCGCCGGCACGGCCGCCTACTTCGCGGACGTGGCGCGCGCGGTGGGAATTCCGGTGGGCCTCTACTTTAACCCGCGTTTTGTGGGCGGCGGCCTCAGTCTCGATCTCCTGGAGCGTCTGCAGGATATCCCGAACATCCAGTTCATCAAGGAGGCGAGCGGCAACACCGGACTCCTTCTGAGCGTGCAGAACCGCTTCGGGAGCCGCTTTCGCCTCTTTGGGGCCTCGGCCCACATCCCTCTTGTCATCCTGATGATGGGGGGAGTGGGCTGGATGGGAGGCCCCGTGTGTCTCATGCCGGAGCTCTCCCGGCGACTGGTCGACCTCGGGCGAGAGGGCCGCATTGACGAGGCCTGGCCGCTCCAGCGGCGCCTTTGGGGCTTAAACGCCGTGTTCCAAAAGCACGGCCTTGCGGCCTGCGTAAAGGCGGGGCTTCAGATTCAGGGGTTTCCCGTCGGCCTGCCCCTGGCACCCCAGGAGCCTCTTTCCGCGTCCGCAGTGGCCGAGATTGGGGCCGCGCTGGAGGCGGCGGCCGGCGGTTAAACACCGCCGGCCCTCTGTGGGAAGAGCCTTCGGCGCATCCCCGGCAGGCGGCCTCGCGGCGCTTCGTTCGGCCAGGCCGACCGGGCGACGGATACGATGTCGCCCCACAATTCGTGTGGTCCCAGCGGGCGGCGGCCCGCGGCGCGACACGATATAGTGGTTCGAGCATCAGGGGCACAGAAGAAAGAAGGGCGAGTCTTTGCCGGGCAGCATTCAAGAAGATAGTTTGTTTTACACGAGTAGCGTGGTTGCGGAGTCGATGACCTACCTGTTCGAGCAGCATGAAGCCGTCATCGAGCAAGCGGCGCGGGAGATAACCCGTCGTGGCCTGGCTCGCGTGGTCGGCATGGGCGGCGGCGCGTCGCTCTCTTCCATGATGGCCATGGAGTATGCCCTGACCCGGTATTCGGGCATCGGCGTCCGGGCGCTTAACGGCTGGGAAGTGCTCTCGCAGGTCGGGAGCCTGAAGGACACGGCCGTGGTGGCCACCTCGTACTCCGGGCAGACGCCCGAAGTGGTGGAGGCGGCCCGAAAGGCCCGGGCCGACGGCGCCTTTGTCATCGCCATCACGGAGACGTCGGCCAATCCTCTTGCGGAGCTCGCGGACGTGGTGGTGCCGATCCAGTCGAAGGCCGTCTACACGTCACCGGTCACGGTTGCCTATCTCCTGTCCGCCCATCTCCTATTGGCGCGCGGCGAATCGACCGAGACGGCCCGGCGCCTCCTCGACGATCTTCATGCCTATCCGAAGACCGCGCGGACCCTGCTGCCCCGGTTTTCGGAAGACGCCCGCGCGCTTTCAGGGCCGCTTGCGGACCAGTACTACGTGATTGCGGGCGGACCGCAGTACGGCCTCGGATACAAGGTCGGGCTCTCGGTCATCATCGAGAACCTGTGGACCAACGGGGCTGTCATCCATGCGGGCGAGTTTTATCACGGCCCCATCGAGATTGTGGAAAAGGGGCGGCCCACGTTTGTCTTGCTGCTGGGGGAGGACCCTTCCCGGACGGCCACGGAGAATGTCGTGCGGTTCCTCGACCGGCAGGGAGCGCCGCATCTCGTCTTTGACAGCCGCACGTACGGCAGCTTCTCCGATCTCATGGCACCGTTTCCCCTGTTTATGGTGACCGAGCTCTGGGTGATGTGGATGGCGGCGACGGCGGGTCATGACGTGGACGAGCGCCGCTACATGGGCAAGCTGTCCAAGGTCTGGGGCGAGTTCTGATTCCATGACCGCATCCGGGCCCCACTTTTACGGCATCGGCGACAACTGCGTCGATCGCTATATCGACGCGCCCGGCTGCCGCTACCCCGGCGGCAATGTGCTGAACGTGGTGGCCAACTGGCTTTTTCATGGGGTGCCGGCCCGCTACGCGGGTTGTGTGGGGGATGACGCCGACGGCGCGCTCATCTGCTCGGCACTGCGGGCGCTCGGTGACGACGGCCGCTATCTCGCGGTCGTTCCGGGCGGTATGACCGGCGTGAGCCACATCGCGTCGCACGGTCCCGAGCCGGAGTTCTTGGAAGAAGCCTACGGGGTGAGCGGGACGCCGCCTCTCGACCAGAGTCTCCTCGCCGTGATCCGAAAGACGCGTCCGGTCGTGCATCTGTCGACGAACGGAGAGGCCCTGTCTCTTGTGCGGCGGCTCCGGGGAACAGGCGCCTTCTTGTCCTGCGACGTCGGGTATCATCTGGCGGAAATGGCCGGCGAGGAGCGTGACGAGCTCCTCGGGGCACTCGACGCGGTGTTCCTGTCGACCGGCCGGGCGGCCGACGAGGCCGTCGACACCCTCGTGGACGCCGTGCGGTCGGCGGGGCCGGCGTTGGTGCTGGCGGGTCGGGGGGCCGGCGGCGTGCGTGGATATATCGATGGCAGCCGGGTGGCGCGGCGGCCGCTCCCCGGACCTCCGCCGGTCGATACGCTCGGAGCCGGCGACGCGCTCGTCGCGGGTGTCCTCGCGGCGTTCGCGCCAGGCGGATCCGGGGGAGACCCGCTCGAGCTGGGACTGTCGTGGGCGGCCGCCGCCTTGACACACCGGGGAGCCTTTCCCCGCTCGGGTGACAAAGACGGGAACCGAACCGGGAGGGATGGCGGGTGACGGCGGTTGACCTTGAGCTTTCTGACGTGGCGGCGGCGGCGGCCCGCCTCACGCCCTACATCGACCCGACCCCGGTTTTGAAAAGTCTCTGGCTCTCGGAGCGGACGGGCGCCGATGTGTACTTGAAGTGCGAGAACCTCCAGCGCACGGGGTCCTTCAAGGTGCGGGGCGCCCTCTCGAAGCTTCTCACCCTCACCGAAGAGGAGCAGCAGGCGGGGGTCATCACCGCCTCCGCCGGAAACCATGGCCAGGGTGTCGCCTACGGCGCCCATCTCCTCGGCCTCTCGGCCCTGATCGTGGTGCCCACCGGTACGCCCGCCATCAAGCTTGACGGCATCCGCCGCTACGGGGCCGAGCTGGTGCTGGCCGGGTCCGGATACGACGAGGCGCACCGGGAGGCCGTGCGCCTTCAGCGTGAGAGTGGGCGCACCTACGTGCATGCCTACCTGGATCCGGCGGTGATAGCGGGTCAGGGTACCGTGGCCTGGGAGAGTATGGCGGGCGACCGGCCGTGGGATCTGGTGGTGGTGCCGGCCGGCGGCGGCGGTCTCATCGCGGGCATCGGGACGGTGACACGGGCCCTCTGTCCCCAAGCCGGGGTCATTGGCATACAGAGTGAGGCCTCGTCGCCCTGGGTGGAGAGCTTTCGCACCGGCCGCACCGTAAACGTGGAAGAGAGTCCGACCCTGGCCGAGGGTCTTGCGGGCGGCATCGAGCCGGAGAACTTCGCCTTGGTGCGCCGTGTGACAGACAGCATGCGGACCGTCCGGGAAGGTGACATCGCCGATGCGATGGCGAGCCTCGTCCGCGAGGAGCGGCTGGTGGTTGAAGGCTCGGGCGCGGTCGGCGTGGCGGCGCTGATGTCGGGGGTGGTCACGCCGGCCGCGGGATCCCGCGTGCTGGTCATCTTAAGTGGCGGAAACGTCGACGCGTCCACTCTGGCCGGCGTCCTCACAGGGGAATCCCCCGGCGCGTAACCGCCCGGCCGGACATCGGCCCACGCGAGACAGGGGGCTGGTCTGGTGTCGCGGCCGAAGCTCCACCCCGCCGCGCGGCGAGCCTCATCCTGTCAGAGCCCGACTGGCCCGGCACCGCGGGCTTATAGCCGCCCCGGTCGGCACGCCGTCAGGGGATGGCCCCTATATTGGGCAAGGGGGAGCGTGGGCGTAGGAGGGCGGTTGGATCTGGTCTCGGGGCCATGATGGCCGCTTCGTTCCCACGGGGGCGCCGCTCGTGCCGCGTATGGCGTGCACCTGGGAAATCATGTAATCTGGCGCCGAGGGCCGCGATCATCCCATGGTTTTACGGGAGGCGGGGGTCGCATGAACAGGCGCTTTTGGGTGGGCGGCGGGGCGCTCCTTCTGGTCTTGGTGGCGGCGGTCCTCCTCGTATGGCGCCCATGGGCCCTCCCGTATGGCGGCCAGACGGCGTGCACGTTTTATCGCCAGCATCCCGCGGCCGGACAACCCATGTGCCTCACGTGGCCCGCGGCCGAGAGCCGTTACGCGGCCTGGGTCCGGAAGCCCACATGGCTTCCGCCTGCCGTCGAGTGGCAGCAGTTGACCATAGCGCGCCCGCTTCACGGGGTCGTGTCCCCCCCGAGCTTGACCATTTTCTATGAGATGCCGCATGGGGCCTCGATCCAAGTCTTTGAGAGCCCCTCGGTCGTCTCGGTGTCCTTTGGCCAACTTATCGCCAACGGCAAGGCGATTGCCCCGCCGCGCGTGCAGGCGACCATCGTCAAGGGCCTTCGCGCGCATATGGCGGCCTGGACCGTGCACAACCCGGGGCAGGCCCTTCACCTGAACGAAATTTGGGTGGACGTCAACCACCACACGTATCAGGTGATGGGCAGCGGCGTGCCCTTGGCCGACGTGAAAAATGTGGTCGCAGGCCTCATCCCCTGATCGAGGGGCGCCCCCCGGGCGGCCGTCCGGGAGATCTTGGAAGCCAGGAGTGCGGACGATGCGGATGGACCGGGTGACGTCATGACGCGGCGAGGATGAAGGGCGGATCCGGCCGGGGATCTTTCGCCCTGCGGGACGAGGAGCCCGCCGCCTCTGTTGACAGGACCAGCGAGGCGGTGGCAGCCACGGCCCGTGGAACCACGTCCGACCGGGCATCGGCGCGGTCGGAACGATGAATTAGGGTTGCAGAAAAAGGAGATCACGGCGTTAGGGAAAAATTTTCTCGATACCCCGGAAATTGGAACCGGCGCACGAATATGTACAGCGGAAATGCGAAAAGACCAGAACGGATCGGGGGTGAGGCAATGACGCTCCGCATGGCCGCAGCGGCGGCTTTGGTGGCGGTGGTTCTAACCGGCTGCGGGGCGGCCGCGGCCGGCACGGGATCTGTCAGCCATGTCAATGCGGCCGCATCAGGCCACGCCTCGGCCAACGGCCGCTCGGGGACGGGAAGCTCCGCATCCGTGGCAGCCAGCGTCAACGTGGATCTGCACGCAATGACAGTGCTGGTGTCACAGATGCATTGACGGTTCCACGCCCCTCGGTCTTTATGCGCGAATCTTGGAGTCTTGAAGGAGGAACGCTGTCGTCATGATTTGGAGAAAGGCAGTTGGCGCCCTCGTATTGGCCGGTGCGCTGGCCGTACCTGTCGGGGTTGTGTTGGCCCATGGCCATGCTCCGTCCCATCCGACGGGCCGGCCGACCTCCGTGCCGCCTGTGAGCTTTTCGTCCCAGGCGCCTCCGTCGGGAGCGGGAGTGCAGTCATCGGGCTCGACTTCTCACGGCAATCACGGCCACGGGAAGGGCGCTGCCCTGCAGCCCGCCATCCACTCGAATCAGCAGCTCCAGCGCTCCATCGTGGCCATGCGGCTTCAGATCCTGGCCACCTTGAAGCAGATTCGGACGGTGATACGGCAGGATGAGCAGAGCGGCAACACCGCAGCGGTCAGCGCGGCGCAGAAGTCGTTGATGACGCTCCTGCAAAATGCGCGCACCGCCCTGCAGGATCAGCACAAGGCCGACACGTACGGAAGCCTGAGCGCCAGTTCGTCTGGCTCTTCCGCGTCGGGTGCGAGCGGGGCCCTGGCCGCCATCAACACCTGGCGGACGGCCGAACTGCAGCAAATGACCACCTTGGAAGCCTCCCTGCAGCAGCTCTTGACCCAGCTGCAGGCTTAAGCTTCCAGCTCGTCCTCGTAGGCAAAAACTCCGAGGGCCGCCGGCTCCCCGTTCGGGAGCCGGTGGCCCTTGTCTGTTCCCGGAGTCGGCGAAGCCGGTCCGCAGGACGCCCCGGGGGACGTTTCTTGGTTGATGTCTCCCCGCGGCGCGACGAGCGTGCCGATTGACAGCGGATCCGCAATCGTCGATGGTGGGGTCAATCAGACGGTCGGGGGTGGCCATGCGCGTGCATCGAGTGAGGAGCGTCGGCTTGTTGGGAGCGCTCCTGGTCCTGGCGGCCGGATGCAGCCAGGTAGGCGGCGCGAAGCCAGCACCGAAGGCATCGTCGACCCTCACTCCCACAGGAGCGGTGGCCGTCGTCCGCCAGTATGCCCGCAGCGAGTGGAAGGCCATGACCACCTGGAATACGGCCGGGCAGAACCAGATTGAGATCCCGCCCGAGTCCACGATTGACGACGCCACCTGGGCCTACAACCGGGCCGCCCGCACGCCCACCCAGAAACCGCCCGCGAATCTGAACCAGATTCCCGTGAGCGTCATCGTGCCGCCCCATGAAGGCGTCTTCGAGGCGCTCACAAACCACGTGTACATGGTGTTTGTCCAAAAGAACGGCCGGTTCATGCAGGCATACTCGCCGGGGCAGGTGTCGGGAACCACCGCGCCCACGCCCGCGACGTTTGCCGGCGGGTACGGCCGCCTCCTTACGGGCTCGGCCCTGCAAAAGCTTCCGAGGAGCCCCGAGGCCGTCGCCACCCGCTACGCGAGCGACATCAGCGAGGCCGCCAACGGGGTCCCGCCGACCGATCCCATGTTTGCGGCGGGCGGCGCCACCAAAAGTTTCTGGGCCAACCTCGCGGCCCAGAATTTCACGAGCGGCAGCGCGAGTGTGGCGCATTATCCGATGTACGCCTTTGCGCTCAAAGGCGGGGGTGCGCTGGTGTTCTTTGCGGTCAAGGTCGTCACCACGTCCACTGCGCCCACGGGCAACGCGCTCACGGTGAGTCCCCACAGCGGCTACTCGGCCTTCATTCACCCCGGCTCCTACGCGAGCCTCACCACCACGGATCTTCTGACCGTGGCGGCTATCTTGCCCTCGCCAGGCAATCCGCACGCGGCCATCACCATCGTCGGCATGACGGACGGCGTCATTGGAGTGTCGGGCACCAGCGCGAGCGGCTTCGCCTAAATCCGGGTTTTTGAACGGTTCACGGGCCCGGGGCGGGGGTGGCCCTCTCGCCACGGCGCCTCTCCATATGGATGCGCCCGGCGCTTTCTTGGGCGCCGGGCGCATGCGTGGCTCGGGAACGTCGGGGCCGCGTCAGTCGGCGGGCCAGGGCACCTTCAGCCAGTCCTCGTAAACGGCCTTCTGGCGGTCGTCGGGAGACTTCACGCGCGCGATCTTGTACTCGTTTGGCGGGGCCTCTCCCACGGTGACGGTGACCTCTTCCAGATGGCCGCGCCGGAACAGCTCGATCTGAACGGGTGTGCCCGGCGCGTAGTTGGCCCGGATGCGGTCATCCAGGTCCTGATTGCTGGTGACGCGGATGTGGTCGACCGCAATCACCTCGTCCCCGGGGTAGAGAAGGCCCGCCGAGGGACCGGGGTCCAGCACGGACTGGATGGGTGCCCCCATCGGGGCCGGGGACGCCATGCGCGGGCTCTCGAAGCTCCACCGCGGCATGACGCCCAGCCAGCCGTACGGCATCTCCGGGGTCTCGTCCTCGTCGTGCGGGTGCTCCTCAGCCCCGGCTGGCTTACGGCGGTCGGGGTTCTTCACACGGCGTGTGAGCTTGAGGCCGGCGTCCGCCAGCATCTCGTCAAAAGGCAGTTCGTCGACGCCCTCCACGTAGCGGGCGAAGAACTCCGCCATCGAGCCGCCGGCCACCTCTTCCACCACCGCCTGGTAGGTGGACTCGGGAAAGCCTTGCCCGCGGGACCCGTAGCGGTCCATGAGGATGCGCAGCACATCGTCGAGGGATTTTGCGTTGCCGGTGCGGCGTCGAATTTCGAGGTCCATCAGGAGGCCCACGAGGCCTCCCTTCAGGTAGTACGAGATGTAGCGGTTAGGCAAATCGCCCGAGGGCGGGAACGACCAGGCAATCCAGGTGTTGAACGAGGACAGGGCCAGGCTTGTCCACTGCCGTCCCGGCTGCAGCTCGAGGCTCTTGATGTCAGACGCCTGCTGCTCGAAGTATTCGTCGGGCGTCACGAGACCGGCCCGGCACAGAATCAGATACGCGTAGTAGTCGGTGTAGCCTTCCATCGCCCACAGAAGGTGGGTGTACACCTCCTGGTTGTAGTCGAAGGGTCCCAGCATATCCGGATGGATGCGCTTCACATTCCAGAGATGGAAGAACTCATGGCTGAAGAGATGGAGCACCCGCCGGTACTGACTGAAGGGGGCAAAGGCGGTGCGCGACACGCCGCACACCGTCGAATTCAGATGCTCCAACCCGCCGCCCGCATCGGCGATGTGCACGATGAAGGTGTAGTGGTCATACGGCAGGCCGCCGAAGATGGCGCCCGACGCCTCCACGATGCGGCGGGTGTCGGCCACGAGCCGCTCCGGGTCCTCATTGCCCTGACCCCAGAGGGCAATCTCGTGGGGCTTGCCCATAGCCTCGAAGGTGTAGACGCGCTGCGTGCCCACTTCCACCGGGCAGTCGGCCAGGATGTCGAAGTCGGGCGCACGGAAGTGAAAAGGGTCATCCCCGACGCGGTCGAGACCGGTCGAGACACGCCAGCCCTCGGGCGCCCGGATATGGAGATCGATGGGGGCGGTCTTCTCACCGTCCACCACGAAAAACACATTGGTGCCGTTCCAGTAGGCATGGGTGCCGTCGGCGTGGCTCCCGCTCACGCTCAGCTGGAAACAGTAGACCTGATACGTGACGGTGACCGTCCCCTGAGCCTCGAACCGCCACACGTTCTTGGCGCTTTTCTCGACCGGGATGCTCCGGGCGTCCTGGCCGATGACCTGGACATCAAAGACATTCTTGGAGTAGTCGACGACCCGGTAAGCGCCGGGCGCCCACACGGGCATGGCCAGCTCGTGTGTCCCGCCGGCGAGCCCCCGAAGCTCCAGGCTTATCTGGAGGACATGCTGCGCGGATTTCCTGCAGTCGACGGTATACGTTTCGGTCATCGTGTCACCTCGTTTGAGTGCGTCATCGTACGTCAGCGTGCGTCTTGCCGTCCAAGTCTCCGCCGGTAAAGAGGCTCACTCGGGAAACATCCCCCCGGACCCCGGCCGCAGGACAAAGTCGCCGGGCGGGAACCGGAACGGATCGAGACCGGGCGCCGTCTCCTCTCCCATCGCGATGCGGCAGGCGAGCTCCCCGAGCGCCGGTCCGCGCACCACGCCGAAGCCGTTGTCGCCGCAGGCTATAAATAGGCGCTCCGACACGGCTCCGACCAGCGGCCGGCGGTCAGGGGTGCCGCCGCACAGGCCGGCCCACGACCGGCGGAGTTCCGCATGGCGGGCGGCGGAGATGAGACGCATGAGGCCGGCCGCGATGTCCTCCTCGAACGCCGCGTCCCCCTGTTGATTGTAGTCGTCCGGATCGTGTTCCCAGAGTTGGGTGCCGTCTCCGGCCAAAAGATTTGTGGGGCCGTCGGGGGTGATGTACATGTCGGTCGACGTCTCGCTCAAGATAGGCAGGCGACCGCTCTCGGAAAACGCGATCGATGCGATCTGGACCCGGTAGGGACGGTAGGGGATGTCGATCCCGGCCATCTTAGTGAGTTTCCGGGTCCAGGTGCCGGCCGCGATGAGGACGCGGGCAGCCTCGATACGTCCCGCGCTGGTCTCCAGCACCACGCGGTCCGCCTCGAGGTGAAGATCGGTCACGGCCACCCCGACGCGCGCGTCGACTCCGGCCGCGCGGGCGGCCGAAAAGACGCTCTGGCAGTACGCCGTCGGGTTCACATGCAGATCGGTGGGAGAAAAGATCCCGAAGGTGCCGGGCTCGGCGCCGTCAATGAGGGGATAGTGCTCGGCGATGGCCGCGCGATCCCACAGCGCGAACGGAATGTCACGGGCACGGAGAGTTTCGGCCACCTCCATCAGCTTCCGGGATTCGGCCTCCGAACAGAGGACCAGGCCGCCCCAGCGCTGGATCATGCTGTGGTCGCCGCTTTCCGCCTCAGCCTCGAACAGCCACTCCCGACTCCGCGCCACAAGCCGCTGGTCGTCGGGGTGGGCGATAAGCTGCGAGATGATGCCGCCTGACTTGCCGCTGCTCTCGCCGCCGACATAGGCGTTCTTTTCCAGGAGCATGATCTTGCCGAATCCCGCCCGCGCGGCCGTGAGTGCCGCCGACGTGCCCCAGACGCCTCCTCCGATAACCACGAGGTCCTGCACGAGTCGCCTCCCGATTCTCTGGCGTAAAGTCCTGGCCCCCAGACGTCCGCCGACGGGTCGATAGTCGCACTGGTCGAACTGGTCGCACGCATGCCAAGGGTCGCGCATTTCAAAAGACGCACACGGACGTCCGGAGCGAGCATAGCCTGTCCGTCGCGGGTCGTCGAGGCGCTCAGCTTGGCAGGCGTCCGCCTGACCCTGGTTTCAGCACGAAGTCCGCCGGAGCCGTGCGAAGGGGGTCCGCGTCGGCGTTCGGCGCCGCCAGCCCGAGCGCCATGCGGGCCGCCAGCTCACCGATGGCGGGTCCCCGTTTGATGCCGAATCCGTTGCCGCCGCAGGCGACAAACAGGCGCTCCGCCACGCCCCCGATGAGCGGGCGGCGCCCGGGGGTGCCCCCGCACAGGCCCGCCCAGGAGCGCCGGAGCTCGGCCGTGTGCGCGGACGGGATGAGCCGGGTGACGGCGGTCGCAATTTCTTCCTCAAAGGCGCGATCGCCCGCCTCGTTGTACGCCTCCGGATCGTGTTCCCAGAGCTGGGTGCCGTCTCCGGCCAGAAGATTGGCGGGGCCGTCGGGTGTGATGTACACGTCGGATCCGGTTTCACTCAGGATGGGAAGCGCGTAGCGGTGGGGAAAGGCGAGTGATGCGAGCTGGACGCGGTAAGGAATCATGGCGATGTCGATGCCGGCCAGGCGAGTCAGCTGTCGGGTCCAGACCCCGGCCGCGATGAGGACCCGAGCGGCCTCGATGGGCTCCGCGGACCCGGCGCACGTTAGCACCACGCGATCATCTTCCAGGCGAAGGCCCGTGACCGGACACCCGAACCGGACCTGCAGACCGCGAGACCGGGCGTAGGCCACGGTGGCGTCCGCGTACGCTGTCGGATTGACGTGCCAGTCGGTGGGCGACCACATGCCGTAGACACCCGCCTCCACG
>JAJZYZ010000121.1 GCA_021797815.1 Bacillota bacterium
GCGGGCGGTGCGGGCACCTTCTTCGCGGAACCGGAGATTGACGGCGCTCTTGTCGGCAGTGCCTCGCTCCAGGTGCGCGACTTCGTGTCGATGGCCCGGGCCGGGGCCGTCATTAAGGGGGATCTCTAGACGATGCCGACGGGGCCGGTGGTGCTGGTGGTCTTGGATGGGTTCGGGATGAGGGCCGACGCGCCCGACAACGCGGTCACGACAGCGCCCGCGCAGACGTTCGACAAGCTCTGGAAGAGGTGGCCGCACACCACCTTGAAGGCGCATGGGGAGGCCGTCGGCCTCATTGCGGGCCAGATGGGCGACTCCAACGTGGGCCACCTCAACCTGGGGGCGGGACGCGTGGTCTACCAGAACCTGGCCCGCGTGTATCGAGCCATGGACGATGGCACCCTGGCGGCGAGCCCCGTGCTGGCGGGCGCGTTCTCGGCCGCCGCTGGCAGCCGGCTTCACTTTCTCGGCCTCCTCTCGCCGGGCGGGGTGCACAGCCACCAGGAGCACCTGTTTTACCTCTTAAAGCTGGCGCGTGCCGCCGGGGTGGAGGATATTGCCCTTCATCTGGCCCTGGACGGCCGCGACGTGCCGCCCAAAAGTGCCCTCACCTACCTGCGCGACCTTGCGAACGCGATGGGGGAGCTCGGGGGCAACATCCGGGTCGCGACCATCATGGGACGGTACTACGCCATGGACCGGGACAACCGCTGGGATCGGACGGAACGGGCGTATCGAGCCATGGTGGAAGGCATCGGACCGAGGGCGCGGAGCGCGCCGGAGGCGGTGGCCGCCAGCTACCACGAGGACGTCACGGATGAGTTCGTGCTGCCCACCGTGCTCGTGGACGAGCAGGGAGCGCCTCAAGGTCTCATGCGGCCCGATGACAGCGTCTTTCTCTTCAATTTCCGCGCGGACCGTGTGCGGCAGATGCTGCACGCCCTGGCCGACCCCGATTTCCATGCCTTCCCCCGGCCGATGGCCCGGGTGGGGGCGGTGGCGGGCCTCGCGCTGTACGATGAAAACTTTCCCGTTCCCCATGTCCTCACTCCACCCTCGGTGCCTGACAATCTGGCCGAGTGGCTTTCGCGCCGGGGGCTCCGCCAGCTTCATGTGGCGGAGACCGAAAAGTACGCGCATGTGACGTTTTTCTTCAACGGCGGCGTGGAGAAGGCGTATCCCGGAGAGGACCGCAAGCTGGTCGAGTCGCCGAAGGTGGCGACATATGACAAGACCCCCGCCATGGCGGCCGACGGCATCACCGACGAGGTGCTGGGCGCGCTGGACGCGGATCGCTACGACTTTATTCTGGTCAACTACGCGAACGCCGACATGGTGGGACACACCGGCGTGCTGGAGGCTTCCCAGGCGGCCGTGCGCGCCGTGGATGCGGCCATCGGCCGCGTGGCCGACAAGGTGCTGGAAAAGGGGGGGCTCCTGGCCATCACTGCCGATCACGGAAACGCCGAGCACATGACGGATTCCGACGGCGGGCCAGACACCAACCACACCGATGCCCCGGTTCCGCTTATTCTGGTGGGCCAGGCGGCTAGCGGTGTGAAGCTTCGCGAGGGCGGCGGGCTTTCCGATGTGGCGCCCACCCTGCTCCGGATGATGGGGATAGCGGTGCCGGACGCGATGACCGGAGAGTCGCTCGTGCGGGAGAACCCGGACGGCAAGGCGTCAGGACAGGAGGACCGTTAGATGGACGACCGTATCATTGATGTGCGAGGTTTCGAGATTCTGGACTCTCGCGGGAACCCCACGCTGGCCGTGCGGGTCACCCTGGGAGACGGCAGCGTCGGCTGGGCCCGCGTGCCCTCCGGCGCCTCCACCGGAGCGCATGAGGCCCGGGAGCTCCGTGATGGAGACCGGCGCTACGGCGGCCGGGGAGTGCGGCGGGCGGTGGCCCACGTTGACGAAATCATCGGCCCGGCCGTGGCCGGGCGTGCCGCCCGGGACCAGCGCGGGCTCGACGAGACGCTGCTCCACCTGGACGGCAGTGAACAGAAAGGGCGGCTCGGCGCCAATGCCCTTCTGGGCGTGTCGCTGGCGGTGTCGACCGCAGCCGCCAACGGCCTTCAGCTGCCGCTCTACCGGTATTGGGGCGGGTCGCAGGCTTTGACGCTTCCGGTTCCCCAGCTGAACGTCCTCAACGGCGGGGCCCACGCTGACAACAACGTGGACCTGCAGGAATTCATGCTCCTCCCGATCGGCGCCTCGAGCTTTCAAGAGGCCATGCGTATGGCATCCGAGACCTACCACGCACTGAAAGCGCGCCTCAAGGCCGCCCATCTGAGCACCGCCGTCGGTGACGAGGGGGGATTCGCCCCGGATTTGGGCAGCCACGAGGAGGCATTCGACCTGCTGGTGGCCGCCATCGGTGACGCCGGGCTCAAGCCCGGCCAGGATGTGGCGCTCGGCGTGGACGCGGCGGTCAGCGCTTTCTACCGCGATGGCCGCTACCATCTGCGCGAGCGCGCTCTCACGGCTGAGGAGCTCGTGGACTGGTACGCCCAGCTCGCTGACGCCTACCCTATCGTGAGCCTTGAGGATGGCCTCGGGGAAGACGACTGGGAAGGCTGGCAGATGTTGAATCGACGCCTCGGCGATCGGTTGCAGATTGTGGGCGACGATATCTTCGTGACCAATCCCGAGCGGCTTCAGCGCGGCATCCGCGAGCGCACGGCCAACGCCATTCTGATTAAGCTGAATCAGATCGGGACCGTGTCGGAAACCTTGGACACTATGGCCATGGCCGCCCGGGCAGGGTGGCGGTCGGTGGTATCCCACCGATCGGGGGACACGGAGGACACCGCCATCGCGGATTTGGTGTGCGCCACCAACGCCGGTCAGCTGAAGTCCGGCGCGCCCGCCCGCTCCGAGCGCGTCGCCAAGTACAACCGCCTCCTGCTCATGGAACAAGAGGACCCCGGCCTCCGCTACGCCGGGCGGGACGCGCTCGCCAGGTGAGCGGGGAACTGTCGCCGGCGGCGCCGGGCGTGTACGCCTCGAAGCGCGCCGCTGCCTGGGTCACGATTGCCGACCTGGTCGTCTTTGACGTGGACGGCGTCCTGGTAGATGTGAGCCGCAGCCTTCCGGCGGTGGTGGCCGGGGCTGTGGAGCACTATCTGGCCGAGCTTGGATTCAGCGCCGAGAACATTGCGCTTGACGAGTCCGACATCGCCGACTTCAAGGCGGCGGCCGGGTTCAACAGCGACTGGGACCTGGCCTATGCGGCCGTTCTCTTCTATCTGGCACAGGCCATCCGCTACGGGCACCGGGACGTCACTGGCTTAAAGCGCGCCACTCCGACCCTCCGCCAGCTGACCGTGGAGCTGACACGGACCGGGGGTGGCCCGGCCGGTTTCGCGGACCTGGTGCTGGAAGCGCTCCCGCCCTCGGACCGGCGGGTCGTGCAGGCAGAGCTGCAGCGTGAGCGTCTCGAACAATGGCTCATGGAAATCTACGCGGGCGACCGCACGTTTGAGGTGTATGGCTATGAGCCCGAGCGTGTGCGCGGCCCGGGCCTCATCACGCGGGAGCGGGCCCTCCTGTCTCCGGCCGACCTCTTGCCGGGCGTCAACTACGGCATCTATACGGGGCGCACACGGGGCGAGCTGCGCCACTCGCTCGGCGTCCTCGGGCTCCAGGGGCTCTTTGCCGACGAGGCCACGGTGACGACCGACGACGGGATGCTGAAGCCGGATCCGCGCGGGCTGCGGACCCTGTGCGCCAGATTCCGGCCGCGGGCGTTCTTGTACGTCGGGGACAACGTCGACGATTGGGTGACGTGGGCGCGCTATGCGAGCGACAGGACCGAGAGTGAGCCGCCGGGTCTGTTTGCCGGCGTTCTGGACGGTTCACCGGCCGCCATGGGGTGGTCACAGCTCCAGGACCGCGGT
>JAJZYZ010000122.1 GCA_021797815.1 Bacillota bacterium
GGTGGGAATCGTATAGCGTCCACGGGCCAGGCCGCGCTGCAGGAGCGCTTCGATCTCGGCGGGGCTGGCGGACAGATCCGCGCCGGCCGGGGCCCGACCTTTGGACGTCCACCGGGTGAGATACGGGGCGAGATCCTGGCTGAACGCCGGGGCCCACGCTGCGAGCACGGGCAGGTCGGTGCCGCGCAAGACCGCGGCCCGCACGGCCTCCGGCCAATTCTGGTCCATGTCCAGCACCTGATGACCGTCCTGGACGGCGGTCGGCCAGGCGACGAGTTGAAGCACCCCCTTTTCGATCGTGGTCACGCGCACCGTGAACGGGTCGCAGACGCTGGCGCTCCCGAGCCGCTGGTGGCTGGATCCGTCCGTCCAGCGGAGATACGTCGGGGACTTGGCCGTGGCCCGCCGGATCGTCCGCGCGAGCCCGCGAATGGACCCCTCGAACCCGATCGCCGAAATGTAGCGTACGGCTTCCAGGGTGCGCGTGTGCCCCTCGCGATGCGGGTCGGGGTACGCGGCCAGGACCGTCGCCCAGCCATCGGCCACGGCGAGGGCCTCGGCCTGGTCGACCGTGAAGTGCAGGAACGTGGGCATCTACGGCACCTCCTCAGCAGCCTGGGAGCCGAACCGGCGCAGCGCGCCGGTGGCGTCCACCGTGGTGATTTCGAGCGTGAGCCGATCGGCGGTCACCGTAACCGGCCCCTCCTCGCCCAGCTCCTCCGTCACGACGGGCGTGCGGACCACCCGCCCCCGCACCACATGGCGGTGCTCGCCCTCCCCCACCGGGCCGTCAAAGGCCCCGGTGACGAGCTGGAGCGCGAGATGGCCGGGTTTCAGCGGTAGCGGCGGGAGTTCGCTCAAACGCCCGGGGGCGGGCAACGTCTGCGCCAGCTGGTCCGCCGCATAGGAGGATGCGGCCAGCATTTGCTCCAGCTCCGCCGCGCTCCGCCACTTGCTCATAAACGGGTCGAGGGGCGTGGGATGGATGGGACAGCGGCACTGGTCCCAGGCGTCGATCCGCCCGGGGAACCCGGCCTGCTGGCTCATCTGACGAAGGGCGGAGACCGGCCAGGGGGCGGCCGCGAGGGCGTCCACCCGGGTGTGCCAGCCTGACGCGACCGTGCGGCGGGGCAAGCGGCTCAAGGCCACGGTGCTGCAATAGCGGGCCCCATCGTAACCGTCGAGCCCCCGCCACTCGAAGCCGCGGCTGGCCGCGAAGAAGGCGGGTAGCTTCGGGCTCGACACCCAGGCCAGCAGCGTGCCCCCGATTTTGAGGTGGTGCCAGGCCCACAGAAGCCAATCGTGGTATTCCTGGGTGCGGGATAGCGCCGGCAGAACGATCAGGCCAGCGGCGTCTTTCTCCACGTCCACGCGATAGCCCGGCTCACCGACCAGCACCGGAAGCCCCTGCGCCTGCGCCGCCGCCGCCTGCAGGGGACTGCTTTCCAGCCCGTAACCCTGCACGCCGGGATCCGTGCGCCGGATGTCCTCCAGCAGGTCCCCCGCTCCCGCGGCCAGATCCAGCACGATGGTCTGGGCGGGCAGGGCCGGCAGCTGTCCCTGCCCGCGCAGCTGACGCCAGCGGTACGTGGGAAAGCGCTCCACGACCGGCATCAGGACACCTCCGGCGTCAGGACCGGATCCGCGAGCAGACTCCGCATCTGGGCCTCGGCCGCCTGGAGCGTGGCCTGAGCGGCAAGCAGACGGTCGTCCAAGAGCGCCTGGTACTGGGTCACCAGCGTGTGGAGACGCTTGAACTCCTGCGCGGCCCGCAGTTGGTCGGTCAAGGTGAGGGTCTTGCGGCGGTCCAGGAGCCGCGCCAGGGTCGTGACCACCTGGTCGGCAGTGTGCGTCACCGTCTCATCGAGGGCCTGGGTCAGCACCTGGCGCGTGTCGCCCTCATCCGCGACGGGAAGCGCCCAGCACTGGGACGGAGCCAGCGTGGTGATGAAGGACTGCAGCCGCCGGAGCGTCTCGGTGCCGGAAGCCGGCACGAAGTACACGCCCCCGGAGGGCCGAACCGCCACGGGATTGACGGACTTCAGCACCCGGAGCACCAGCTCGCGGAGATGGCGCCCCTGATACGCGCCCTGGTAACGGGCGAAGGCGCCTCGCGCCTCGTCGGCGGCCGCCTGCTCCGTCGGCGTTACAGTCGCCGTGAGAGGATGCGTGACAAACGCGCTGGTGGCTTTATCGAGGCTGAGTGCCAGCACGGCCTGGTAATCCAGGCGGACATTGGCGGCGTCGACCGTCTCGCGCACCAGATGGCGCACGATCTGCTGATCGGTGCTCCGCACCTCGCGCACGAGCCAGTTCACGAACGTGGCGTCGTCCTGAGCGACATGCAGCTGCTCAAGCGTGTGGGTCGCGCGCCGGAACGCATCGCCGGCCTGAATCACGGCTGGGGCAAAGTCTGTGAGATCACACTGCTCCAAGCGTTCGAGCAGTGTCGCTCGATCCAGCTCGGTATCGAAAATCGTGTACCAGGTTAAGTGGCCCAAAGCCTCCATCAGGTTCACCTCCTAGAATCTAAGACGGACAGTCAAAAGCCCCGGCCGCCGCCGCGGTCAAGCTGGAAGGCTTGACGGCGGACAGGCGGACCGGGGCACGAAATCCGGGGGATCAGGCCGGAGGGTCAGCGCAACGTCATGCGCGCCGCCGTCTCCCCCACTCCGGGTGCAGGGCGTGGGCCCAGACCCGAAACTGCAGCTTGTCGGCGGTGTCGTCGTCAAAGCCCAACAGGGCCACGACCACGCTCCACAAGGCGGTCTCGTAGTCGGCCGAGTCGTCGAAATAGAGCGCCGCCACCGCGCCCCGCAAGGCTTCCCGGTCCGCCGGGGTCAAGTGCCGAACGCGTTCGGTGACGACGGCGACCGCGTTCGGGTCTGCGAGCGACTCGAGGCGCACCGGCCGGGACCGCTGATGGGCTTGATGGCTAGGGCGCATGCAACTCACCTCGCTTAACGGGCTCAGGAACCAGCGGAATATCGGGATGCCACAGCGCCCACAACTCCGTCGCGGACAGCTGCAGCCACTCGGGCAGAATGACCCGTGGGAGTTGTGGAGCGAGGGTCTTGGCGACCCGACGCACTTCCGCCTCCCCGGCCGACGAGGCCATCCAGTCAAGCCACCGGAACGCCCGGAGCCCCAGAGGAGTGTCCGCGGTCACCCCAGGCGGCATCGTCGTCTGGAGCGCGCGGCGGGCGGCCACCCGCGCGCGGGCCCGCACACTGATCGGCGGGTGCAGGAGCCGCTCGGGCATCATCGGCTGGAACACGCCGTTTGGGGGCACCAGCATCGCGTGCAGCCCCTCTTCCACGGGCACACCCGGCAGCACGCGCCGCCAGACCGCGGCCCGATGCGCCCATTCGCGCGCGGAGACCTCCGGCGGGCGGTCGGTGTTGTTCCAGTACGGCCACGGCTCGACGCCGGGAGCCGCTTCCCAGAGCGTCTGGTACGACGGCTGTTCCGCGTAAAACGTGGCGTAGAGCGCGGAGCCGTCCACGTAGAAGCAGGCTTCCGCACTCCAGTCATACGCCGGGTCGCGGTGCTGAGTCTCACGGACCGCCTCCTGGCGGTCGGCACAGGTCCACAAGGCGTAGCTGAACGGCGAGGTGCCCCAAAACGACTCGGGAGTGAGGGACCTCGGCGTCTCCCCCGTCCGGGCGGCATGGCTCACGAGCTCCGCCTGCCAAGCTTCGGGGTTTGGGGCCAAGACGCCGGTATCGCAGAAGAAGACGACGAGCGTGCGCAGCTGGGCCCGAATGAGGCGGGCTTGTTCCCGGGCCAGCCGGCGGCGGAGATCCCGCAGCCAGTGGGCCAGCTCCGGCAGGCTCATGGGCGCCAGCCGGTACCCGTTGTAGATTTTGGTGCTCATGACGGGCCTTTCTAAGGGCGCG
>JAJZYZ010000123.1 GCA_021797815.1 Bacillota bacterium
CTACCGAAGACGATCAAGCTCTCGTGCAACAGAGCCTGGAGGCGCTGTTAGGCGCCGGGTGGACCACATAACGGCCGGGGACCCCGGCGAGGGAGGACGATCCGCATGGTGCCACGCACGTCCTGGGTCCTGTGGGGCATGGCCCTGCTGGGCCTGTATTTGTATCTGTCGGAACACGGCAAACCCTTGCCAAAGGCCCAGCCGCACACCCATCGGCCTCTACACCTTGGAGGGGGATCCTGGGCCTGGGTAGGGCCCTTGTTGACTCATCTGCTCATCGGCCTGCTGATCCTGAGCGTGCTGTTGGCGTTGGCCATCCTGGCGAGCCGCCTCTGGATGCGGCGGCGGCGTGCGCAGGCCATGCGGGTGGACGAGATCATTCTCGGCCCCGACGACACCGCCACGCCTTACGAAGTCATGTCGGCCCTGGACGCCATCCACGGCCAGCTCCTGACGCGCTACGGCTCGGGCGCTATCGGGCAAAACTCCTGGACGTTCGAGGTGGTGCGCGACGCGGATGGTGCCGTGCACTTTCTCTTGTCCGCACCGCATGAGTGGCTGCCGGCCCTGGAAGATATCTGGCGGTCCAAATACACGAACATCCGATTCGTCCCCTGGCAGGACGTGGCGCGCCCGTGGCCGGTCGCCCAGCAAATCGTGCTGTCCAAGCACTGGCGCTACGCGACCGAGACGGTGCGCGACTACCAGAACAGCGTCGTGGAGACGTTGGTGCAGGCGCTGGACCGGGCGGACGGGGAAGCGCATCTCCAGTACCACATGACCCCGATTCCGGCGGGGGGGCTGCATGAGACGCTCCGGAGCCACATCCGGAACATGGAGTACAGCGCGCGGAACCAGCAGTTGGCGGACCCGGCCAATCCGGGTGTCGGCTACGCCGACAGCCAAGCGGTGAAGAATGCGCTGCAATTGTACGGCAAGGCCGCGTTCCGAACCGAGATTCGGCTGGGGGCCGATACCTGGAACACGGTCCAGCGCATCTACGGCGCGTTGCAGGAAGCCAACGGCGAGAACCGGCTCCGAGCGACCACGGTGATTTTGGCCAAGGGGCTTTGGACCCGGTGGTTTTGGGATCGTCTCCCGAGTCTCTTTCTGTTCCGTCCCGCCATCCTGTTTTCGTTCCCGCTGGCGACCCTGATTCACTTGCCCTCCGCACGGCTCCGGGTCAACTCGCTCCAGCGGACACTGGTTCGGCGCGGCCCCGCGCCGCGGGCGATTACCCGCGATCCCCGCGTGTCCATCCTGCGCGATGAGCACGGGGTGGTCGGCATCCTGGAGGCCGACCGGAAGTTCAATACGCTCTTGGTCGGGTCGCAGGGCGCCGGCAAGTCGACGGATTTGCAGAACATCATCTGGGTCGACAGCCACGGGACCGTCGGCGGCGATTGGGGGAAGGCCCTCGTTGTCCTGGATATCGGCAAGGACACGGCCAAGCGGGCGCTCGGCATGGTGCCGGCCGATCGGGAGGTCATCTGGTTCGACCCGGGGGACCCGGACTGCCCGTGGACCTTGAATCCGCTGCTGACCGCGGGCGACAACGCGGTGCTGGCGGACCACGTCCTTGCGGGCCTCACCGAGGTCTTTGGGGAGGAAGCCATCCGGTTCCGGTCCCGGGAGTTTCTCGGCAACGCCATCATGGCGGTCCGGGACGTGCACGGCGACCAGGCGGACTTCACGCACGTCTATAAGCTCCTCACGGATGCCGAGTATCGGCAGGACGTCATCGACCGGGTCCAGGACGAGCATCAACGCCGCTACTGGCAGGGGACGTTCACGCAGGCCATGGCGAACAACCCCCGCTTCCTGGACGAGGGCCTCGCCGCTCCCCGGAACAAGCTCGACGAGGTGCTGCGCAACCCGCACATCCGGGCCACGCTGGAGACCGGGCACGGCCGGCGGCTCTTGGACTTTCGGGAGATCATCGCGGGCCGGCAGGTGCTCTTGTGCAACCTCGACAAATCCCGCCTCGGCGACGTGGGCGCCCGGCTCCTGGGCGTCCTGATGCTCACGATGCTGTGGCAGGCCCTCGAAGCGCAGAACGTGGTGGAGGAGGCCGAGCGCGTCCCGGTGTCGCTCGTCATCGACGAGGCGCAGAACTTCCTGGCGGAAGGGTTCTTGGACCTGCTGGCCGAGGGGCGCGCCTACGGCGCCCAGGTGACGCTCGCGGTCCGGTTCCTCGGAGAGATTGCATCCGAGAAGGTCATCCAGGGCCTCCAGGCCCTCGCCCAGAACCTGATCGTCCATCAGTTCGAGCTGCTGGACGAGGCCGAAGTGTTCATGAAGCGCTTCATGCGGGTCTACGCCAACATGGTGCAGGTTACCGCCGAAAGCCAGGACGCCATCAACTTCGGGGCCGACGACTTCATGCGCCTGCCGAAGTTCTACGCCGTGTGCCGCTTCATGGCCAACGGCCAGGTCCAGCCGGCCTTTCTGGCACAAACGCTCCGGTGGGAAGACCGCTATGACGCCGAAGCGGCGAAGATCCACCGGGAACGCCCCGCGTGGGCCGCCCTGCCGGGCGGAAGCGCGGAGGCGGCGCCCCCGTCCCCGCCGCTCCGGGTGGTGCCTCCCACCCTTCCGGCCCCCAGTGCGCCCGTGTCCGAAGGGGGGACGGCCGCCGTCTCCCCCGCACCCATCACTCCGGCCACCGCGTCCGAAATGTCGCCATCGTTGGGCGGGCGCCCGGATGGACTCGCGGCGGTGGTGGGGTTGCTGTTGGGGGACGAGGCCGCGAGCCGGTTGTGGGAGACGGCCCAGGATCCGCTGACCGGTCTCTTCAGCCGAACAATCTGGGACCGCGCCATCGCGCAGGCGCAAGGCGGTGGATACACCGTAATCTTCGCCGACCTCGATGGCCTGAAGGCCCTCAACGAGGCCCAAGGACACGATGCGGGGGATACCTTCATTGCGCGGGCCGGCCAGGTGTGGAAGGCTGCACTTCGCGACGGCGACATCGGCGCCCGCTACGGCGGCGATGAGCTGGGGGCCTTGATGCGGGGCTGGACCGCCGAGAGCTTCCCGGCGTTCTGGCAGCGACTCCAGGTCGCGTTTGAGGAGGCCGGCATCCCGCTGAGCTTGGGGGCGGCCATGCAGCACCAGGGTGAAGCCCTGGACGCCACCGTGCAACGTGCGCAGGCCGCACTCGATGCGGTGAAAGCGAAGCGCCGTGCAGCCCGGAGCCAAGCCTCCGCCACGGCGGAGCCTTCGGCGCCCAAGGGAGTACCGGATTCCGCGCAACCGGTGCCGACGACGCGTTCCGCTTCCTCAAAACCGACGGTGGTGCGATTGGCACACGAAGAACCGAGCACCTGGGCTGCGGATGATCCCCGGCGGGTCTTCTGTAAGCGGTACCAGATGGATCCGAACCGCCTTTTGCGGGAAGCCCAGCGCATCGGCGTGACGGATTTCGAGTTGCAAAAAGCGGTGGAATGGGCGCTCGAGGCCCGCATCCAAGAGGAAGGCGCGTGGCCGCGTCTTCGGAAGGTGCTCGAGCTCAAGGTGGAAGACCGGCAGCTCTTGCCGGCGGCTCGTCAGCTGAACGAGACGCTCAACAAGCTCCGCAATGTGATCCGGGCGCTCGAGGCCGAGATTCCGGATGCGGTGGCGTTTGTGACGGCCCATCCGGACCTCACGTCGCTCGCGGGATTCAAAGAAGCGTGGCTAGCTGCCCATCCGCATCGCGCGGCGCGGTGACCGCGTGTCTGACGCCTCCGTCCCTTGTCCGGACAGCCGTTCCGTCGTTTTTCGGGGTACGGCTGTCGGACACGCGGGGGGTGTCTGACACGCGGACGCTCGTACGGCTCCATGGCTTTGTGGTTGCGTGTTGCGCAAACGTCCGA
>JAJZYZ010000124.1 GCA_021797815.1 Bacillota bacterium
GATGGCGGCGGCCTGTGCCCGCGACGCATGCGTTTCACGCCAGGACGATTCCAGCAGATCATGAGCCAGGAAAAATCGCTCGTCGCCGAGGGCTTTCCGGAAGCCGTCCCAGGCGTCGTCCGCCAGGAGGGCGGGACCGGATCGGGAGCCCTCCAGATCCCAAGCCCGGCTCCCCACGTCGGCGGTCCGGAAGACGGCCACCGCCGGTGCCGGCGGCTCCGCGGCGGACCGTAAGATGGGAGCCAGGTGATGGCGCGCGGCGAGAGGCTCCAGCACCGCTCCCAGGACCGCCCGCCAGGCATCGAGCGCTTCTCCCGTCAACGGACCCGGCGCCGTGCGTGCGGAAACGCGGGCGAGGCGCTGATCCACAAAGGGAAGGCAGTCGTCCTCGATAGTTCCGCTCTGGAGCGCGGCTTCGCTTCCCGATCCGAGGCTCAGTCCGCACTCAATCCGCAAGCGGGTAGCCAATGGCGTTCTTCAAAGCTCTCACCTTGGGAGAGCTCCGTACAAGCGCCCGCTCCTGACCGTCTCGGAGGATGGCGTTCAATTCCTCCGGGTGGTCCAGGAGAGCGGTCGTGCGGGTGCGCACCACACTCGTCTCTTCGACGACCACCTCCGCGACCGCCCGCTTGAAGGTGCCATAGCCGGCCGTGCGGTAGCGCTCGGCCCAGGCCTCGCGCGATTCCCCGCTGAGCCCGGCCGCAATCTCAAGCAGGTTCGAAATGCCGGGCTTCTCTTCCGGGTCGAAATACACCTCGCGGCCGGAGTCGGTCACCGCTCCCAGCACCTTGCGGCGAATCTCGTCCGCCCCGTCCAGCAGAAGGACGGTCCCGTCCGGGTCATCCTGACTCTTCGACATCTTGGCGGTTGGGGTTTTCAGGGACATGATGCGGGCACCGACCGCCGGAATGACGGGTTCCGGCACCGTGAAGATAGGCCCATACAAATTGTTGACCCGAAGGGCCAGATCCCGGGTGAGCTCCACATGCTGCTTCTGGTCCTCGCCCACCGGCACCCCTTCGGCGTCATAGAGGAGAATGTCCGCGGCCATGAGGATGGGATAGGCGAAAAAGCCCACACTCACGCTGCCGTCGTTTCGCCCCGCCGCCTTGAACTGGGTCATGCGGGACATCTCGCCCATGCGCGCCATACACTCGAGCAGCCAGGCCATCTCGGAATGGGTCGGCACTCCGCTCTGGAGAAACACGAGGCCGCCCTCGCTGTGCAGATCGAGGGCGGCCAGCACCGCCGCCACCTCGAGAATGCTTTCCCGGAGCTTGTCGGGCGCCCACGCCACCGTGATGGCGTGCAGGTCGGCCACGGCAAATACACTTCCGGCGGACGGCTTCCAGTGCCGGAGCGCCCCGATATAGTTCCCGAGCGTCACCCGGCCGGTGGGCTTTATGAAAGACAACTGGGGCACGACCTAACCTCCCGCGTCGGTTCATACTCACATCGCTTCGAGTGTAGCGGATGTCCGTCGACCACGCCTGCGCCTGCTCGGGGCCGGACTTCATGCGAATCCTGCATGACGGTCGGCACCTCCCGCGCCTCATCGTAGGGTGTATACGTTCTCCGCGGGTCATCCGGCGGAGCCGCACCATCTCCGGGGAGGCAGCCAACCAAGATGCAAGACAACGTGGAGAACGTGTTGCGCCCGCGGCTCATGCCCCGATGGACGGGAGCCGTCGTCATCTTTCTCCTGATCCTCGTGGCCGGCGTGTTCTATGCCAAGTGGGATCCCTATTTCCTGAAACTCGCCCCCGTAAGCGCCTCACACACTCTCGGGTCCTCCCTCGTCCTGGGAGGCGGAACGCATGCGCCGTCCGTGGGACTTGCCGCCGCCATCTCGTACTTCGTCGGGTATTTCAAGGACATCTGGGTGGCCCTGGTCGTGGGTCTTCTGGTGGGCGCCGGCGTACAGACCCTGCTGCCCCGCCGCTGGCTTCTTCGGCTCTTGGGACGGAAGGGCTGGGGGAGCTCCACGCTCGCGGTGGCGGCGGCGGTGCCGTCGATGATGTGCACCTGCTGCTCGGCTCCCATCGCTGTCAGCATGAAGCGCAGTCACCTCTCGACCGGCGCCGTGCTGGGCTACTGGCTCGGAAACCCGGTCCTGAACCCCGCCACGATCGTGTTCATGGGTTTCGTGCTGGGATGGAACTGGGCCGTGCTGCGCATCGCCGTGGGGTTGGTGCTGGTGGCAGGCGGCATCCTCATCGGGGACCGTCTCGGGCACGACCGGGTGCCCGACCGGGTCGCGGCGTCGGTAACACACGAGCCGGCGGCTGAGCCGGAACAGGAAGGCCCGAGTGTGGGCCTTTTCGCGCGGGTGCTGGGCCGGCTCGCCGTGAGCCTCCTGCCCGAGTACATCGTTATCGTCGGCGTTCTCGGCGCCGTGCGCGCGTGGCTCTTTCCCGCCATGACTCCTGCCCTCGGACACAATCTGCTACTGGTTGTAGGTCTCGCCGTGGCGGGCACGCTCTTTGTCATCCCCACCGCCGGTGAGATTCCGCTGGTGCAGTCGCTCATGAGCTACGGCCTCGGCCTCGGCGGAGCCGGTGCGCTCATGATCACGCTTCCGGCCGTGAGCCTCCCGTCGCTGGCGATGGTGTCGCAGTCGGTGTCCCGGCGGGTGCTCCTGGTGCTGGCGGTGTGGGTACTCGCCATGGGACTCGTGACGGCGCTCCTCGCGCATCTCTTCCTCTGAGGTAAGGGGCCTGTGACGGTTTCACGGTCACACGGCTCGGCCGACCGTCTTGCGACCCTTGAGGCCGGTCCAGAGGCAAGACCCGGTCCCCGACGGCGCATGGCTCCAACGGTGACACCAGGCCAAGGCAGGCGCCACACGCGCCCCGAGCCCGTGGCGGCCCACGCACGGCAAGAGGACGCCTGCAAGCGGACAACCGGACCCGCGATCGGCCAAGCCGGCCCGGGGTCTCGCGAACGTCTGATGAAGCACGGTGCCGATAAGTCCACTGGCTACGACGAAAACGGGGAGCGATGCGGCTGCTCCTCGTTTCTCTTTTTCTAAAGCGGACCGCCGCCCGCCATTATCCGGCGAGGCCTCCGCCGTCCACCACCAGGGTGGTGCCCGTAACCCACGACGACCAGTCACTTGCGAGATACAGGACGGCGCGGGCCACGTCGAGGGGCTGGCCGAGGCGGGCCAGCGGCCGCACGGCCGCCTCGGCCAGGAAGGCGGAGAGCGCCTCTCCCACCTCGTGTGCCTCCTGCCGCAGCATGGGGGTGTCGATGTCGCCCGGACAGACGGCGTTTACCCGGATGCCGTCCGGGCCATGGTCGATGGCCATGGCCCGCGTCAGATTCACGACTGCGGCTTTGGAGGCACAGTAAGCGGCTGCGCGCGGCCCGCCCTTCAGTCCCCAGCCCGATCCCACGTTGATGATGCTGCCGCCGCCACCCTGCTTCATGCGGGGGATGGCGGCGCGGGACAGGAGAAACGTCGCCTTGACATTGACGTTCATGACCCAGTCCCACTCGTCTTCGGAAAGCTCCACGACGGTCTTGCGACGTATCACGCCGGCGCCGTTGAAGAGGACGTCAAGCCGGCCGAAGTGCTCCTGCGCGGCGGCCACGGCCGCCTCCACCGCGTCGGCCCGGGTCACGTCCAAAGAATCGGACCACGCACTCTCACCACTCGCGTCGAGCCTTGCTGCGATGGCCTCCGGGTTCGCAAGATCAAAGAGCGCCACCCGCGCCCCGGCGGCGTGCAGGACGCGCGCGGTCTCCTGCCCGATGCCGCCCGCGGCGCCCGTGACGATCGCCACCCGGCCCAAAAGCGGCAGCGCCTGCTCCATGCTCAGATTGTCTCCCCCCCGTCGATGACAAAGCA
>JAJZYZ010000125.1 GCA_021797815.1 Bacillota bacterium
CCACTGGCGCATGGGCGCCAGCTCGCGGTTGAGTTCCTCAACACTGAAGAAGGTGCGGTGGCGCAGCCGCGCCAGCACCCAACGCTGGACGACCTGAACGCCTATTTCGGCCAGGGCCTTGTCGCGTTTATCCCGATGTCCGGATAAACGCGATTATGCCGAGGAACGAGTTATCCCGAGGATGGCCCAACCGGGCAGACGGGCCGCGGATTTGGCGCCTCTATCCTCGGCATAACTTCCCACAGACATGGGGCCGCCTGATCTCCCATAGTAGGCCTGGCTGGCCGGCTGCCAGGCCAGCAGGGGGGTCAGGCGATGCGATCCCTGCATGCCCTCATCGCGGAAACCCGGGCTGCGATGGTGCCGCTTGGCCATCGCCCGTCGACCGTGTGGCAATACGAGTATGCCTGGCGCTGCTTCGAGGCCTATGCGGCGACCCGACGGACCGATGTCTTCTCGACGGCGCTCGCGGCCGCCTATCTCCAGGAACTCCGGCAACAGTACGAGGCCCGCGCCCTGAAGGAGTGGCGGTTCAAACTCGCCCGAAAAGCCGTGGCCTGCCTCGCTCAGCAAGGGGAAAGCGGTGAGGTGCAATGGGCACACCTGCCGCCGTGGGGCCGGGCGGGGCTACCCTCGCATCACGCCGCCATCCTCGCGCCATATACAGACCACTTGATCGCGGTCGGCTACGCTCGAGGCACCCGGACCGTGTACCGGTTGGTGGCCCAGCAGTTTCTTCAGTATCTTGACCACGCCCGGGTGCCCGCCCTCACGGTCGTCACCTTGGAAGATGTCAGCCGGTTTGTCCCAGCGGTGGCGACGTCTTACCAACCAACCAGCATGCGCACGGTGCTGTCCGCGTTGCGCCACTTCCTTGCCTGGGCCGCCGAGACGCAGGCGGTCACCCAGGACCTGACGCCCGCCGTGCCCCGGAGTGCCGGACGCAAGACGGTGGTGGTGCCGCCCCTCACCGCCGCGGAAGAACAGCGTCTCGTCACCAGCTTTGACCGGACGACGGCGATCGGGCGGCGGGATTACGCAATCTGTCTCTTGGCCTTGCGCCTGGGCTTACGGGCGGGGGACATCGCCCGCCTGCAATGGGACGACTTCAATTGGCGGCGCCAGACGCTGACCGTGGCGCAGCAAAAGACGGGACGGCGGTTGACCACCCCCTTGCTGGCCGACGTGGGAAACGCCGTCATTGACTATCGCTTGCACGGTCGTCCGTCCTCGGCTTGCCCGGTGGTGTTCCTTCGCAGCCAGGCTCCTTATCGACCGCTGAACGGGAAGTCTGGCGTCTATCCGGTGGTGGCCGCGGCCATGGCCCGGGCCGGTATCCGGCAAGGGCCCGGCCAGGCCCACGGGCCCCACGCGTTGCGCCATGCGCTGGCGGCGCGCCTGCTGGAGGCCGAAATCCCGCTGCCCCTAATCTCGGGCGTCCTCGGCCACGCCAACAAAGAGACCACGACGGTGTACCTGTCGACGGATACTGAACACCTCCGGGCCTGCGCGCTTGGCCTTGAGGGCATTGCCGTGACCCGAGAGGAGTTGCGGTCATGAGCGTGACGTTCATCGGGCCGTTTCAGGCCCACCTGGACGCCTTCCTGCAGCAAAAGCAGGCGGTTGGCTTCCCCTACAATCGTGGGACCTACATTCTCCAGGCGTTCGACCGGTTCTGCGCGACGCATTATTCCGACGCGGATACCCTCAGCCGAGCCATCGTGCGTCGGTGGGCGGAACGGCGGCCGGGGGAATCTGTGAATACCCTGGCACGTCGCTTCTCCCCGATTCGGCAGTTCGCCAAGTTCCTCAACGGCCGAGGGATCCCGGCCTATGTTCTCCCAACAGGGCTGCCGGGCCGCCAGGTACGCTACGTGCCGCACATCTACACCCCGGAAGAACTCACCGCCTTCTTTCAGGCGGCGGACCAACTGCCCTACGACCGCCATAGCCCGGTCCGGCATTGGGTCATCCCTGTGATCTTCCGTCTCGTGTACTGTTGTGGGTTACGGGCGGGGGAAGCCGTCCGACTGACCGTCGACGACGTCGACCTCACGACGGGTACGCTCCACATTCGGGCGGCCAAGGGCCGTAAGGATCGCCGCGTACCGCTGGCCCCCGATGTCTGGGACCTGTGCCGGACCTATGACGCCCAGGTGCGACGCCGCTGGCCAGACCGCTCCTCCTTCTTTCCCAACCCGCGGGGCGGGCACTATAACGTCGATGCCCTGGACTATGCCTTCCATTCAGTGTGGGCCAGGGCCGGGTTGGGTCCGGTCTCGGGCAACCCCCCGCGGGTCCATGATTTTCGCCACAGCTTCGCGGTGCACCGCCTCAACCAATGGGTCCGGGATCAACGGGAGGTGGCGGCGCTCTTGCCGTACCTCACGATGTACCTGGGTCACGCCAACCTCAGCGAGACCGACTACTACCTGCACTTGGTGCCCGAGTTCTTCCCGGTCCTGACCGCGGCGTCCGCGGCGCGTCACGGGGCCCTGATTCCGGCGGTGATCCCATGACGTCCTCCGACGACCGCTTCTTTCGGTTGATCCGCGATTTTCTACTCGTGCACCTTCCCAAGCACCGCTGCTGTAGCCCGCACACGGTAAAGGCGTATCGGGATACCCTCCAGTTGTTCCGGCGATTCCTGCAGGAGGAAAAGCATGTACCGTTTCCGCGGGTGACTTTTGACCACCTGGACTACCATACGATCTCGGAGTTCCTCGAATGGCTCCGGACCACGCGCAATTGCAGCGTCACCACTCGCAACCAGCGCCTGGCTGCGCTCAAGGCGTTCGCGAAGTACGTTGCCCAAGAGGACGTCGCGTTGATGGCGGTCTACACCGAGGTGAGCAAAGTTCGGGCCCAGCGGGTGGCCCAAGCACCGGTCTCTTATCTCTCCGAATCGGCACTCTCCACCCTCTTGGCCCAACCCGATCCGGCCACGCCGCGGGGCCTCCGGGACCAATGTCTGCTCGTCTTGCTCTATGACACGGGCGCGCGGATCCAGGAACTCCTGGACTTAAGGCTGAGGGACGTGCATTGGCAAGAGTCGGTCCCCTGCGTCTACCTCACCGGGAAGGGCCAGAAGACCCGAGTGGTGCCACTGCTGCCGCCCACGGTACAGCACGTGACGCGGTATCTGGAGCGCTTCCATCCGGCCCCGGTCGCCCCCGACACGTGGCTCTTCTACACGGTCATCAAGGGCCGCACCGGCCCCCTGTCGCCGGATACCGTCGCCCGCTTTCTTCGCCAGTATGCTCTGCACGCGCGGGAGCGGTGCCCGGAGATCCCACTGCGCGTTCATCCGCACCTGTTCCGCCACACGCGGGCGATGCACCTCTACCAAGCCGGCATGCCCTTGTCATACATCAAGGACTTCCTTGGTCACGCCAGTGTCAGCACCACCGACATCTACGCGGCAGCGGATGTCAACATGCTCAGAGCGGCCTTGGAGAAGACCTACGCGGACCCCGCTCGGCGCGAAGCCCCGATCTGGACGGACAACGAAGAGTTGCTCCTTCAGCTCACCGGACTCGGGTAGGTCGGACAGTTATCCCGAGGACGGAGAGGTGCAACCCTCGCCAGGTCCGCACTGCGGGGCCATCCTCGGGATAACTCGTTCCTCGGCATAATCGCGTTTATCCCGATGTCCGGATAAGAGGGACAAGGCCCTGGCCGAAATAGGCGTTCAGGTCGTCCAGCGTTGGGTGCTGGCGCGGCTGCGCCACCGCACCTTCTTCAGTGTTGAGGAACTCAACCGCGAGCTGGCGCCCATGCGCCAGTGGCTCA
>JAJZYZ010000043.1 GCA_021797815.1 Bacillota bacterium
CTGGTGGATGAGATAGGCGCCGGCACCGATCCGGAAGAGGGAGCGGCGCTGGCCGTTTCCCTGGTCGAACATTTCCTGGCCCGGGGCGCCACCGTGCTCGTGACCACTCACTTTGCCCGCCTGAAACTCATGGCCTATGAGACCGAGGGCTTTTCGGTGGCGCGGGTGGAGTTTGACCGGGAGCGCCTCACGCCCACCTATCGCCTGGTAATGGGACAGGCGGGCGCCTCGGAGGCGCTCCATATCGCGGAGCGGCTCGGGCTGCCGGATGCCCTGCTGGCGCGGGCCCGGGCCCTCTTGGGTTCGGAGTCCCACGACGTGCAGAAGGTGCTCCTGGAAGTCCACGAACTGGAACGAAGCCTCCACGACCGGCTCCAGGCGGCAGAACGTGAGCGTCTTTTCCTCGAGGCGGAGCGGGAGAGGGACCGGGCTGCCGCGGCCGCCGAGGCGGAGCGGCGCCGGCAGCAGTGGGAGTCGCTCTCGGCCCGCTATCGCGGTGAGCTGGCCGATGTGCGGATGCGGGCCCGGCAGGCGATTCAGGCCGTGCGGGAGGCGGAACGGCAGGAGCGGCGCGACGCGGTCCGTCACCTGCAGGAGACGCTCGACGACATCGATCGTCTGCCCGACCCGGAATTTGAGGCCCCGGCGCCGCCGCCGGTCGCGGGACCGCGGCCGGCGGTCGGAGACTTCGTCCGCGGCGGGCCGCTCACAGAAGCCGGCCAGCTTATGGCGGTGGAGGGAGAGACCGGGGTGGTGGAGGCGGGATCCCTCCGTCTTCGCATACCGATGAAGGACCTGTTTCGCGAGCGGGAGGCAGCGCCGGTTCCCCGGCGCGCGCCGCGTCCTTCCATCCCGGAGGCGCCCGCCGTCCCTCTCGAATGCGATCTGCGGGGGATGACGGTCGCCGACGCCGTGGACGAAGTGGATCGCTATCTGGATCAGGCGCTCCGCTCCGGAGCGCCGTTCGTCCGCATTATTCACGGCAAGGGGACGGGAGCGCTTCGGCGCGCGGTGACCGAAATGCTCCGCGCGCACCCGTCTGTGGAGCGGTCGCGGCTCGGCGAGGCGGGCGAGGGCGGGGACGGCGTGACGGTGGTAACCTTGCGGGGCTGACCGTGGTGGGTAACAGGGGAGGTTCGGGCGGATGAGCACGGAGAGCGCGGCCTTCATGGCGGAGATTGACCGGCTGGTCGAGCGGCGGATGGCGGAGGCGCGCACGCCCGGCGTGGCGCTTGCGGTCACCGACCGCGAGCGGCTGCTGTACACCCGCGCGTACGGCGTGGCCGCCGTCGAAGGCGGGGCTCCCCTCACCCTGACCCATCGGATGGAGTTCGGATCCATCGGGAAATCGGTCACCGCCCTCGTGCTGCTGCAGCTGCAGGCGGAGGGACGGCTCCGTCTTGACGACCCGGTGGAGCGGTACCTGTCCTGGTTTCGGGTTCAGAACGCCCCCTCCATCCGCCTTCACCACCTCCTTTCGCACACGTCGGGACTCATCGGCGGCACCGACTTCCCGCCAGACGCGCGGCTTGAAGTGTGGTCGCTACGGGATACCAGGACGGTGTGGCCCCCGGGGAGCCGCTTTCACTATTCAAACGTGGGATTCAAGACGCTCGGACTCATCCTGCAGGAAGTGAGCGGGCGCACCTATCAGGAGCTGGTGGCGGAACGGGTGCTGGCGCCCCTCAACATGGGCGAGACCGATGCGGTCATCACGCACGCGCTCCGCCCGCGGCTCGCCGTCGGGCACCAGTCGCTTTACGACGACCGGCCCTACTGGCCGGGCGATCCTCTGGTCCCCGCCCCCTGGATCGAGACCGACACCGCCGACGGCTGCCTGTCCAGCACGGCGCCGGATCTGGCCCGCTACGTGCGCCTGTTCCTGAACGGCGGCCAGGCAGGCTCGACGCCGCTCCTCGCGCCCGCAGACTTCCGGCGGCTCATCGCCCCCGTCATCGAAACGGGTCCCGGGGAGTGGTACGCGCTGGGCATCGGGCGGCGCGGGCAGGACCCGGACGCGGTCATCGAGCACAGCGGCGGGATGCTGGGCTACCACGCGCATATCATGGCCGATCCCGCGTCCGGGCTGGGGGTGGCCGTGCTGATAAACGGACCGGGCGACCCGGAGCGCATCGCCGCGGCCGCGCTTCAGGCCGCCGGCGGCCACGATGTGCTGCGGGCGGACGACCGCGCCGGCGCCCCGGACGGCGCCGCACGATGGGCGGGGGCGTTTTCGTCGCCGGCCGGCGACGTCATCGAGCTCATAGCCGCGGGTGCCGGGGTGATCGAGGCGCGCTTCAACGGCGAAGCACTCCCGGATCCCGTCGTTAAGGGGCCCGACGCCCTCCTCCTCCACCACCCGGCCCTCTCGCGCTTCTTGCTGGAGCGGCAAGGGGAGTCCGGGTCGGTGCCCGCCTTCTATCATGGCGGCACCCCCTACCGGACCGGGCGGGAAACAGGCGGGCCGGAGGAGCCGTCGCCGCAGCAGTCGTCTGTCACCGGCCACTACCGGAGCCACGATCCCTGGGACTCAAACTTTCGTGTCGTTGCGCGGGGGCCGGACCTCTACTGGGTCCCGCCTCAGGGTGTGTCGGCCCGCCTGTGGCCGCACGCCGACGATCCCGACCGGTTTTCGCTCAGCGATGAGGACGGGCCGCTTCCGGAAGAGCTCCGGTTCGGCGCCCGCCCCGACGGCGGTCAGGTCTGGGAGGCGTGGCTCGCCGGAAACCCCTTTGCCCGCTTCTTTACCCCCTAGCTTGAACTCCTCCGTTCCCAAGGCAGGGATCGGCGGTGTCAACCGGGAAGGGACAAGAGACATCCGATGTGGTGCATTCTTTGGTGTCCGAGGTGAAATAGTTGGCGGCACGGGATGAGGAGTTGCTTGGCTGGCGGCGGTTGCAGGAGGGACGGCTTGACGAGGCGGAAGGCCATTTCCGCCGCTCGCTCGAAATGGACCCGGCGCGTGTCGACGCCCTCAATGGACTGGGCAGTGTGTATCTCAGCTGGAATGAGCTGGACGAGGCCGCGGAACTTTTTCAGATGGCCATCCAGATGGCGGAGCCAGAGCTTCCGCGGCGGCGGCGCCGTGCCGGGTGGCAGGACCCGGGACTTCGTCCGTACCTGCGGGCGCTGTACTCGCTGGCCATGACCCGCATCAGGCGGGGGGCGGTGGAGGCCGCGGTCGGCCCCCTGGAAGACCTTATCGGCTGGGACGCGGGCGGCCTCGACGGCGAGGCCTTTTTATTGTTGGGCCAGTGCCGGCAGCGGCTTGGCCAGATTGAAGAAGCCCACAGTTTTTACGAAAAGGCCCGTGTCAAGCACGTGCACGCCTGGTATCTGCACGGCCTGACAGCCTACCTCCTCGGCCATCTGGACGAGGCGGCCCGCAGTCTCCGGACCGCAGGCACCCTCTTGCCGGAGGTGGCGCCGCTCGTGGCCTTTCATCCGCAAGTGCGGGGCCTCATGGTGGAGTCCGCCGATGAGACGCACCGCCACGCGGTGCGCTTTGTGGAGAGTACGGCCGGTCTGTGGACGGCAGACAGCCGGAAGTTCCTGCGCGAGGTGCTGGCGTCTGACCGGGCCCTCGCCCGCTGAGCCCCCTGTCCTGACCACCGGCGCCCACATGTGGGATAATGCGGGCGCAGTGGGGTATGCACGGCGGGGGTGGTGATCACGGAGAGCCGGCAGGACAACGAACGGACGCTCCGACTTGGTCTCGCGCAGCTCGATCTGGAAGCGGGCCGCCCGGCCGCGAACCGCGAGCGGGTGGAGGCCTGGGCGGACAGGGCGGCGGCGCTGTCGGTCGACTGGCTGGTATTTCCGGAGCTCACGCTGGCTGGCTATCCGCCGGAGGATCTCCTCTTCCGGGAGGATTTCCTCGGTGCCCTGGAGGACGAACTTCAGACCCTGTGCCGGGTGGCGCGGGTCCCGGTGCTGGTTGTGGGACTTCCCATCCGCTCGCCGGCCGGCCTTTACAACGCGGCCGCCGTCATCGCCGAGGGGGCGGTTCAGGGGCTTTACGCCAAGCACGAGCTGCCCAATTACGGAGTTTTTGACGAGGCGCGCTACTTTGCCCGCGGCCGCGACCATCTTCTTCTCGACTGGGATGGCTGGCGCGTCGGCATCAGCATCTGCGAGGACATGTGGATTCCGGACGGACCCTGGCTTCACGACGCCCGTCAGGGCGCGGATCTCCTGATCAATCTGTCGGCCTCGCCTTTCGAGCGGGGGAAGTCCCGCCTGCGAGAGGCCATGCTGCAGACCCGCGCGCTTGACGGAGAGGCCTACGTGGCGCTCTGCAACCTGACCGGGGGCCAGGACGAGCTCGTGTTTGACGGCACCTCCGCCGTCTACGGGCCAGACGGCCAGGTGCTGGCGCGGGCCCGGCAGTTTGCGGAGGAACTTTTGGTGGCCGACCTCAACCCCGGTGTCGCGAGGCACCGGCGTCGGACCGATCGCCGCTGGCGCGCCGACCGGGGGGACGAAGGGGCGAGAACGCTGTCGGTGGCGGGCGCGGGTCGGCGGGCGCCCATCGAGGCCGGCGTGGCACCGTTCATGAGTCCCGTTGAGGAACTGCAGGCGGCGCTTGTGAGCGGGCTTCGCGACTATGTGGACAAGAACCGATTTTCAGGCGTGGTGCTGGGCCTCTCGGGCGGCATCGACTCATCGGTGGCGGCGGCACTGGCCGTGGAGGCTCTCGGAGCGGACAGGGTGCACGGGGTGTTCCTGCCCTCGCGCATCACGGCCGACACGTCGCGCGATGACGCGCTGACGCTGGCTCGGCGGCTCGGGATCGTGTGCCACACCATTCCCATCGAGCCGGTCTTCCAGTCCATGCAGGCGGCGCTTGCACCGGTCTTTTCCGACCGGCCGGCCGATGTCACCGAGGAAAATCTGCAGGCGCGGATCCGCGGGACCCTCTGGATGGCGCTTTCCAACAAGTTTGGCTGGCTGGTGGTGACGACCGGCAACAAGAGCGAGATGGCGACCGGCTACGCCACGCTCTACGGGGACATGGCGGGAGGGTTCGCCCTCCTGAAGGACGTATATAAAGAAGATGTGTACGCGCTGGCGCGGGCCATCAATGACCGCGGCCAGGAGCTCATCCCGGGCACGGTTCTCCTGAAGCCGCCGACCGCGGAGCTCCGCGAAGGGCAGCGCGACCAGGATTCGCTGCCGCCCTACCCGCTCCTCGATGCCATTCTGGCCGGGTACATCGAGCAGGATCTGTCGCCGGAAGAACTGGTGGCACAGGGCTTTCCGGAAGATGCGGTGGCCCTTGCGGTCCGGCTCGTGAACGGCAGCGAATATAAGCGGCGGCAGGCGCCGGTCGGGGTCAAGGTGTCGCCGCGAGCCTTCGGCCGCGACCGGCGGATGCCCATCACCGGGCAGTTTCCACAGCGTTGAGACCAGAACGTTTACCAGGCTCGCAACGAGGCAGATAGGAGGCGCGCGTGTCCGGACATTCGAAATGGGCCAACATCAAACGGAAGAAGGCGAAGGTCGACGCCGCCAAGGGCAGCACCTTCTCGCGCCTCACCAAGGAGGTGACCTCCGCGGCCCGCCAGGGGGGCCCCAACCCCGACACCAATTTCAAGCTCCGGCTGGCGGTGGCGCGGGCCCGCGACGCCAACGTGCCCCTGTCCAACATCGAGCGCGCCATCCAGCGCGCCCAGGGATCGGGTGACGGCCAGAGTCTCGACGAGGTGCTTTACGAAGGTTACGGACCGGGCAGCGCCGCCATCTTGCTGGAGATCCTGACCGACAACCGGAATCGCACCGCCGGCGAGATCCGCCACCTGTTCAGCCGCCACGGCGGGAACCTGGGGGAGAGCGGGTCGGTGCAGTGGATGTTTGACCAGGTGGGCCTGGCCGTGGTGCCGGAGACCGACGGGGTGACCGAGGAGCGGGTGCTGGAGGTGGCTCTCGAGGCCGGAGCCGACGATGTTCGCCGGGAAGACGGCGAGTACTGGATCCTGGCGGGCCCCGAGGTCCTGGAGTCTGTCAATCAGGCCCTGGAACGGAGCGGCCTGCCGGTGGAGCGGGCGGAGGTGACCCGTCTGCCGCAGACTTCGGTCGAGGTGAGCGGGGAAGAAGCCGACCGGCTCCTGCGGCTTCTGGATCTCCTGGACGAGCACGACGACGTGCAGCGCGTCTACAGCAATGCCGACATTCCGGACGAATCCGACCTCTGAACGGGAAGAGTCGGGCCGGGGATGACGGCGAAACCGACAAGGTGGGGGATGTCGTGCGCATCATGGGTCTCGACCCCGGGACGGCCCGCCTCGGCTACGGGATGCTGGAGGCCCATAAGAGCCGCGTGACCGCGCTCGGCTTTGGCGTGCTGGAAACTCCTCCGGGGCCCCTGCCCTCCCGCCTGGAGCGGCTGTTTGCCGAGTTGGAAGAGCTTCTCGAAAACGGCCGGCCGGACATCGCCGTGGTGGAGCAGCTGTTTTTCGGGCAGAATACGCGCTCGGCGCTGGCCGTGGGCCATGCGCGCGGCATCATTCTTCTGGCCCTGGCCCGGGCCGGGGTCGAAGTGCTGGAGGTCACGCCCGCCGAGGTGAAGCAGTCGGTGGCGGGATATGGGGCCGCCGACAAGGCGCAGGTGCAGGCGATGGTGGCGCGGCTCCTGTCGCTTGCCTCCCCGCCGCGCCCCGACGACGCCGCGGATGCCTTGGCCATCGCCTGGTGCGGGATCGGGCCCGCACGGATGCGGGAGCGGCTTTCATGATTGCCTTTGTACGGGGGACGCTGGTGGCGCGCGAGGTGGGATCGGCTCTCGTGGAGACGGCGGGGGGCCTGGGGCTGTTCATCCTGGTGCCGGACACGACCCAGCGGCAGCTGCCCGAACCGGGAAATGCCGTGCGCCTGTACACGCACCTCGTCATCCGGGAGGACAGCTGGCAGCTGGCCGGTTTCATGAGTGTGGCCGAGCGCGACATCTTTCTCGCCCTCTTGAATGTCACCGGCGTGGGTCCTAAGCTCGCGCTGGCCATCCTGGGGCAGGTGGGCATCGACGGGCTGGTGACAGCCGTCTCCGAGGGTCGGTGGCAGCGTCTGCGCGAGGTCTCGGGGGTGGGTCCGAAGCTGGCCCAGCGCCTCATCGTCGAGCTTCGCGGGGTGCTGGCCGAGCCCCTGGCATCAGACGACGCCATGATGGCGGAGGCGGGGGGAACGGCCGCGGGCGCCGCCGGCGGGCCGCCCGCCGACGACGTGTGGGAGGGACTCCGGGCCCTCGGCTACACGGACGCCGAGGCCCGCTTCGGCCTTGAGGGCAGCGAGGGACAGACGTCGGCGGAGCGCCTCCGGTGGGCGCTTTCGCGACTCGATCCGGGAGGGGGGATCCGCCATGGCTGAGGACCGCATCGTCGCGGGACAGCTGAAGAGCGACGACCTCTGGGACCGGGCGCTCCGCCCCCAGCGTCTGGGCGAATACATCGGGCAGGAAAAAGTGAAGGAGCGGCTTTCGGTGTTCACCGAGGCGGCCATCGGCCGCTCGGAGCCGCTTGACCACGTGCTGCTGTATGGCCCACCCGGCCTCGGCAAGACTACGCTTGGCCACATCATCGCCAATGAGCTCGGGGTGGGCATCCGGTTTACGTCCGGTCCCGCCATCGAGCGGCCGGGAGATCTGGCCGCCATCCTCACCAACCTCGACGATCGCGAGGTGCTTTTCATCGACGAGGTGCACCGGCTGAACCGGACGGTGGAGGAGGTCCTCTACCCGGCCATGGAGGACTTCGCGCTCGACCTGGTGCTGGGCAAGGGGCCGAGTGCGCGCTCGCTGCGGCTTGACCTGCCGCGCTTTACGCTGGTCGGCGCCACCACCCGCGCCGGCATGCTCACCTCGCCGCTTCGCGACCGCTTCGGGGTCATCCTGCACCTAGATTTTTATCCGGCGGACGAGTTGGCCGTAATTGTGACGCGTTCAGCCGAACTGTTAGGTGTGGAAGTGGAAGACGGAGTCGCGCTGGAGATCGCGCGCCGGAGTCGCGGCACGCCGCGGGTGGCAAATCGCCTCCTAAAGCGGCTCCGTGACTATGCCCAGGTGCGCGCCGAAGGCCGGCTCACACGCACCGTGCTGGAGGAAGGCCTGAGCCTTCTCGACGTGGATCTCCGCGGGCTCGACGCGGTCGACCGGCGGGTCCTCGAGGCCGTGGGCCGGCGGTACGGGGGAGGTCCCGTGGGCCTCGAAACCCTGGCGGCCGCGGTCGGCGAAGAACCGGGAACTCTTGAGGACGTGGTGGAGCCTTACGTCCTTCAGATGGGGCTTATGGAGCGGACGCCGCGGGGCCGCCAGCTCACCCTCGAAGGCTACCGGTATCTCGGCCTGGAGCCGCCGGCACGGCAGACGCTCCTGCCTCTTCAGGAGACGGATCCGGAACCCTAGCAAGCCGGAACTTCCCGCGGAAAAAATATTCGCGGGACCAAATAGTACCCCCCAAAAGTGGTTAACACCCACGAAATTTTTTACGACGGCGAGGTGAAGGGCGTGAGCCCTCGCTCAGGGAGTGGATCGACGGCCGAGGTACTCCTCGATCGGGCCAAAGACGGCGAGACACTGGCCAGAGACCGGCTCATCTCGGACTTCATGCCATTCATCTTGCGGGTGGCAAGTCAGGCGACCGGGCGCTACCTGCGTCCGGGCACGGATGAGGAGATAAGCGTGGCGCTGATGGCGTTCGACGAGGCGATCGACAGCTATGTGCAGGGACGGGGATCGTTTGTGAGTTTCGCACAGACGGTCATCCGCCGGCGGCTCGTCGATCACTTTCGCCGCCGCAAGGTGCGCCGGGAGGTTCTTCTGTCGGATCTGGAAGAACACGACGCGGAAGGCCACATGGCCAATCCGACGCTTGATCGCGTCGCCCAGTCGACCTGGCAGCTGCAGCAGGAGCAGGATGAGCGCCGACGGGAGCTTGAGGAGTATTCGGAGGTTCTGCGGACTTATGACATCACCATCAAAGATCTGATGGACAACTGCCCGAAGCACCGCGACGCGCGTGAACGGGCGATGGCCGTGGCCCACTACCTGGCCAGTCAGCCGGAGCTGGTGGAGCACCTGCGCAATCGGCGGGAATTGCCGCTCAGGCAGCTGAAGGCGGTGTCGTGGTGGAGTCGGAAGACGATGGAACGGCATCGGCGCTATATCATCGCCGTGTCTCTCATCCTTCTCCACGACTGGCCCCACCTCCGGTCCTACGTGCAGGTGACGGGGCCGGCCGAGACATGACCCGAGCCTGAAACGGCCGCGGAGGGATGTAAGCGGATGGACCGGATGCAGTCGCGTGGATTCGGACGGCGGACCGTGAGCCTACGAGGCGAGAAGCGGTGAAGCGGGCCAGACACGTCGGCTCCGGCGGGAGACCAACGGTCGTGTTCGCATCGGGTCGGGGGGCGTCAGGGGCAGGCGCATCGTGGCGTACACCCGGTGCGGCGCAGGTGGTGCTGGCGGCGCAGGTGGCGTCGGCGGCGCAGAAGGAAGGACGACTTGACGTGAGTCGGCGAGCGGTCGTGCTGGAAGTGGGTCCCGAAAAGGCGGTCGTCCTCCTGGAGGGAGGTGCCGTGCGCCGACTGGCGCTGCACGGCAGACCGTTGACGGTGGGGCAGGAAATCTGGGTTCCGGATGGGGCGGCCGTATGGGCCAACAGCCGCGGTCGGGCGGCGGCGGCGATTGCGACGGCCGCCATCGTGGGGGGAGGCTATCTGGCATTCCGCCCGCAAGTCCCGCCGGTGGCGGCGTGGGTCAGCGTCGACATCAATCCGAGTGTCGGCCTGGCGCTGTCTGCGGCAGGCCGGGTGGTGAAGGTGGAAGGGCTTGACGCCGCGGGCACGCGGATGGCGGCGGCACTTCCGCACCTGTCGGGCGAGCCGCTCGGCAACGCGGTGGCGGCGTTGGTCACAGAGGCCAGGCAGGAGGGTTATCTCGGATCCGGGGCGGATCAGTCGTCCTTTATCGTCGTCGCGGGGGCGCCGACCCAGGGCGCCGAGGAGGTGTTTGCGGCCGACCAGATCAAGGCCGCCGCGGGCGCCCTCGCCTCGCTGGCTGAGGCCAGTCACGCCACGCTGGTGACGCTGCCGGAGGGGAAGCCGGCCGACGTGCAGGCGGCCGCGTCCTACCATCTCTCGCTCGGACGCTATCTCCTCGGCAAGCTGACCCGGATTCCCTGGGGGCGCATGAAGTATGAGTCACTGGCCGATGTCCTCGATCAGTGGCCGTTCCAGACACGCCGGCAGCTCGGCCGTCCGCGTTCGAAGCCGTCGTCGGCCTCCAGCACCTCTTCGGTCCCGCCGACGTCAACATCAACCTCGCCGGCGCCCAGTTCGAGCGCCGGCGCGCCACCATCGTCTTCCCCTCCCGCCACGGCCAGCGGGACCACGGTCGCGGGCGTCCTGGAGGGGGTCGGGCCCGACACGGTCATGATCAACGGCACCGTCTATTCCGTGACCCGGAGCGCAATTCTCTCCGTCGGCGGCTACACGGTGCCCCTGTCCCTGCCGATGGTGTTCTTGCTGGAGAATCAGACGGTGAAGCTGACCCTGCAGGCCGGCGTGGTGGTGCGCATCACCGCGAGCGCCACATTCAAGCTCCCGAGCCTCCCGCCGCCGTTCCCGTCGGCGACGCTGGTCCCGACTGGCTGAACGGTCCCGCAAACGGGATAATGGGACACGAGGAGGATGCACAACGCCACAGGGAAACATCTTGTACGCCGTGCTGGTGCTGGTGGTGATGGGCATGGCCGGCTACACGTTCTACCAGAACAGTCAGCAGCAAAAACGGGTGCGCCAGCTGCAGTCGAGTTTGAAGCGGGGAGACCGCGTGCTGACGATGGGCGGCATCATCGGACAGGTGTCGCGCGTGACCGACCAGCGCGTGTGGGTGCAGGTGGCAGACGGCCTGGAGCTGGAGATGGTCAGGCCGGGAATCCGGAGCCGGCTCGAAGGCTAGGAGAGCCTCCGCGCGAATTGTGGGACAGACCCTATGCTATAATACCGGCGTGCTCGGGTGGCATGAGGCCGGCCGTTCTTTTTCTCTTGCCGCCGTGCGGGCGTGACAGCCTCGAGTCCCTAAGGAGGATTAGTCCGTGGCGGATTCCAGTCTGAACCCTTTTCTGCGCGCTCAGCAGGCTTTCAAAGAAGCCGTAGAGACGCTCAACCTTGAACCCGCGGTGTACGAGCTTCTGCGCCAACCGCTCCGATTTTTCGAAGTCGCCGTCCCCTTCATCCGCGATGACGGCACCCTGCAGGTCTTCACCGGCTACCGTGCTCACCACAACGATGCGCTCGGACCCACCAAAGGGGGCCTTCGCTTTCATCCCGACGTCAATGCGGATGAAGTGAAGGCCCTCAGCATGTGGATGACGGTGAAGTGCGCGCTCTTGGGCCTGCCTTACGGCGGCGGCAAGGGCGGCATCGCCTGTGATCCCGAGCAGCTCTCGGAGCTGGAGCTCGAGCGGCTGTCGCGCGAGTACATCCGGTCGATTGCCTCGGTGATCGGACCGGACAAGGACATTCCGGCCCCCGACGTTTCCACGAACCCGCAGATCATGGCCTGGATGGTGGATGAGTACAGCCGCATTCGCGGCGAGAATACATTCGGCATGATTACCGGCAAGCCGCTCGTGATCGGCGGCTCGGCCGGGCGGGTCGAGGCTACCGGGCGGGGTCTCTTGCTGGCGGTGCGGGAGATGGCGCGGCAGATCAATATTGACTTCACCCAGTCGCGAGTCGCCATCCAGGGATTCGGGAACGTCGGCTCGGTGGCCGCGCTGGCCGCGACGGAGCTTGGGGCGCGCGTGGTGTCGGTGTCTGACAAAGAGGGCGGGATCTTCAATCCCGACGGGCTCGACATCAAAGATGTGCTGGCGTACAAGCAGGTGCATCGGAACGTGACCGGCTATCCCCAGTCAGAACCCATCGCCAATGCCGACGTCCTTGAGCTGCCGGTCGACATCCTCATTCCGGCCGCCCTCGAGAATGTGATTACGGCCGACAACGCGGGCCGCATCCGGGCCCGGATTGTTGGCGAGGGCGCCAACGGCCCCACCACCGAAGAGGCCGACAACATCCTGTTTGAAAAGGGCGTCATGGTGGTGCCCGACATCCTCGCCAATGCGGGCGGGGTGACGGTGTCCTACTTCGAGTGGGTCCAGAACCAGATGAGGTTTTACTGGACCGAAGAGGAAGTCTTCCGCCGCCTCGAAGAGATGATGGGGGCGGCCATCGAGGCGATGCACGACATGCACGAGCATTACGGCGTCTCGCTCCGGCGGGCCGCTTACCTGGTTGCGGTCGACCGCATCGCGCAGGCCATGCGGGTACGGGGCTGGCTTCGCTAACGGTCCCGGGAACCCATCGGGGAGGCTCGTACTGATGTCCGGATCCGATACCCCGGCGGGCGGCCGAGATCTGGAGGGCGCCGCTCGGGATTACCGGGCGGCGCTTGAACGGCGCCCGCCCGAACCTGCCGAGACGCTTTCAGGCATGCCGGTGGATGTGCTGTACACACCGCTTGACCTGAAGACGCACCCTTACCTGGAGGCCGATGGCTTTCCGGGTTCGTACCCGTTTACGCGCGGCATCTACCCGACCATGTATCGCGGACGGCTCTGGACCATGCGCCAGTACGCCGGATTTGGCACGGCCGAGGAGTCGAATCGCCGGTATCGATATCTCCTCGACCAGGGGCAGACGGGGCTGTCGGTGGCCTTTGACCTGCCCACCCAGATGGGCTACGACTCCGACGACCCCCAGGTGGAGGGGGAGGTGGGGAAGGTCGGCGTCGCCATCGACTCGCTGGCCGACATGGAAGTCCTGCTCCAGGGGATTCCTCTCGATGCGGTGACGGTGTCGATGACCATCAACGCGCCGGCCGCCATCCTGCTGGCGATGGTGGTGGCGGTGGCGAAGAAGCAGGGAGCGGACCTGTCGCGGGTGAGCGGGACCATCCAGAACGACATCTTGAAGGAGTACGCGGCGCGCGGCACCTATATCTTCCCGCCGCGGCCCTCCATGCGCCTCATCACCGACACATTTTCCTGGTGCGCCGAGCACCTCCCCAGCTGGAACACGATCTCCATCTCCGGCTACCATATCCGCGAGGCGGGGTCGACCGCGGCCCAGGAGATCGCCTTTACGCTGGCCAACGGCATCGCCTACGTGGAGGCGGCCATCGCCGCGGGCCTGGGCGTCGATTCCTTTGCCCCCCGGTTGTCCTTCTTCTTCAACGCGCATCTCGACTTCTTCGAGGAAGTGGCCAAATACCGGGCCGCCCGCCGTCTGTGGGCGCACATCATGCGGGAGCGCTTCGGCGCGCAAGATCCCCGTTCCGCCATGCTTCGGTTTCACACCCAGACGGCCGGCTCGTCGCTCACGGCGCAGCAGGTGGACAACAACGTCGTGCGGGTGACGCTGCAGGCGCTGGCGGCCGTGATGGGCGGCACCCAGTCGCTTCACACCAACTCCCGGGACGAGGCGCTGGCGCTGCCGACGGAGGAGTCGGCGCGGCTCGCGCTGCGCACCCAGCAGATCCTGGCCTTTGAAAGCGGGGTGGCGGCCACGGTCGATCCGCTGGCCGGATCCTACTTTGTGGAATCGCTAACCGACCGTCTGGAGACCGAAGCCCGCCGCTACCTGGATGAGGTGGCGCGCCGCGGCGGCGCCGTGGCGGCCATCGAGAGCGGGTATGTCCAGCGAGAGATCCAGGAGGCCGCGTACCGCTACCAGCGCCAGGTCGAGGAGGGGGAGCGGACCGTGGTGGGGGTGAACCGCTACCAGGACACGGAAGCGGCGGCCATGCGGGTGGCCACCGTCGACCCCGCACTCGAAGAGGCCCAGCGGGCGCGGGTGGCGGCCGTGCGCGCGGGCCGCGATCCGGGTCAGGTCGACCGGTGCCTCGGGGATCTGCGGGCGGCGGCCCAGGATGGCCGGAACCTCCTTCCGCCCATTGTGGAGGCGGTGGAGGCGTACGTTACCCTGGGAGAGATGGCGGGCGCCCTCCGTGAAGTATTCGGGCGTTACCGCCCGCCGGTGGTGCTCTAGTCTACCTGGGAGAGGGGGCGGTCGGATGAGTCGGGCCAGTGGGCTGAACGGGATGAATGGGACTATGGGGATGAAGCTTGACCATATTGGGGTGGCGGTCGGCGACTTGAAGACCGCCGGGGCCGCATGGTCGAAAGTAACCCGGGCGGCCGGCCCGCCGGAAGACGTGGGCGGCCAGGGGGTCCGGGTTCAGTTCTGCGACTTCGAGGGCGGCGCCATCGAGCTTCTGGCGGCGGCGGGGGACGACACCCCCGTGGGTCGGTTCCTGGCCCGGCGGGGCGAGGGCCTTCACCATATCGCGTTTCGGGTGCCGGACATCCGGGCCGCCCTGGGCGATCTGGAGGCCCAGGGCGCCCGTCTCATCGATCGGGAGCCAAGACCGGGCGCGCACGGCACCGAGGTCGCGTTTGTCCACCCTAGCGCCTTTGCGGGGGTCTTGGTGGAGCTTGTCCAGCACCCGGAGGGCGCATGAACCACCGGGAGGATCTGACCCGCCGCCGCGAGGCGGCCCACGGTCTCGGCGGCTCCGAACGCGTCCGGCGCCAGCACGACATGGGCAAGCTTACCGCGCGCGAGCGGGTGATTCAGCTCCTGGACCCCGGGAGCTGGGAGGAGCTTGGCGCCCATGTCACCCATCGCGGCCAGGATCTGGGCGACGCGCCCGGTGACGGGGTAGTCACCGGCGTAGGCCTCGTCCACGGCCGGACCGTGTACGTCTACGCGCAGGACTTCACCGTGCTGGGCGGGAGCCTGGGCGAGATGCACGCCGCCAAGATCCAGCGGGTGCAGGATCTGGCCCTCCGTTCGGGCGCGCCCATCGTGGGTCTCAATGACTCGGGCGGGGCCCGCATCCAAGAAGGCGTTGACGCCCTGAACGGCTATGGCGAAATTTTCAAGCGCAACACCCATGCCTCGGGCGTGATTCCCCAGATCACGTGCATCATGGGGCCGAGCGCCGGCGGCGCCGTGTATTCGCCGGCCCTCACCGACATCGTAGTGATGGTCCGGGGAACGGCCCAGATGTTCATCACTGGGCCCCAGGTCATCGAGGCGGTCACCGGTGAGAAGGTGTCGGCCGAGGAGCTGGGAGGTGCCGACAGCCAGCTCCGGCGGAGCGGCGTGGCACACTTTGCGACCGATGACGACGAGCAGGCACTGGCGCTCATCCGCGAATTGCTGGGAAGGCTCCCGTCCAACAATCTTGAGGACCCGCCGGTCCGCGCGGCGGTGGAGCCGGAGGAGGTGGACCTGGCCCGGCTGGTGCCGGACGATCCGAACAAGCCCTACGACATCCGGACGGCCATTTTTGGCATCTTCGACGGCGGGTCGTTTCTGGAGTTCCAGCGCGGCTACGCGGATAATCTGGTGGTTGGTCTCGCCTATCTCGACGGGCACCCGGTGGCGGTGGTGGCCAATCAGCCGCGGGTCCTGGCGGGAACCCTGGACATCAACGCCTCGGACAAGCTCGGTCGTTTCGTCCGCTTTGCGGACGCGTTCAATCTTCCCCTGGTAACCCTGGTGGATACCCCGGGCTATCTGCCGGGCACCGGCCAGGAGTATGGCGGCATTATCCGCCACGGGGCCAAGGTGCTGTACGCCTACGCGGAGGCGACCGTGCCCAAGGTGACCATCATCTGCCGCAAGGCCTACGGCGGCGCCTACCTGGCCATGTGCAGCCGGTCGCTGGGCGCGGATCTGGCGGCGGCCTGGCCCACGGCCGAGATTGCCGTCATGGGACCGGAGGGCGCCGCCAACATCATCTATCGCCGGGAGCTGCAGGGGGCGGACGATCCGGCGGCGGTAAGGAAGAAGAAAGTTGCCGAGTACCGGGAGCGCTTCGCCAATCCCTACGTCGCGGCCGCGCGCGGCTATGTGGACACCGTCATCTTTCCGGAAGAGACCCGGGAGTTTCTTATCCGAAGCCTGCAGTCGCTCTACGGCAAACGCGACGGCCGGCCGCCGAAAAAGCACGGCAACATGCCGGTGTGACGGGCAGGTAGACGACAAGACACGGACGTGCCGGCTGTCCGGAGGGGACGGAGGATGAGGATGCCAACTCGCGAACACGGGCGGCGGCGGACGGGTAAAGATGACCATCTCTCCGACCCGCGCCTCGTCGCCGCTATCGCCGCTGTCCTGGCGGCGGTGGAAGGAGAGCCGGTCCGGCTCAGGGTGAGGGCCGTATGGCCGGTGGCGGGTGCGTGGCGCACGATGGGGCGGCAGGACAGCATGCGGGGAGGATGGCCGTGGTAAAGCGGCGATTTCGGGTTACCGTGGACGGCCAGGCATATGAAGTCGAGCTGGAGGAACTCCTGGCGGACGAGAGTGGGCAGAAGGCCGTAACGTCGCCGGCGCATTCCGGTGCCGCCGCGCCGAGAGCAGCCGCGCCGACGCCCGAGCGCCGTCCGGCGTCGGCTGTGGGCGGAAGCGGCGTCATCAAGGCGCCGCTGCCCGGGATGGTGCTGGACGTGAAGGTGAAGGTCGGGTCCCGGGTGACCGAAGGACAGGTGCTGGTCATCCTGGAGGCCATGAAGATGGAAAACGAGATTGTGGCGCCCCGTGACGGCACGGTCGAACAGGTGGCCGTCGAGAAGGGCTCGCCGGTGGCGGAGGGCGACGATCTGGTCGTCCTCGGGTAGCAAGGAGAGAGGGAGGCGCACGATGCCGGGACCACGTGTGTACATATCGGTGGACATGGAGGGCATCGGTGGACTCGTCGACCGCCGGCAGTTCCTGCCGGAAGAGCGCGAGTACGAGCGCTCCCGTCCGCACATGATCCGGGAGATGCGGACGGTGGTGGAAGCCGCCTGGGCGGCCGGCGCAAGCCGCGTGCTGGTGAACGACTCCCACGACGGCATGCTGAACCTCGCCTACGACGAGCTTGAAGGTCTTCCTCCTGCGACCGAGCTCATTTCCGGCACCGGCAAGCGCCTTCAGATGGGGGAGGGTCTCGTCGGCCACGATGTGGCCTTTTTCATCGGCTACCACGCGCGCGCCGGGACCGCCGGGGCCATCATGGACCACACCTACACCGGTGATGTGCACCATGTGGCGCTGAATGGGCAGGAAGTGGGCGAGTGCGGGCTGAACGCCTATCTTGCCGGCCATTTTGGCATTCCGGTCGGTGTCGTGTCGGGGGACCAGGCGCTTTACGACGAGGCGCATCCGTACCTGGGGGAGACCGAGTTCGTGGTCACGAAATGGGCCCTCGGCCGAAAGAGCGCGCGCCTCAAACATCCGGATCTGGTGCACCGAGAGCTCTCGGAGGCGGCATCCCGGGCGGTCGAGCGCATCGCCCGCGGCCAGGGTCCGAAGCCTCTTGTCATTCCCACGCCTGTCACCCTGGAGCTTGGCTTCATGACCACGCAGGGCACGGACCTGGCCATGTTGTATCCGGGCGCCGCCCGGGTCGACGGCCGGACGGTGGAGGTGACCTGCCCCGACATGGAACAGGCCTACCTGGCCTTTCGGGCGCTCCTGCGGCTCGGGACCGGCTTTCCCCTCTACTGAGGGACGGAGCCTTGAAGCCGTCGGGGAGACCGGGAGGGAAACCGAGCGGGCAAGCGGGCGCCGCGCGATACTGCGCGGCGCGGCCTGGAGCCAGGCTCCCGGCCGCTCAGGCCCGACTCTATGCGGCGAACGGGTCTCGTGGGCCTGGAGGCGGCTCCCGCGGCGCTCCATGGCGCGCGCCTACAAGTCCGTCGCGCGCTGACTGACGAGGGCTCGGTCCCCACAGTCACCCCTTCATTGTCCGTGAAATTCGTTCTGCCTCCCTTTTCCTGGCTGATCCGGTCGCTGAGAGACGTTGATAGGAATCGAAGCGGGTATTCCGCTGGCGACGGGACTCGGCGGCCCGCGAGAGCTTCACGCGCCGGTTGGGGGCCTGGCGCCGTCCTTCATAGAGCACCGCGTGCCGCCGGCGTGCCTTCATGCCCCAGGATCCGGGCCCCCATCGACCCCCAGCCGGTTCATCCCGAATCAGGCATGGGACCACATCTGTGGTCGACCGTGCGCCCCCCAAGCAAGTCGGCCCCGGACATGCGCATTGGCGAGGTATTTGATGACGCATGCCAACCAGGGCAGGGGATACATCTATGGCGGCTCCACCCTCTCCGACCGGGTCAGATGCGTGCCGGTCGCCGAAGACTCTTTTAAGCCGGGCGAACGCGAGCGGCCGTTCCTCGGGTCGCTGGCCGCCCTGGCCGACGGTGAGGTGGGCGCCTGTATCCGGGAGGCTGCGTCGCGCGCGAAGTTACACTCTAGAGAAAGGCCGGTCGTTTCGGGCCGGCCAGACGCCGACGGCCCGGCTCGTTCGGGGAAATGGACCCCATCGCTAGGAATCTTTCAGACATATCGCGAACACAGGTCCCATGTGGTGGAGGTTCTTGATTTGACTTTGGAGGGGGACGGGATATGGCTTACCTGGAAGGATTGATGATTGACTATCCCCTTGATGTGGGCGCCATCTGGCGCCGGACGGAGCGCTATTTTCCCGGCAAGGCGGTGGTGTCCAATCTGCCGGACCGGACCATTCACCGATCAACCTACGGCGAGGTACTGGATCGGGCCGCACGATTGGGCGCGGCCCTGATCGAACTCGGGGTGGAGCCGGGCGATCGGATCGCGACCGTGATGTGGAACAGCTATCATCACCTGGAACTATACTTCGCCATTCCGTCTATCGGTGCGGTCCTGCACACCGTGAACCTGCGCCTGCATCCGCAGGACCTCAGCTACATCTTCAACCACGCCGACGACCAGATCGTCTTTGTCGACCGCACCGTGCTCCCCCTCATCGCCCCCATCCGGGACCGGATTCCCGCCCGTGAGATCGTGGTGGTGGATGAAGGTGAGCCGGCTCCGCCCGGATTCCTGTCGTACCAGGATCTTGTACAGTCCGGGTCCCGGGCCCGCTTTCAGTTCCGCATCGAGGACGAGCGGCAGGCGGCCGCCCTCTGCTACACTTCCGGCACCACCGGCCGGCCGAAAGGCGTCCTGTATTCCCACCGGTCCACGGTGCTGCACGCGCTGGGGGTGACCAACGCCGAGGGGGGCCTCGGCTTGGTGGAGAGCGACATCGTGAGCCCCATGGTGCCCATGTTTCACGTGAATGGCTGGGGGCTTCCCTGGTCCGCTTCGCTGCAGGGCGCAAGCCAGGTGCTGCCCGGCCGCCATCTCGATCCCACCTCGCTGCTGGAGCTGTTTCAGTCGGAGCGGGTCACCATCACGGCGGGGGTTCCGACCGTATGGTTCGGGATCTTGAAACTCCTCGACGAGGCGCCGGAGCGGTACGACGTCTCCTCGCTCCGGTACATGCTGGTCGGCGGCGCCGCCGTGCCCGCCTCCGTGCTGCGGGGATTCTGGGAACGGCATCGAGTCCGGATGATTCATGCCTGGGGCATGACCGAGACGTCGCCTCTAGGTTCCGTGTCCACGGCCCGCTCGGATCTGGCCGACGCCGACGAGGAGACGCGCTTTGCCACGATCCTTACGCAGGGACAGGCCACGCCGCTGGTGGAGATGCGGATCCGGGACGACGAGGGCCGGGAGCTCCCGTGGGATGGCACTTCCCAGGGTGAGCTTGAGGTGCGGGGTCCCTGGGTTGCCCGAAGCTACTATCGCGATGAGGCCGCGGTTGACCGCTTCACGGACGACGGCTGGTTCCGCACCGGCGATCTGGTCACGCTGGATTCCCGGGGGTACATGACCATTCAAGACCGCAGCAAGGACGTCATCAAGTCAGGCGGTGAGTGGATAAGCTCGGTGGCCCTGGAGAATGCCATCATGGGGCATCCGTCGGTGATGGAGGCGGCGGTCATCGGGATGCCGGATCCGCGTTGGGTGGAGCGTCCACTGGCGGTTGTAGTCTTGAAGCCGGGCGAGACGCTGACGCTTGAGGCCGTGCGCGAGTTCCTGCGTCCCCATTTTGCCAGCTGGTGGCTTCCCGACCGGCTCGAAGTGGTGGAGGCGATTCCCCACAGCGCCGCCGGCAAGTTCCAGAAGACGGAACTGAGGCGCCTCCTGCTGGGGACGGCGGAGCGCCGCAGTTGACCCCGGACGTCCCCCCTTGGGATGATGGGTGACGGCGGAGGGGGGCGTTTCATGGAGCTTCGCGACCGCGCATTTGTCGTAACCGGCGGAGGTTCGGGCCTCGGCCGGGCGACGGTCGATATGCTGGCCGGAGCGGGAGCCCGGGTGGGGATCGTCGATGTGAACGCGGCCGCCGCGGCTGAGGCGGCGGCCCGGCATCCCGGCCGGTGCCTGGCCGTGCCTGCCGACGTGACCGATTCCGAGAGCCTTTCGGCGGCCCTGGACACCGTCAGCGCCCGCTTTGGCCCTCTTGGCGGGCTTGTGAGCTCGGCCGGGGTGGTCCTGGCCGAAAGGGTCCTGGGCAGGGACGGACCCCATGACCTTGAACGATTCGAACGAGTGATCCGGGTAAATCTGATTGGCACCTTCAATGCGGCCCGGCTGGCCGCCGCCCGCATGCGCGAGAATCCGGCGGGTGAAGACGGAGAGCGGGGCGTTCTCATCCTGACGGCGTCAATTGCCGCGTTCGAGGGGCAGGTGGGGCAGGCGGCCTACGCCGCCTCCAAGGGCGGCGTGGCCTCCCTGGTGCTGCCGCTGGCCCGGGAGCTC
>JAJZYZ010000126.1 GCA_021797815.1 Bacillota bacterium
GGCCCGCGCACCGGTCCCCGTCACCGGGCGAGGACGCCGCCGTTCCGGACAGCCACAAACCCAGCATACCGTGAAGGGGACGGCCGAATGAGACTCGTGGCCCCAAAGTTCTTGATGGGTAGACGATGTGCGTTCGGATGGGGTGCTGACTCCCGCCGGCCCCTCGACGGCGTGGGCGTGCGCCAGACGGGCGGGCGGAGAAAAGAGGGCGGGCAGGATTGCCGCCGAGCGGCCGGATAGGCATCTTGGCCGCCGATGCGGGAACACGAATTCCGCCCCCCAACGGTTTCGCGGCCGTGACCGTGTCGGTTCCTGACCGGACGCACGCACCCGGTTCTGTGGGTCGTCCCGCGCCATCCGGGACAGCTTCGAGATCTCACCCTGGCGAGGGTGCCCACACCGTGACCGTCCCAATGGCCTGAAACCCTAGGTGCTCAAGAATGGGTGCCGAAGTAGCCTGATTGGCATATTCGGCAGCGAAGGATGCCGCAGAGGAGGTGCGCGCGGCGTCAATCCGCGCCTGCACGACGGCATGATAGAGGCCCTGTCTTCGATGGCCGGGATGGGTGACCGCTCCGGACAGAAGAATCCACCGACCAAAGTCGGTGTATACGCCGCTTGCCCGGGCCGTGCCATCGTCCCCGGGAGCCAGGAAGAGGCGGCGGTGGCCCCCATAGCGCGCCCACTCGCGGCGCAGACCAGCACCGGTACGAAGAGGTTCGTCAAAAACGATCTGGTCGAGACGAAGCGTCTGAAGAAGATCGGCCAGATTTAAGGCTTCCCGCACGACCGGGCCGGCCCCTGGTCCGTGCGGCCAACTGTCTCGCGGCAGCACCAGCACGGTTTCTACCATCTCGCACACGTAATCGTGTTCCGACAGCCACTCCCTGAGCCCGGGCGTCTCGAAAGGACCGACGGAGAACCGGGGCGGCTTCGGATACCGGTGCAGGAGCGCGGGCATGAAGTCAGCCAGTTTTTCGGGCGGCACCCGAAGCCGCATGACCGACGCCCCGAGCCCCTCGGCGTCGGGCAAGGTGCCGAAACTCCCATGCGGATCCGCCCAGGGGCGCGCACCCGGCCAGATCTCGGGCCGACTTGCCTCCATTACCGCCCAAAGCCGAGCGGCGGCTTCTCGACTTTTCGCGGATTCCGCGCTCACGGCGACCCGTTCCGGTTGATGCCGCGGACGACAACCGACAGCCCCGCCTCGTAGGCGTAGGCAGGGTGTTCCGCCCGCCATCGGCGGCGGACGGCCGACAGCTTTTCCCACTCGTTCCACTCTTCCTGTGACAGGAGCTGATGGTGGGCCGGATCCGCTTTAAGCGCCGTGGCCAGGGCTTCCCACTCGTTCTCCATCGCCACCCCCTCTTCGGTCTCGCCGTTGTCCGGGCTCCCGTCGTCTGACATCGTCACGTAACCCCAGGCATTTATGACGAGGCTTCGGAGACCGGTCGCGGCCAGAAGCGCCGGAATGGCTGCAGGCGGCCACCGGCTGCTCCCGATGTCGGCGGGACGTCCGGCCGCAACGCCGGCCATGAGCCGCCGACGCAGCGTCCAATACCGGGATGCCTCCGGATAGGCGGTGGTGTCGTGCAGGCTGTCCACTCCCTCAAAACGAAAACCAAACGGCCCCGACACGGCTTCGGCCACGGCCACGATGCCTCCCGGCCGCACCACCCGCCTCATTTCACGCACAGCACGCTCCGGGTCCGTAAGAACCCCGATCCCGGTGTAGCTCACGGCGGCGTCGAACGATCCGTCCGCAAAGGGCAGAGCGTACGCGTCTGCCACCTCATAGGCGACGCTCGCCCTCTGATCACTTGTCTCCGCCGCCTTCCGCGCCAGGCTCACAAAGTCCGCATCAAGGTCCACGCCCACCACCCGGCCTCCTGGGGCTATCCCGTGGGCGAGATACGGGGCCAGGGTTCCCGGACCGCACCCCACTTCCAGCACGCGCATCCCGGGGGCCAGACCGAAGTATCCGATGATGGTGCTTCGCCACTCTGGGCGAAATCGGGGCGCGCGGCTTTTAGCCAGGGCCTCGGCGCTTTGAATGCGGCTCCACGAAAACATGCCCATCTTCCCCTCCACCCAGGGCAGGAAACCCGACGACACGATGTAACCTGAGCCCGGAGCTCGGACACCGGAAATGGGGGCGTCTCGCGCTCCGGCTGAAAGCGTCTCCCTGACGCCTACCGAGGCCGGCCGGTCAATAGATGCCCGCCGGCCGCGACTTTACACCGGGACCCTCGAGAGAACTGGTGATTTAGCACGTCCCGGACTGCTCCTGGGGTTCTGGCAACCCCCAGTCGGCGGCCGGTGGTCCCCCCGGGGGACCGCACGCTGTCCGGGTCACCGGACCACGACGGGCCGGATACCCCCGAGGGGGGCTCATTCCGAGCGGTCCGGTTAGGCGGAACAGACATCACCCCCCGGCGAACACCCGACCCGGAAGCGGGTCAAGCCCCGGATGCCGGGCTTGACGGTCGTCCGTTGCCGATAGCTTGCTGCCACGCCCGGTCGGCTTGTCGCGCCGGTTCCGCTTGGGTGTCCGCTTCGGTGGCCGTGATGTCCACAATCCGCCCATGGGTCCCGGCTGTCCAGGCGGCACGGAGCTCGCAGGCCGCGCAGAGGGCGTCGGGCACGTGCACGGTGACTTTCCGCTCCCGCTCGTCCGGGAGGCGGCGGGCCGGCGGGGCAGGTGACGGTTTGCGCAGCGCAATCAATCGTAAACGCGGTCTTCGGGAACTGGCCGTCCCGTGCGACCGCCGGCGGTACCGGCGCTTCCCACTGCACGTCCGGGGTGGCCTCCTCCACCGCTTGGCGCGTGGGCACGCTCCCATACGCGGTGTCCCTCCAGAGGGCTTGGGGCCGGATGCCCGTCAGCGCTTCGCGTTCCTGGAAGACGGCGACCGTCTGGTTCCCGTCTGGCGCGTTCCCGGGCATCACGGTCACCCCCGTCGCCAGGCGCGGTCGCCCACCGTCCTCCCGTTGGAGGCTCACGTGCGCCTTATACCCGTCAAACTTCTGACTGGAGGACGTCCGCCCGTGTCGCATGGCGGGGTCCACGGCCGAGAGGATGCGGTCGGGCGCCCCTTGGTCCGCAATGTGGACCGTGGCGTGCGCGTCCTGGGTGATGTCCTGCGCCGCGACGGTCTCCAGCAGGGCCGCCGCCTGGCGCAGGCTCTCCGGAGGGGTGGGGGCCGGTGCCCACGCCGTCAGCGTAGCGGCGTCGGCGATCAGGGCTTGCAGGAAGGCGTGTCGGGCCGTCTCGCTGGCCCAATCAATGGCGGGTTGGCGGCGTCCGCGGTAGTCCGTCCGCCGCAGCAGCGGCGATGGCAGGCTCGCCTCCTCGGCTTCGACCAGCACCTGGCGGGTGACCCGCGCGATGTGGAGCACCGTCCCCTGCCGCGCCGCCGTCCCCGCGATCATGAAGCGGTCGGTGATGTCCGCCTCGTGGCCCCAGAGGCCGGCGACACTGGCGTCCGCCAACGTCTCGCGCAGTAGCATCCGCCCCGCCTCCTGCGCCAGGGCCTTGGCCCGGAACTTACAGCGGGTGGCGGGGTCACAGACAATCTCGGGAGTGCGGCTAACCCCCAGGGCGAACTGCCACCGGTCATCGAACGCGGCGTGGTCCCCCGCGTGCCGGTCCGACCAGCCATACATCAAGTGGAGCAAAAGGAGGGTGGACATGTAGCTCGCGGGAATGGAGGGCCGGCCCTGGCCGTCGGCGGCATACCACGCGGCGAACCGCGAA
>JAJZYZ010000044.1 GCA_021797815.1 Bacillota bacterium
CTCCTGATGTACATGCCCCTGGTTCTGGGGGCCCTGCTCCCCGACGACGTCCGGCGCCGCCTCATTGAGGGGGTCGGCGACTCCGATCGCTTCTGGTCGCCCCATGGACTCGCGACCGAAAGCCTGACAAGTCCGTTCTTCGCCCGCGACGGGTACTGGCGGGGCCCGGTCTGGGCGCCGGTGGTCCTGCTGTTTTGGGATGCGCTGCAACAAGCCGGAGCGCCGCGCCTGGCCGAGTCGCTTGCCCGTCGATTCTGTGGGACGGTCGACGCCCATGGTTTCTATGAGAACTTTGATGCCACGACCGGTCAGGGCCTTCGTGATTCAGCCTTTACCTGGACCGCGAGCGTGTTTCTCATCCTGGCGGAGAGCCTTGCCTCCTGACACTCGTGCCACTATGCCTGAGTGCCCGCCCCCTTGAGCTTGGCCGCGCCGACACCTCGCGGGCGGGGCCCTCTTGACCCGGGGCACAGTCTCCAGGTCCTGTTCTTCTTTACCTTCTTCCACTTCATCCGTGGGGCCGGCCTCTTTCAGACCGCGTCATTGCTGACGCCGATCAAGGAGGCGCAGCGAGACGCGTTGGTGCGTCGTCCTTACACGTTCGATGCCGGGGGAAGTCTGAGGAGCCGCTCCACGTTTCCATGCGCGATCTTCTCCCGATCCACCTCGCTGACCGGCATCGCGTCCAGAAAGGCACGACCGGGACCGTTTTCTGAGAACGGGTAGTCGACAGAAAAAAGGATGCGGTCGACTCCCACCACCATGAGCGCGCACAGGAATGGCGGAAGGGTGAAGTAGGCACTGGTCGTAATGTAAAAATTCTCCGTAAAGTACTCCGTGATGGAACGGCGGAGATGCACGGCCGCCCGACCCACCGTGCTGTCGGCGCGCGCCAGGGAAAACGGGACGTCCTCGCCCATGTGGCCAATCACGACCGTGAGTCCGGGGAAACGATCGAAGATGCCCGAAACGATGAGGCGAAGAGCATGAAGCCCGGTCTCGGCGTGCCACCCCCAGCCACTCGTGGAAAGCACGCGCGCGACGGCCGGGTCGAGCCCTCCGTAGTAAGCGTCGAACACCGCTGGCGTGGGCGGCGTCGGGTGTAGATAAAGAGGGACGCGAAGAGCTTCGGCCGCCTCGAACAGGGGCCAGTAGTCCGGATGATCGAGAAACTGGCCGTGCGTGTGCCCATGCACGATGGCACCGTAAAACCCGAGGGTCGTGACGGCCCGTTCCAATTCCCGCGCCAGGCTCGAGGGATCGGGGGTGGCGAGTGACGCGAACCCTCCGAACCGGTCTGGATGCAGGGCCACAATGCCTGCCAGGCGGTCATTCCAACGGCGTGCCTCATCAGCCGTCTCCGGGTTGGGCGGGGTGGAGGACAACACTTGCAGGCTGATGCCGTGACGATCCATGTCGGCCAGCCGTCCGTCGCCGACATCGTCCAGGGGTTCGGAGAGCCGTCCGAGATCTCCCAGGACCGGTTCCCTCTGCGCCAAGAGGTCCTTCGGGGCAAAGTGCTCTTCGATGGCAACCACGCGCATCTTCTTACCGCCTCCGTCCCGCCCGCAACTACCAACACATCCGCTTCCCCCGGCGGTTGCGGGAATCCCTTTTCAAGGCTTTTTCCGACGGGTCGGCGTCCTCGAGCCTACTTTGCTGACCCGTGATGACCCGTCCGGCACTTAGTCCGCGGGGGAAACGCTGGTGTTAGTATGCGTGATGCGGCGGATGAGGGGAGACCCATGAGCGACATTTCCTTACGGACCATAGACCTGGCTGACTACGAGACCGTGTGGACGTGGTCTTTGGATCGAGAGTTTTGCCTCGCCAATGGCTGGACGACGGACCTGTCTTCGGACGCTCTTTGTGACTGGTGGAGGAGATGCGTCGAGCATCCCCCCGATAACCTCTTGCGGTTCGGCATCGTCTACCGGCGGCGCATGGTTGGGTACGTGGATCTCGTCTTTATGGGGGATGGCTCCGCTGAACTCGGGATTGCCATCGGGGAATCTGGTCTGTGGGGACGCGGCATCGGCTCGGAAGCCATCCGGTGCACGATGCGCTGCGCGCAGTCGACCAAGGGCATCACCGTGTTCACGGCAGAAACCCATGAGGCCAATCCGCGGGCCCAGGCCCTGCTGCGAGGGACAGGATTTCGGGAAACGGGACGGAGCGGCCAGGAACGCTACCGGGGTGAGTGGAGTTCGCTCATCCAGTATCGCTGCGCGTTTAACTGACATGTCCTTTCGCGCCCGGGAGACCTCGGCCGAATGCCCGCGTCACGGCCTAAATACGGGCGGCTGAGGACTGCCGCCGTGCTGACGGCGAGCGCCGGCAGCACCGCCTGTAGGACGCGAGACGCGATAGAACCAACCCAACGCGCATCCGCTCCCGACTCGAACGACCATGAGGGATGGCGTGCGGGCGGCACGCCATCCCTCGGGGGACCTTGGGCTAAATCCGCGCGGCTCCTGGGTCGACGCGTCCGACGACCCAAAACCTGGACACGTGGCCCCGAGCCATGGCCGCACGCCCCTGTTTATGTTTTTTCTACTTTGGCCAGGAGGTGGTCTCTGACTTTTTTACGGGGCGGCGGCTACACTACCTCCGAACGTCCGGTGTCTCAAGACTGGGGGACGAGTCTGGCATGACTATTCCGGGAGTCGTAGGGATTCTTGTTCTGACGGCCGCGATCATCGCGCTGGCAAAGCCGGTGGGGTCGTACCTGTACGCCGTATACGACGGGCCGCGCACATGGCTTGAGCCGGTGATGGGGCCTCTCGAACGACGGCTCTATCGCTGGACCGGCGTGGACTCCAAGCATGAGATGCGCTGGACGGAATACGTCTTCGCCCTTTTGATTTTCAATCTGGTCGGATTCATCGCCCTCTACATCCTCCTGCGCATCCAGAGTGTGCTGCCGTTCAACCCGCAGCACCTGCCGGACTTAGGGCCGCATTTAAGCTTCAACACAGCCGTGAGCTTCATGACCAATACCAACTGGCAGGCGTACTCGGGTGAGGCAACCATGAGTTACTTCTCCCAGGACATGCTCATGATCCAGCAGGTGTTGTCGCCTATCACCGGGTTGTGCATGGCGGTGGCCTTCATTCGTGGGTTCTCCCGCAAGAACGCCGACACGCTGGGCAACTTCTGGGTGGACCTCACACGCACCCTGTTGTTCGTGGCCCTGCCGGTGCTGTTGATATCGGCGCTGGTGCTGGTGGCGATGGGGACCCCGGACACGCTTTTGCCGTATGCGCATGTGACTACCCTGCAGGGAGGTCATCAGCTCATCGCGCGCGGTCCGGTCGGGGCGTTTGAGTCGGCCATGCAGTTTGGCGACAACGGCGGCGGTTTCTTCAACGTGAACGCCGGCCATCCGTTCGAGTCTCCGGGGGCCGCCTCGCTGATATTCCAGATGATGATCGGCGTGTCCATTCCCGTGGGGCTCACCTACTACTTTGGCAAGGCCGTCGGCGACACCCGCCAGGGCTGGACCATCCTGGCGGCCATGATGGCGATGTTTGTCGCCGGGGTCTTCATCCTCTACCACGCCGAGGTGGCGACAAACCCGCTCCTGGCCCAGCTGGGTCTGCACGGGCCCAATCTGGAAGGCATCGATTGGCGGTTCGGCCCGGCCCTGTCGTCGTTCTTCGAAACATTGACGACGGCGGTATCCTGGGGCTCGACGGCGGCGGCCAACGACAGCCTGATGCCGCTCGGAGGGATGATCCCGCTCTTTAACATGATGAGCGGTGAGGTCATCATCGGAGCCTGGGGCGTGGGCCTCTTAGGGATGCTGGCCTTTGCCATCATGGCCGTGTTCCTGGCCGGCCTCATGGTGGGGCGGACGCCGGAATACCTCGGCAAGAAGATCCAGGCCTTCGAGATCAAGATGGCGGTTCTCGCGATGATCGTGCCGACGTTCGTGATTCTGGGGCTCGCCGCCTGGGCCGTCTCATCCAAGGGCGGTCTCGCCGGCATCTTCAACCCCGGTCCCCACGGTCTGTCGGAGATCCTGTACGCGTTCGCCTCCGGCGTCGGCAACAACGGGTCGGCGTTCGGCGGCCTGGGCGCGGCGTTGCCGTTTTACACCTGGACCGTCGGCCTCGCGATGCTGTTTGGCCGCTTCGCCATGTACATTCCGGCACTGGCCATCGCGGGCTCCCTCGCGCGCAAACAGACCGTGCCGGCCGGGGCCGGCACCTTCCCGACGCACGGCGCCACGTTTGCCGTGCTTTTGATTGCCGTGGTGGTGATTGTGGGGGCGCTGACATTCTTCCCAGCTCTCGCACTGGGTCCTCTGGCCGAACACTTCCAGCTGTGGTCGGGCCACGTCATTGGAGGAGGCAAGTAACATGGCAGTGGCAAGCCCGACCGGTCGCGTTGCCGCCGGAATTCCGTTGAGCGTCGCGGTGCGCGAGTCGTTCCGTAAGTTGAGCCCGCGCTCCATGGTCTTAAACCCGGTCATGTTCGTGGTGGAGATCGGAAGCGTCTTCACGAGCGTGGACGCCGTGCGCTACGTCATCCAGGGCCACACGAGCCTGTTCAGCTTTACCGGGCAGATCTCCATCTGGCTGTGGCTCACGGTGCTGTTTGCCAACTTCGCGGAGGCGCTGGCCGAGGGCCGCGGGCAGGCGCAGGCGGCGGCGCTCCGGAGTACCCGCACCGATACGGTCGCCAAGCGCATCGCGGGAGGGCGCTCCGCACGCATCGAAGAGGTTGTGGCAAGTCAGCTCCGCGCCGGTGACCGCGTGGTGGTGGAAGCCGGAGACACGGTGCCGAGCGACGGCACCGTGGTAGAGGGTACGGCGGCCATCGATGAGTCGCCCATCACCGGTGAGTCGGCTCCCGTGATCCGCAGTGCCGGCAGCGACGCGGATGCGGTGACGGGTGGGACTCGGGTTATCTCCGACCGCATCGTGGTCGAGATTACCGCCAACCCCGGGGAGACGTTCCTCGACCGGATGATTGCGCTCATCGAGAGCGCCGTCCGCCAGAAGACCCCGAACGAGATTGCGCTGGCCATCCTCTTGGCCGGACTGACGCTCATCTTCCTGGTGGTGGTCATCACGATTCAACCGTTTGCCGTCTACTCCGGGCACGCGGCCTCCATCACCATCCTTATCGCCCTGCTCGTCTGCCTCATCCCGACGACCATCGGCGGCCTCATGTCCGCCATCGGGATTTCGGGCATGAACCGGCTCCTGCGCCGGAACGTACTGGCCATGTCCGGGCGGGCCATTGAGGCTGCGGGCGACGTGAACGTCATCCTGCTCGACAAGACGGGAACCCTCACCATGGGAAACCGCATGGCCGTCGAATTCCTGCCTTCTCCGGGGGTGAACGCCGGCGTGCTGGCAGAGGCGGCCCTTCTGTCCTCGATGGCGGATGAGACGCCGGAAGGGCGCTCGGTGGTGGAACTGGCACGAAGTCAGTTCAACGTGCCAAATCCGGACACCGGTGGTGCGGAGTTCCATGAGTTCAGCGCGGAAACTCGTATGAGCGGCGTCGACATCCACGGGCGCGTGGTGCGCAAGGGCGCCGTGGACACCGTGACCGCCTTCGTCAAAGACCAGGGTGGTTCTATTCCCGAGGAGTTCATCCACCGCGAGGTGCAGCGCATCGGATCCCAGGGCGGCACCCCGCTTCTGGTGGCCGAGGGTGACCGGATTCTGGGGGCCATCCACCTGAAGGATGTGGTCAAGCCGGGCATTCGTGACCGCATCGTCTCCCTGCGTGACGCGGGCATCAAGACCGTGATGATCACGGGAGACAACCCCGTCACCGCCGCTACGATCGCCCGTGAGGTGGGCGTGGACGACTTCGTGGCCGAAGCCAAGCCCGAAACCAAACTGGAGTACATCCGGCGCGAACAGGCGGAAGGCTATCTGGTGGCGATGGTGGGGGACGGAACGAATGACGCCCCGGCGCTTGCGCAGGCGGACGTGGCCGTGGCGATGAGCTCCGGCACCCAGGCCGCGCGTGAGGCCGGCAACATGGTGGATCTGGAGTCGAATCCGACGAAGCTCATCGACATCATCGAGATCGGAAAGCAGATTCTCATTACGCGCGGAGCCATGACCACGTTTTCCGTGGCCAATGACGTCGCCAAGTACTTCGCCATCATCCCCGCCATGTTTGTCGTCATCTACCCGGGCCTCAGGGCGCTCAACATCATGGGTCTCACGTCGCCGGAATCGGCCGTGCTGTCGGCTGTCATCTTTAATGCGCTCATTATCCCGGCGCTCATCCCACTCGCGATGCGGGGCGTGGCCTACAAGCCCAAGGGGGCCGCCGCCGTCCTGCGCAACAACCTTCTCATCTACGGACTCGGGGGCCTGGCTCTGCCGTTTGTGGGCATCAAGTTGATTGACGTGGTGGTGACGGCACTGCACCTGGTGTCGCTCCATGCGTAGCGGGCAGGCGGCGGCGGGCCGGATGGACCCTCATCCAAAGAGGGCCGTGCGGGTGCTCGAAGGAGGGATTGGACGATGATCCGGCACACCTGGACGGCCGTACGGCTCTTCGTGCTGATGGCGATTCTGGCGGGGTTCATCTATCCGGCCATCGTACTTGGCATCTCGCAGCTGACCATGGCCTATCAGGCCAACGGGAGCCTGGTGCACTATCACGGACGGGTCGTGGGAGCCAAGATGATCGGACAGTCGTTTACGAGCCCCAAGTTCTTCCACGGCCGGCCGTCGGCGGCGGACTACAATGCCGCCGCCTCGACGGCCAGTAACCTCGGCCCGTCCAACCCGGCCCTGGTCAAAGAAGTCAAGGCCAGTCTCGCGCTGGTGCTAAAACAGAACCCGGGCCTTCGGGCAAGCCAGGTGCCCATGGACCTCGTAACGAGCTCCGATTCCGGTCTTGACCCCAACATCAGCCCGCAGGCCGCCTACCTGCAGGTGCCTCGCGTCGCCAGGGCCAACGGGCTTCCGGTCTCGGTGGTCCGGGCGCTCGTGACCCGCAATATCCATGGCCGGTTTCTGGGGTTGTACGGTGAACCGCGGCTCAACGTCCTGGAACTCAATCTGGCGCTTGTGAGTCTCGTGAAGAGCAACGGGTCGTAATAGGCGTTCGACCGGGAGGGAGAAGAAGGCTCATGCTGGACATTGCGGGCGTGCTGGTGGTGGTGGCCTATTTTGTGGGCTGTGAGCTGTACGTGCGCTACTGCGACAACCTCCTCGAGGAGTCGCAGCGCGATCGGGGGGAGCGCCGTGGTTGAAACCGTCATCGGCGTCGTAGTGGGCATGGGCATTCTCGTTTATCTGTTCTACGCACTCCTGTACCCGGAGCGGCTCTAGGGTCCGGGTGAGCGATCCCTTGCCGGCCCAACCGGGGACGGCGCGCACCCGAGGGCCACGGCCGGGCCCATGGTCCGAAGCTCGGTGGTCGTGTTATGGTGGGGCCGATGAAAAACGGAGGAGCGTCCCAGGGGGGAATCCTGCCGAGCCGCGACGCCACCGGGCCCGAGAGATGGCCGCTGTGGCCGGTCGGCCTCCTCTTGCTCGCCATGGCCGCGGCCTACGCGGTCTTGTGGAGGCATGTGGGGGTCGCGTGGCATGAAGACTACCTCGGGCTGTCCGCGAGTCTCGAGGCGCTCCGCCAGGGCGCTCTTCACCACGAGAGCCGCGCCGCCGCCCTGCGGGCGCTGTCGGCCGCGGGGCTCGGGCTTCCCGCGCATACGGCGCCCCAGGTGCTGGAAAGCGTAGCGCTCAATCGTCTGGCCGCCCTGTCCGGCTTCCGCGGCGCCACCGCTTTCGGCCCGGCCGGAATCGTGGCGCTTGTGCTGATGGCGAGTCTCGTCCTGCTGTGGTCCAGGTACCACGACCGCATGAGTCGGGCCGACGCCCAAGGGGCGGCTTTGCAGTCGGAGCTGTCTCGCCTCGACGCCATCGTGCTGCAGGCCGCCTCCCCCGACGCGGATTTGAAAGATGTCCTGCGCGAGCTCTTGCAGCACGGTGCCGCCCGGGGCGGGTTTTCGGACGCGGTCGTGCTGCGCTTTCATCCAGCGCGCACCGACGATTGCCTGGAACCGTTCGCCTATCAGGGCAGCCGTCTGCCCGCCTCCTTTCGTTCAGTTCCCCTGGCGCTGTTGGACCCTGCCCTGAGCGGGGTCGGGGACGCGCTGAGAAACCAGCGGCCATGGCGCTCCCGGGATGCAGCCCATCTCCCCCTGCTGCCGGGGTGGAACGCAGCCTCGGCCGAGGCGCACCCGCTCATCGTTTCTGACCAGTTGTTTGGTGTCCTGGTGCTGATAGGGGCGGGAGGAGCGGACGACTTTCCGCGCCATCTGTTTCGCAGTCAGGTGGAGGCTCTCCTGGGACGCCTGAAAGAACCGGTGGGGGGGCGTCGAATGGCGCGTGCTCGGGACGAGGCGCGCCAGGATGCGGAGCGGCTGGCCCAGCTGACCCATGAACTCCGCACCCCACTCGGCCTCATCAAGGGCTACGCCGCCACACTTGAATCGGCGCGTGACCGGCTCGGTCCCGATGAGGTGACCGAGTTCCTGCACACGATCTTGGACGAGGCGGAGCGCCTCGAGGCGCGCATCAACGAGGTCCTTACGATGGCCGCGTGGGATGCTCAAGGGGTCGGCGTCACACCCCGGCTCGTACAGCTGGAGCCGTGGGCAGAGGACCTTCTGCACCGGTTCCCGCCCGCTGAGCGGCGCCGGGTGCAGATGCGCGTAGCCCCACGGGTGCGTGTGTGGGCGGACCCGGACAGACTCCGGGACGCCGCCGCCAACATCATTCAGAACGCCATGAAGTACTCGCGGGGGCCGATCGAACTGGAGGTCGGCCACGAGGCCGGACACGTCCGCATCGCTGTCCGGGACCACGGACCTGGTGTCGCTGAGCGGGATCTGGACCGCATCTTCGACCGGTTTTACCGAAGTCACCGAGAACGGCCCGACATGGCCGGCGGTACGGGACTTGGCCTCAGCATCGCCCGGGCGGTGACGCTCGCCCATCACGGCGCGATTCATGCGGAGAATGCCGATCGGGGAGGCTTGCGGGTAGTGATGGAGCTGCCGCTGGCCGACTTGGGAGAAGAGGGGATGCCGCTTGCCTGAGGGCGGATTTCAAGAGCGCATTCTGATTGTGGACGATGAGCCGCGGTACCGCCGGCTCATCGTAACCAACCTCCGTCTGGAAGGATATTTAGTGGAAGAGGCGGCAGACGGACCCCAGGCCCTCAGGACCCTGTCGGAACGGCCCTGTGACCTGGTGGTGCTGGATCTCCGGCTGCCCATCATGGACGGCTATGAGGTATGCCGGCGCATCCGCCAAGAGTCCAATGTGCCCATCGTGATGGTGACGGCGCTTGACACCGAGGCGGAAATGATTCGGGGACTCGATTTCGGCGCCGACGACTACGTGGTAAAACCGTTCCGTCCCGAAACCCTGCTGGCCCGCATCCGTGCCGTGCTGCGACGAAGCCGGACCGGGGGCGGGCCCATCGTTTCCGAATGCGGGGCGGTCTCCCTCGACCCGGTTACACGCGAGCTGATTGTGCGAGGGGATCGCAAGGCCCTTACCGCCACCGAGTGGAGGCTCATGAACCTGTTTGTCGGGCAGTGCGGTCATGTCCTCACGCATGAATATCTCCTGGCCCGGGTGTGGGGACCCGAATACCAGGACGATGTGGAATACCTCCGTGTGTACGTGCGCCGGCTGCGCCAGCTGGTCGAGGAGGATCCGAAGCATCCCCGGCACCTGGTGACACGCGCCGGAATCGGCTACATGCTGACGGACAGCGCTCCCGTTTCAGGGGTCGAAGATGCCTAAGGGCGGTACCGTGGGATCGGGCAGCGCCTGCGGTGGGCGACACCGGGCGCAAGGATAGCGATCGGCGGGCGGGTGACACATGGTTGACGTTGATAGGCGGATTGTTGGAGGGTGAAGGCAGGATGGGCGGGTGGATTCTCGCGTTGCTGTCATTCGCGGTTCTGGTCTATCTAGGCTACGTCCTCGTCCGTCCGGACCGATTCTAACGGCCGGCGGAAAGGCGGGGTCCGGTGTCGTTTACGACTGCGGTGACATGGCTCGTCGGGCTCGGGGTTCTCTTTGTGGCCGTGAAGCCGGTGGGAGGATACCTCGCCCGCGTGTTTACGGCCCAGCCGACCGTGCTCGACCGCGTGTGGGGACGACCGGAGCGGTGGCTCTTTCGGGTGAGCGGGGTGGACCCGAACTACGACATGAGCGCCTGGGAGTTTGCCGCGGCCCTCGTGGTGACCAACGTGGTTCTGCTCGCGGCCGTCTACGTGCTCTTGCGCCTGCAGGTGTCCTTGCCCTTCAACCCGCAGCACTTCCCGGACGTCCGGTCGTCCATTGCCCTCAACACCGCGGTAAGCTTCGCGACCAACACTAACTGGCAGGCCTACGCGGGGGAGCACACCCTCTCCAACTTCAGCCAATTCGCGGCTCTCGGCTTCGCGCAGTTCATCGCTCCCGCCTCCGGCGTGGCGGCCGGGGTCGCCTTCGTCCGCGCTCTCTCGGGACGGAAGCTCGGCAACTTCTTCGTCGACCTGACGAGGGCCTGCACGCGCATCCTGCTGCCCCTGGCCGTGCTGGTCACGCTGGTCCTGGTGTGGCAGGGCGTGCCGGAAACTCTGGCCGGCTATGCTCATGCCCATCTCATCACGGGCGGCCGGCAGATCATCCCCCGCGGCCCGATTGCCAGCTTTGACGCCATCGCACACCTCGGGCAGAACGGCGGCGGCTTCACCCACGCCAACAGCGCCAACCCCCTCGAGAACCCGACGGCCGTGTCCAACCTGCTTTACGCCATTGTCATGGGGCTGCTGCCCGTAGGGCTGTTCGGCTTCTTCGGGATCATGACCGGGCGCATGCGGACGGCCTGGACCCTCACGGCGGTGGCAGGAGTTCTTTTCCTGGGCATGCTGGTGCTCTACTACGTGCCCGAGGCCGCCGGGAACCCCGTCATCAACAGTCTTGGTCTTCATGGGACCGCCAATTGGATTGGACAGGAGCTCCGGTTCGGTACGGGTGGAAGTGCCCTCTTCACCACCTCCTCCATGGCCTTCAGTACGGGTTCGGTGGCGACGGCCCAGGACAGCCTCCTGCCGCTCGCGTCCCTGGGCTCGTTTTTCGGCATGTTTGTCAATATGGTGTTCGGCGGCAAGGGTGTCGGGCTCCTCAACATGATGATGTTTGTCATCCTGACCGTGTTTCTCATAGGGCTCATGGTAGGACGCACCCCGGAATTTCTGGGCAAGAAGATCGAGACGCGCGAAGTGTCGCTGGCTTTGCTGGCGTTTTTGGTTCATCCCTTTCTCATCCTGGGCGGGACCGCCCTGGCCGTATACCTGCCGGCGGCCCGCCACGGAGTGACCAATGCAGGCGCGCACGGGCTCTCCGAGATCCTGTACGCGTTCACGTCGGCGGCCGCCAACAACGGCTCCGCGTTTGCGGGTCTTCATGCCGCCCTCCCCTTTTACACGGCGGCCATCTCGATGGTGATGCTGATTGGCCGCTATGTGCCGCTCGTGGCGATGCTGCTTTTGGGGGAGTCTCTCTTGCGGAAGCGGACGGTGCCGGAGACCGTGGGCACGCTGCGCACGGATGGAGTGCTGTTTGGGGGCGTTCTCCTGACGTCCGTGATCATCGTGAACGCCCTCGCGTTCTTCCCCGTGATTGCTCTCGGCCCCCTGGCCGAGCACTATCTTCTGATGGCGCACCATCTGTTCTCCTGATGCCTGGACGCCGAAGGAGTTGGCAGAGGGCCGGAGACGGGGCCAGATTGGCAAGGGGGAAGTCGGAGTGATGGAGACGACGGGGGCATGGAAATCGAAGGCACCGTCGGGCATGTCTGTCGGCGTGGTGCTGCGCGAGGCGCTCCGCAAGCTGTCCCCGCGACTTATGTGGTTCAATCCCGTGATGTTCGTCGTGGAGATCGGCTGCGCCGTGACCGTCGCGCTGGCATTGTCGGCATCCGGCCCGGCGGCCCGGGCCTACGATCTCCTGGTCGCATCGGTCCTCTTCGTCACTCTCTTGTTTGCCACGTTTGCGGAGGCCTACGCCGAGGGGCGTGGTCGGGCGCAGGCCGACTCCTTGCGCCGGCTACGGGGAACCGTGCGTGCACGCCTGATTCCGAACGGCGGTCACCCCGATGAGGCGGTCATCGTCGATGCGGGCGTTCTCCGGCGCGGCGCGCGGGTGCGCGTCGATGAAGGCGACACCATCCCCGGCGACGGGGTGGTGGTGGTGGGGACCGGCGCCGTGGATGAGAGCGCCATCACGGGCGAGTCCGCGTCCGTCTTGAAAGGCGAGGGCGACCCTGTAACCGGAGGCACGGTGCTCTTGTCGAACCAGCTCCTGGTGGCCATCAGCGTCGACCCCGGCGAATCCTTTCTCGACCGGATGATAAGGCTGGTGGAGGGGGCCAAGCGGCAGAAGACGCCCAACGAGACCGCGCTCACCGCCCTGTTGGCCGTCCTCACCCTCATTTTCGTCCTTGTGGTCGCGACCCTTGTGCCCATTGCCCATTACTTCGGCCCCCATGCCACTCAGTCCGCCACGATGGTGGCGCTGCTTGTCTGCCTCATTCCCACCACGATCGGAGCACTCCTGTCGGCCATCGGGATTGCGGGCATGAACCGCGTGGCGGCCGTAAACGTGATTGCGAAGTCGGGCCGTGCCGTCGAGGTAGCCGGTGACGTCGACACCCTCATCCTGGACAAGACGGGGACCATCACGACGGGAAACCGGCTCGCGACGGAGTTCCGATGCCTGCCGGGGGTGAGCCAGGACGACATTGCCTGGGCCGCCTGGGCCAGTTCCCTGGCTGACTCCACTCCGGAGGGCCGTTCCGTCGTAAAACTTGCCGAGCGGATCCTGGCCGGCCGCGTGCCAAAGACGCCGGAGGGGGACCCGGTCCCCTTTTCGGCCCGCACACGCATGAGCGGTATCGATCTGAAAGATGGCCACCGCATCAGGAAAGGAGCGCTCGGCGCCATCGGCGCCCTGGTGTCGGATGCCCCGGCCCTGATGGACGAGGTGGGCGAGGCGGTGGCGCGGGAAGGCGCCACGCCGCTCGCGGTGGCGGTCGATGACCAGGTGCTCGGCATCATCCGGCTCAGCGACGTGGTCAAAACCGACCTTCGTCCACGGCTGGGTGCGCTTCGCGCCATGGGCATCCGGACCATCATGGCCACCGGCGACAATCGCATCACCGCGGCTGTCATCGCCCGGCAGGCCGGCGTGGACGACTACGTGGCCGAGGCGACGCCGGAGGACAAGATAGCCCTCATCCGTCGGGAGCAGCGAACGGGACGTCTTGTCGCCATGTCGGGCGATGGCACCAATGATGCCCCGGCGCTAGCGCAGGCCGATGTAGGACTGGTAATGGACTCCGGCACCATGGCAGCCAAAGAGGCCGGCAACATGATTGATCTGGACTCTGACCCGACCAAGCTGCTCGATGTGGTCATGATTGGAAAACAGCTCCTCATCACGCGAGGAGCGCTCACCACGTTTTCCATCGCCAATGACGTGGCGAAATACTTTGCCATCCTGCCGGCGATGTTTGCCAGCGTGCCGACGCTGCGCGTCCTCTCGGCGCTCAACATCATGCACCTTAAAACACCCCACGGGGCTATCCTGTCGGCGCTTCTGTTCAATGCCCTCATCATCCCGGCCCTGATACCGTTTGCGACGCGCGGGGTGCCCTACCGGGCCGAGTCGGCCCAGCGCATGCTGGCCAGAAACGTCTTTAACTGGGGAGTGGTGGGCGTCGTGGCGCCCTTTGCCGGGATCTTCGCGATTGACCGGATTCTCGCGTTGTTTGGACTCGGATAGGAGGCGGCATGCGCTGGAGTTTTTTGAAGCCGGCACTGTTGGTGAGCCTGGGCCTCTGGCTTCTCCTGGGCGTGGCCTATCCACTGGCCGCGACCGCCGTCAGTCAGCTCCTCTTTCCGAGGCAGGCTGCGGGAAGCCTGGTGCGGCTCCGGGGCCGGGTCGTGGGTGCGGCGCATGTGGGGCAGAATTTCTGGGGGCAGCGTGACTACTTTTGGGGGCGGCCGTCGGCCACTCTATCGCCTCTGACGGGACGACTACAGCCCTACGATGCCGAGAACTCCGGCTCCAGCAACCTCGGGCCCACTTCCCGGACGCTTCTGGTCGACGTGCAAGAGGCGCTTCGCCAGCTACAGGCGGCCAGTCCTGGTCTTAGACGCCGTCAGATTCCGCTCAGTCTCGTGGAAGTGTCCGCATCCGGCCTCGACCCCGACATCACGGTCGGTGCCGCGCTCATACAGGTTCCGCGGGTGGCGAAGAACACCGGACTCTCCCGAAACTATCTGACCGCTCTTGTGCGACTGGCGGCCCGCAGCCCCGAGTGGGGGCTCTTCGGCACCGAGCGCGTCAACGTGCTGACGTTGAACCTGCTGGTCTACCGCAGTCTTCATGACACAGCTCACCGTGAGCCGCCCACCTGAGACACGCGTGCGTCGCGACGGTTCGTTGTTACGGCCAGGGGGCGGCGCCCAGCACCACCTGGGCCGATACGCTCTGGCCGGCGGCGTTGACGTAGGAGACCGTCACGCGAGTGCGCGGCCGGTACGCCTGTTCCAGGCGATGGAGCTGCCCCGGACCCGTCACGGCTCGTCCGTTGAGAGCCGTGATAAAGTCGCCGGGCACAAGGCCGGCCTGCCCGGCGGGGCCTATCGCGTCCACGGCCTCCACGGCGGCCCCGTGGGTGACCGACGCGGGGACGGCACCCCCATGGGACTCCCAGTACGCGAGGGAAGAGGCCTCGAGGCCCATGTCGGTGGCGGGCCTGAGATAGATGGCGCCAGATGCCAGATGACGCTCGATCTGTGCCGCGATGCCTACGGCCGTGGTGATAGGGACGGCAAACGAGGGTCCCGTGAATCCGGATGCGCTGCCGGACGGATTAAGGGAAGCGGTGTCCATCCCGACCACGAGTCCCTGCCGGTTTACCAAAGGACCCCCGGAGTCGCCAGGGGCGAGCGGAGCCGTCGTCTCGATCATGCCGTACAAAGTCTCGGGCCCGGCCTGGCCGGTCGCCTCGATCCTGGACCCCGTGGCGATAATGGTGCCGGTCGTGGCCGTTGGCGTCCCGCCAAGCCCACCCGCGTTGCCGATGGCGATGACGGGGGTGCCCGGACGGGGGGCCCCGGAGACGTCCGACACGGGGGGAAGGCCCGACGCCCCCAGCACCTGCAGCAAGGCCACATCGGCTGTCGGATCGACGCCCAGGATCCTGGCCGGGTACGACCGGGAATGACCGGCAAGCTGGACCGTCACGGCGCGGGCATTCTCAACGAGATGGTTGTTGGTGAGGATGATGCCGCCCGCCGTCAAGATCATGCCCGTGCCGACCACGGTTGGATTCCCGCCCCCATCCGTGACGACCCGTATGTCGACCACCGACCGGTCAACGAGGCGCTCGACGGCCCGGGCGGAAAGGCGTTGGGGAGGCCCTCGGCGGGCGCCCATGATGGTCAAGAAGAGCTGAGAGGCCCGAGACGCGAGGCGCCCCGGGGATTGCACCACCACCACGACCCCAACCGCGAGCAGGACCACTCCAATTGCGAGGCCGCGCCTCACCGCCGTCACGTCCTTAGCCTATAAAAACGCATGAGTCCTCTCAATTATGGTCGCACAGAGGCGAGAAGCTGTCTTCTAGGAAAGCCGGTCTGCCCAAAGCCTGACGCGGCGACGCATCGGTGCGCCGCCGGGCACCACTGGACGGGAGCCCCGATCGCGAGCTAGAGCGTTTCTCGCTGTCCTCTTCGAGCGACCAGCACCCCGTGCGCCTCGACGGTGGTCCGGACGGCGGCCTCCCAAAGGCGGTTCGAGTGGTTCAGGTGAATAAGGCGCACGCGGGCGAGGAGGTTCTCCCGGCCCTCATCCGGGCCCAGCGCCTGCAGTGTCTCCTCCACCGTCGGGTGGGGGATCTCGCGGCGGTTACGCCCGGGAAGCTCCCCGCTGTCAAAGAAGGTGGCGTCTAGATATGCGACATCGACAGACGCCACCACGTCCCGAACGGGTGGATCCCAGCTGTCCCATCCATCGGTGTCGGGACAGTAAAGAAGCCGCCGCCGCGGCCCCCGCACCACCACCGCCATCATGTCGGAAAACTCCTCGCGATGGGGCACCGGCATGAGCTCGAACCACGCGTCCTGGGTCAGCTGACGCGGCATCCCGGGATCAAGCACGAGCGGCTCGATGTTCCCGAGCGAGATGAGCTGGGAAAACGGGGCGTTGGCAGCGAGAAAGCCCATCATCCGGCGGCTGCCAAATACCGGAATGGCGCGGGTGTTCATCACTTCGCGGCCGAGCGATAGAAGCCCGGAGTAGTGGCCTATATGGGCGTGGGTCAGCACGGCGCCCGCGAGTCGATAGCCGGAGCCGAGCGCGCCCATCAGCCAGTCGTATTGGCGGGCGATGGCGGGACCGACGTCTAGCAGCCAGAACTGCCGGGTCTGGTCGTCCACCAGCGCGATGGAACTTGGGTCTTCCGCCAGTGCGGGATCGCGCCGGGCCTCCACACAATGGGCGCACGCGCACCCCATCTGGGGGATGCCGCCGTCCTGGGCCGCTCCCAGCACGACCGCCCACAGGGACTTCATCTTCTTCACAGCTCCTCCCGATGTGGTGCGTATCACATGAAAGACGCGCTCTCCCGCAGGTGCTCGGCGCCCCCTGCACGTGGTTCGGCTCCCGACGCTCCCGGCGAGTCCGGCGGCCGAGATAAGCTGCTTTGTGGGGGAACCCGATCCCGCCCGCGTCCGTTCAGTATGACGTAGCACGGGGGAGGAACTGCCGTGGAGCTTCTGGCGGAAGATCTCTTGAAAGTGTACCGCCGCCGTCCGGTGGTGGACCACCTGTCGTTCGAGCTAAAGCCCGGGGTGACCGGGCTTCTCGGCCGGAACGGCGCCGGAAAGTCCACCCTGCTGAAGATGCTCGCGACCGTTCTCCCGCCCACCGGCGGACAGATTCGCTATAGCCCGTTGGAAAGCCCCCGGGATCTGTCGGCCATCCGGCATCGGCTTGGCTACCTGCCTCAGCTGTTCGGACTCTACGATCATCAGACGGGTCATGAGTTTCTTACCTATGCCTGCGCTCTCAAAGGAGTCGCGCCGTGGCGCGCGGCCCGTGACGAGGCGGCGCGCCTCATGGAGGTGGTCGGTCTCAACCCGGGGCTTCCGACGCGGCTTGGGCGGTATTCGGGCGGCATGCGCCAGCGGGTAGGGCTCGCCCAGAGCCTCATCAACCAGCCGGAGCTTCTGATTCTGGACGAACCGAGCGCGGGTCTGGATCCGGAGGAACGGACACGCATCTTAAGTCTGGTGAGCCTGCTGGCCGGGAAGGGGCGCCTGCTTCTCTCGACGCATGTGGTCGCCGACCTCGAGCAGCTGGCCGACCATGTCCTCATCCTGCATGAGGGGCGGCTGACGGCTTCAGGCTCGCCAGCGGAGATCGCGGGCCGGGCCGCGGGACGTGTTCATCTCCTCACCATGCCGGTCGGACTCTGGGCCCAGATTGCCCCCGCGTGGACGGCCCGTCAAAGAGACCCGGGAGCGCCTGTGGTCGCCAACGTGCAGGTGGTGGGCGACAACGTCCGCGTCCGGGTGCTGGCCGAGACGATTCCGTCCCTGCCCGAGGTCGAGGCCATAACGGGGGAGCCGGACCTCGCCGACGGCTATCTGACCCTGACGGCGGGTGGAGGGAGCGCGCTCCCGTGAGCGTGTCGAGCCTTCAAGGATGGACGGCATCTGCGTGGTGCATCTTGCGCGGACTCCCGCGTTCGCCGGCCGCGGGCGTCGGGATGGCGGGCGCGGTCGCCGTGCTGCTCGCAAGCCGGATGGGAGCGCATGGCGCGCCTGCACCGGCCGCACTCATCCCTGCTGCTGCCACCGCCGACGTTGGCGCGCATGCGGCGGCGTCCCTCCTAGGGTTGCTAGGTCCTGTGGCCGCGCTGACCGTCGTACTGGCGACGGAGCAGACGCTCCTTCAACGTCGCCGTGCCCTTCTGGCGGCGTTTGCCGCCCGCACAGTGTCCCGCACCACTGAGGGGGCGCTGTCTGCGGTCGTGCTGGCAGCGGCTGCCGTTGTCCTGGCCGGTAGTTATCCGGCGGCGTTCAACATTCTCGTCTCCCCGCTGTCGGCGCTGCTATGGATTTTACCCGCGTGTATGGCGGTCGCCGGACTAGGTACCCTGGTGTCGGAAGCCGTCCGGGAGCCGCTGGCCGGCTTCCTGGCCGGCTTGGCCTGGCTTTTCGTCTCGTATGTCGTCGAGAATGTACCGGCGTTCCGACCCTCCCATCCGATGGCTTTCGTCACCCTGACGCCCGCCACGGTCTATCCCCGCGAAGTCTCGCTGTGGCACTCCGGGGCGCTGACGACCGGCGCCGCGGTCGTCCTGTGGCTTTTCGCCGCCGTCGTCGCGGGCAGATTCCGGGCGCGGGGGTGGGACACATGATGCGTCTTGCCATGGAGGCCCGCCGCCTCGGCAGCTCGGTCCTCCGCACCGGAGTCCTCTACTGGTTACTGGCGGCCGTGCTGGTGGTGCCAGGTGCGGGAGCGGTGCTCGTATCCCGAACGATGGGGCCGCCCCCTCTTCTGGGATTTGCGATATGGCTGGCCGTGGCCCCGGTGGTGCCGCTTGTGTGGGTGTATATCGGTATGCGCCTGGGCGAGCAGGATGAGCCGACGCGAGTCGGAGCGCTCAAAAGGGCGTGGCCGGGGTCAAGGGGTGTGTTTTGGCTTGTGGACGCGGTTGTGACCGGAGCAATCGCCCTGGCCGCCGCCCTTCTCACCACCGTGTGCCTGGTCGCCGTCATCCCGGCCTGGCACGAGGGAGGTACCGGCGGCGTGGTATCCGAGGCCTTTCTGGCGATAGGCGTGCTGGGGTGCACCAATGCCCTCATGCTGGCGTGGGGCAGGGCGTGGCGGTCGCTCCTCCCCGGTGGGTGGGCCGGGCTGGTGGCGTTGTTACTGCCACTCGGGGGTTTTATCGGAAGCTTCATTGTGGGATCCGCCCTGCCCTTTCCCCATGCGAGCGATCCGGGTTTCACGAGTCTTCTGGCCACGGATCCCTGGGGGTACTTCATTCAGAAGGGGGGAGACGTCTGGGGATTCGGGGCGTATGCGCCCCTCGCCTATCAGATGATGGCCGGGCTCTTGGGGGCACTCGCCGTGGGGACCGGAATTGGCATAGCCCGGCAACTGGGCGCGTCGAGGCGGATGGCGGCTGGAATGGTGGTCGTGGGGGCGCTCATGCCGGGCGTCCTGGTGCTCATGACCGTGGAGATGACGGGTCTCGCCACACTCACCGCCCGCCCGACGGCCGCTGCCTCGTTCCGCCGGCAGGAGGCCCGGCGTGAGCTCGTACGGCTTACGGTCGGGCTGTCTCGGGGTATCGCGGCGACAGCCACGGTGTGGCCGGGACACTCGGGTCTGTCGGCGCTGTTCTTGAATCCCCGCCTGAGGGTCGTGGCGGTGCGAGCGGGTGGACACCCGGTTCCTTACTCCCGTGCCCGAAGCGGCTGGATCCGTTTTTCGCGCGCGCTAGGGCCGGTGTCTGTTTCGTATGAAGGTGACCCACTCGTGGTTCGGGAGAGTTGGGACGCACCGGTGGTGGCAAGCTTTGCGAACGGGTCCGGCGCCATGCTGACGGGAGGAGGGTGGTATCCGCTTACGGGCAGCGTGGTTGCCCAACCCTGGAAGCCTCCCGTCCTACCCTACGGTCTCGAGGTTACGAACGCCGGCCCCGGCGTTGCCCTCACGAATCTCGGATCCGGCAAGGCGGGCGTGCACTGGCAGACCACAAGCGGGCTTGTCGTCTACGCGGGCCGATTCACGCCGGTGAAGCTTCCGGGAATGGTCCTGTGGTCCGGACCCTCCGCGTCGGCCGTGTGGGCGGGAAATCTCTGGGCGCCCTTCGCCCGGGTCCCGACCTACGGAGGGCACCTCTACCTCAGCCCCGGGCGTCCCCAGCTTCGACAGATGTTCCGGTTTTTCGGCGGGCGAAAGGCAGCGATCGTCGTGTCGCTGCCGTGGCTTGCGGTGCCGCAGGCGGTGACGGCCCTCGGCAATCCCAACACGGAGCTGGGGCCAGCCGTAGATCCCGCACCAAATGACACCCAGTCAGGCACGTTCGGATTCCTGCAGTCGATGGGGAAAACGTACGCAAATCTGGCCGGCGGGTTTGCCAACGCGGAGTTTTCGGGCCTGTGGCCGCAGTGGTCGCCCGCCTGGCTGATGACCGACCCTCGGTCATTGCTTGGAGGGGCAAACCGCTTTCCCACCTATCAGCGTCCGGCCCAGGGGCTTTTCAACATCATCGAGTTGACATGGGTAGGATTTGCCCAATGGTACTCACCGTGGCCCGGTAACCCCCCGGCATGGGCCGTCAAGCTGTCGACCCTTCCACCCACCGCGGGCAGGCGCGTATGGCTTCGTTTCCGGCGCCTGGTAGCCCATGGCCGCTGGCCCGACTGGCGCCAGATACAGAA
>JAJZYZ010000127.1 GCA_021797815.1 Bacillota bacterium
AGAGCGTCCGCACCAGAGAGGCGGCCGTATATTGGTGGCTTCGCGTGCCCGACGGCCAGGAAAACGGCCGTGTGAGGGCCGGGACCGGCGTCGATCCCACCGAGAGTCGGTGCGGGGGAAGCGGGCGTCCCGCAAACAGGGCGGCCTCCACACTGTGGTGGGCCACGAGCCGGATGTCGCGGGGCGGTGGGCCCTCTCCTCCAGTGGACCTGCGCACTTCGAGCGCCATCACAATCTCGTCCACGTTGCCAAACCCGAGCACGCGTGAGAAGCCCTGGCGGGCCACGATGGGCGCCACGGCGTCCGGATAAGGAGCCAGCAGGAGCCAGGGTGGGTGATCCAGGGATCGGAGCACGGGCAGGAGCGAAAGCGGCAGTGCCGCCTGACAGGGAAGCCAGACGGCAAATCCCGCCTCCCGAAGCTCGGCGCGAACCGCGTCCGAAAGCGCCTCCGTCCGCCACCAGCTGTAAAGCGTGGCCATGAAGACCAAGACGTCCGGCCGTATCGCCACAAGCGCCCGCCGGAGGACCTCGGGCTCCAGGCCGAATACGGATCGGGCAATCGGGAGAGCCGCCGGGCGAGCCTGGCCCACCATGCGGGCCATGGCGGCCACCTCATCCACTGCGGCTTCGTGCCGGCCCGCGATGACAAGCTCGTGCCGCGGGTCGAGGAGGGCCGCCAGCAGATAGGCCGACTTCTCACCCAGGTCGCCGAGCCCATACAACAGGATCCGCGCCACGAGGGACCTCCCGACCGCCGGTTCCACTCATGATACCGGACCGGGTCACTGCCCAGCCGCGCCTACTCGCGGTCGAAGGCGTTCAATGCATTCACGCCGTGGGCCAGGGCTGAGCCGGCCTTCAAGAGACCCGCTATCTGAACGGCCTCCATGAGCTGCTCCCGGGTTCCCCCAAGCTTCTTCAGCCGCCCCACGTGGGACTCGATGCAATAAGGGCAGCCGGTCACATGCGCCACCGCCACGGCGATAAGCTCCTTCGTTTGACGGGAAAGCGCTCCCTCCTGAAAGGCCGCGCGGTCCCAGGCGGCGTAGGCTTCAAACGCGTCTGGCGCGAACTCGTGCATCTCCGCAAACCGCGCCCCATACGTTCGGCGATAGAGGACATCGTCGCCCATGTAAACCCCTTCTTCCGCGCTGGAATAGGATTCACGCTACGAAACGGAACCCGGGCGGTCAAGCGGGAACGTTCAAAGGACATGCCCGCCGGCCGCGGCGAATGATTCCCGTGGTGCGGGACGTTTCGCTGCGGCAGGTAATCTTTCATGCACGGAGTGGGGAACACACGGCCAGAAATCCTGAAAGCGGCTCGCAGAGCGAGGCTGGGACGGTGTCAGAACCGAGCGGCCGCAGCCAGTCTTCCCGCTGGAACCAGGAGGTAAAAGCACATCTCCCAGCGAACACGCCGGTGAGACGCGAAACCCTTAATCTGGTATGGGAGATGGGCGTATGGAACACGCGGACGCCGGCTGGCGTGAGTTCTGGACCGAAACGTGGTTCTACTCCGGAATCGGCACCATCACGCTGGCCCTTCTCATGGTCTGGACTCATGGTCCCATTGCCCTCGCCCTCCTGGTCGGCGCGGTGCGCGTGGCCGTGGCCTATCGGCGCGACCCCGCCTTGACCCTAAAGCCTCTTGAGGCCGTCCGCGGCTTTGTGCACACGTACTCCCGCGGAGTCTGGCCGGTTGCCGTGGGCTTGCTGTTGGTGGCCGCCTCGGTGACTTTCGCTTTTTACGCCGGGCGGGCCGGCCCCGAGCATCAGCTCACGTCTACCACCGAACAGGACCTCTTCGTGGGGTGGGCGGAGCTTCACTCGGCCAACGGAAGCCTCCAGCATCCCGCATTCGCCCAGGCGACCGGCAATATAGCCGTGGGGCAGCTATATGCGGCCGAGGCAGGTTTTGCGGCACTGCAGCGTGGTCAGGGATTCTATATCATCTTGATGGACGTACAGATGGCCGAGTCCAACGTTCTGGCCCACCACACCACCGCCCGCGACTGGCAGGTGCTCACCATCTTCCACCGGAGCCTCCTCCCCTACCAGAATGTCGGCTCCGGTGACCTTCCGCTCTCGACGCTCGATCGGGTGCTCAGCGCTGCCGCCGCCCGGATGGGAAACGGACCGGGCTGACGCCCGCCTCGAGGTAGCCAGGCTGTGGCCCGTTGCCCGGCGACGGATGTTGATGGATAATCCCTCAATACCCGGTCGGGTATAATGGCTCCGTTGCCCATCGGCGGTAGCCGTCAACGAATTACGGAGGGGGCATGTGCAAGCATGTTGGAGTGGCTGTTGGGACCGCGTGTCGACATCATCGAGGGCCAGGAACTGGCCCGCCGCTTAAAGGCCGCAGACGCTCCGTATGTGCTGGATGTCCGCCAGCCGGGCGAATTTAGTCAGGGACACATTCCGGAGGCCCATCTGATCCCGCTCGGGCAGGTTTCGCGGCGGCTGAACGAGATCCCGAAAGATCGTCCCATCGTCACCGTGTGCCGTTCCGGACAGCGAAGTGGCGTGGCCGCCCAGCAGTTGAAGCGGGCGGGCTACGATGTGAAGAATCTGGCCGGCGGCATGTCAATGTGGCGAGGCGCCACCAAGCGCTGAGCGTGTCGCGCCGTTCAGACGAGAGGAAACACGTTCCGAGACCGGGCCGGTCGTCGAGCATTCGCCAATACCGGTAAGTGTGATCCGCTCCCGTGGATGCCGAGCACCCAGCAGCCCGGCTGGCGTCGGAGGGCGTTCCCTACGCCAGTCAGCGTGAAGGCGTGGGGCTGTCTCACATGGTTACCAGCAGGATTGGGTTTACCGGCCCGGGCCAGGTATGGAACTCGACCGTCCTCTCATCGTACACATCCGCGATCAGCGCGAGCGGCCGAGGTCGACGGCCACGAGCTCCCGCTTCCGCTACCGCTGGAGCTCCTCTTCGAGCGTCGCCCGACCGGCGGGGCAAACCTGGCAAAGGCCCCTTCCCGGAACACATCTTCCAAAAACCAGTCCACCGGCACGCGTTCAATCTTGCGGGCGGCACGGTACGGATAGATGAGCGCGGGGTATTCCACCTCGGTCTCGCCCAGGATGCCGCCGGCGTCGCCCGTCTTTTGATACAGGGAAAACCTCTCGGCTCCACCTCGGCGCGGTTCATGGCTGGCAGGAGTCCCTCTTTGAGGGTGCGCACCCGGCCGACCGGCATGTGAAAGCGGTACTGCGGGACCGGATCATGCGTCGTACGCAGAATTCCCCCGGTGATCGTTCCGGTCATCTCCGTCATCGTCCCGATCGAGCCGCCTTTCTTCCGCCGGAAGAACACGACGGCGCGCCGCCCGGCGTACCGCCACGGGTGTCTGTCCCGCGACGCCCGACTGTCGGTGCGGTATTCTAAGAGGCGTTTTCAAGAGGCGCCGGCGGCCGCACCGGATTCCGGCAGCCGTCCCCGACGGGAGACCCGACCACGATGGCCACAAAGTCCGAGCGCAGGGGGAGCCCCACCCTCTTTCGTCACCCTGACTTCATGCGCCTGTGGGCCGGCCAGACCATCTCCCAGTTCGGGGCCCAGATTACCCTGCTCGCGCTTCCTCTTACTGCCGTGCTGTATCTCCATGCGACGCCCGTGCAGATGGGCATTCTCGGTGCGCTGGCGATGGCGCCGTTCCTCCTCGTGGGTCTCTTTCTCGGTGTGTACGTAGATCGGGGGCGCCGTCGACCGCTCCTTATCGGTGCCGACGCCGG
>JAJZYZ010000128.1 GCA_021797815.1 Bacillota bacterium
GGCCGTCAAGCAGGGCCGCCAGGACCGGTGGCTCCTCCCCGGCCTGCACGAGCTCTAAAAGACGGGTGCCGCCCGTCACCGTTACCGATTCCTGCCGTCCCCGCCCGTCTATCAACAGGGTCACGTCGCCTGCACCCATCCGAGACTCCCCCCTCGATATCTTTACTGTCACGGGCGCTTCCGCCCACAAAAAAAGCCCGTCCGCTCGGGACGGGTTCTCACCCGCGGTTCCACCCCGGTTCAGGCCAGTGGCCTGCCCTCGTGCGTCGATAACGAGACGACCCGTCCGCCTTATCCTCTCCGAGGCCTCGGCGGCCGCTCCCAGGGGGTCGGCGTCCCGCGTGCGCAATCCCGCTTGCAGCCGGTGACGGGATCTCTCTTGGCGCCGTGTTGGAACACGCGTCCTGTTCCTTGCAGGCTCATATTACGAGCCCGGACCGGAGTCGTCAACGGCGGAGACGGGCGGGGCAAGGTCCGCCGCCCTACCGCCAGCATCTCGCGGATACCGGCTGGCGGCGGGGCCTGCACCGCCAGACGCCGCGCCGCTGCCAGCAGTTCCTGCGCGTGCAGGGCGGCCCCTGCACAGGCGCGCCACCCGACGGCCGAGACGCCGTCTGCCGACCGCCATGATCTCGATAGTCCAATTCGCGTGTCTCACTTCCCCGGAACCGGAACCCGCCTCGCATCGCGTCGGGACCGCCCAGAGCCGTCAGCCAAGACGGGTTCGCCGGAGCGGTCTTGGGCCTATGCGGAGCGGTCGCACAAAAACCCAAACCCTGTACGTTGGGCTGGCACATGGGGATGAGGCGTAGCTATTCAATAGCGCCTTCGGATGGATGCGGGTCCAGTGGTTTCACACGGTCCCGCGCCAAACGAAAACGGCGCGCCACCCGCGCGCCGTCATTCAAACAAAGTTGGTGGGCGGTAGAGGACTCGAACCTCTGAACCTCTCGCATGTCAAGCGAGCGCTCTAACCAACTGAGCTAACCGCCCGGATCCATGTGCTGGAGGCGACGCCCGGATTCGAACCGGGGAATCGGGGTTTTGCAGACCCCTGCCTTACCACTTGGCTACGTCGCCCAAAACTTTGGAGCGGAAGACGGGATTTGAACCCGCGACCCTCGCCTTGGCAAGGCGATGCTCTACCCCTGAGCTACTTCCGCAACCACGGCTACTCTAGCAGTCGGGCCTGTGGCAGTCAAGGTCGGGGCGATAAGAAGACTGAACATTCACGACTGATAGTCGTAAAAGCCACGACCGCTCTTGCGGCCGAGCCGCCCGGCCCGCACCAGCCGCCGGAGTGTCAACGGGGCGGCGAAGCGCGCGTCTTTCATTTCATCAAACATGTAGTCCATCACGTTCAGATCAACGTCGAGGCCGGTCAGATCCGCCAGAGTCAGCGGACCCATGGGATGATTGAGCCCCAGTTTAACCGCCCGATCAATGTCCTCGCGCGATGCGATGCCCTCCTCCAGAATCCGGATAGCCTCGATGAAGAGCGGCATCAAGACGCGGTTCACCACAAACCCGGGGGTGTCCTTCTGCACCAGCACCGGTTCCTTGCCGAGGGCCCGCGCCAACTCGAGCGCCTCCTCCACGGTCGCATCCGACGTGTCTTCTCCTCGCACCACCTCGATGAGCTGCATCACCGGCGCGGGATTGAAAAAATGCAGACCGACGACCCGCTCCGGACGCGCGGTCGCCTGCGCAAGCGCCGTGATGGAGAGCGAGGAGGTATTGGTAGCCAAGAGCGCCGCCGCCGGAAGCCGGCGGTCCAGTTCCACGAACGCCTCCCGCTTGATGTCCATGACCTCCAGCACGGCCTCGATGGCGACGTCCACGGTCTTAAAGGCGTCCAGCGTGGCGGCCGGATGGAGCCGCGCCATCGTGCCCGCGACCTCCTCCCGATCCATGCGGCCCGCTTCCGCCTGGCGGTTTAGACGCCCTTCAATCTGCCCGAGCGCCCGCTCCACCTGGCCGTCTTTCGTGTCAAACAGCTCGACGTCGAATCCGGCCCGGGCGGCTGTGTGCGCGATGCCCCCGCCCATGGTGCCCGCTCCCAGAACTCCGATCCGTTTCATGGTCTCACTCCTCAGATTCCCATGATGTGGTAGCCGGCATCGACAAACAGCACCTGGCCGGTGACATTGGCCGCCCAGTCCGAAGCCAGGAACACCGCCGCGTTGCCCACATCCCCCGACGTGATGTTGCGCCCGAGCGGCGAGCGCTCCTCAAGCTGGTGACGCATCTGTCCGAATCCCTTCACACCGCTCGCGCGAAGGGTCTTCACGGGTCCCGTGGACAGGGTGTTGACCCGGATGTTTTCTCGCCCGAGATCCGAGGCCAGGTAGCGGACGGCGGCCTCGAGGGCGGCCTTGGCCGGCCCCATCACGTTGTAGTTCGGCAGCACCCGGTCGCCGCCCAGATAGCTCAGGGTCATGACCGAGGCGCCATGCCGGTCGCCGCCCGCTCCTAAAAGCGGCAGCAGCGCATGCGTGAGTGCGACGAGCGAGTACGCGGACACATCCTGCGCCAGCGCCCAGCCGTCGCGCGAGGTGTCCCGGAAACCCACTTCCAGATCCTCCGGCCGCGCGTGAGCAAACGCGTGCACCACGATGTCGAGGCGGTCGGTGCCTTCCGCCACCGCCTCCGCCATCGCCGCCATGCTGGCATCCGACTGCGCCTCCAGCTCCACCATCCGCGCGGGATGCTGGAGTTCGCTCACCAATTTGATGAGATGCTCGTGCGACCGTTCCCGGTGATACGTGAAAACAATCTCCGCACCCTCGCGATCAAACGCCTGCGCGATGCCCCAGGCCAGACTGAACTTGTTGGCCACTCCCGCAACCAGCGCACGCTTGCCATCCAACAATCCCATGCCGCCACCCCCAAAGCTTTCAGGTGTTCGTCTCCGACAGGCGCGATCCCTCCGTCCCCCGGCGTCCATACGCCGCGGGGTTCACCAGATCCCGCGGCCGCTGGCCGGCCAGGGCCGCCCGGAGATTCCGAACCGCGCGCCGCGCCATGGCCGTCCGCGTCTCCAGCGTGGCCGACCCCATATGCGGGGTCACGAGGATCCGCGGGTGACGCGCCAGCGAATGGCGGCCGTCAATCGGCTCCTTGTAAAACACGTCCAGCGCCGCGCCCCCGAGATGCCCGTCCTCGAGAGACTCGAGAAGGGCCGCTTCATCTACAAGTCCGCCGCGCGCGGTGTTGACGAAAAAGGCTCCCGGCTTCATGGCCGCAAAGAAACTCCGGTCCGCCATCAGGGCCGTCTCGTCGGTGAGCGGCACATGGAGGCTCACCACGTCAGCGCGGGAAAGAAACTCGGCGCGCGAAAGCCGCGGGTAGGGGCCGGCACCCCGCTCGCCGAGCGCCGCTACCTCCATCCCGAAGGCCGCCGCCCGTCGCGCCACCGCCTGGCCGATGCGGCCGAGCCCCACGATGCCAAGCGTCTTGCCGTCAAGCTCGCGGCCCAAAAAGCCATCGTGGGCCCAGTGCGTCCAGGCCCCGTCCAGGAGAGCCTGCCGGGCCGGCACGAGGCCCCTTACAAGCGCCAAGATAAGCGTCCAGGTGAATTCGGCCGTGGCTTCGGTCAACACATCCGGCGTGTTGGTCACGAGGATGCCGCGGCGGGTGGCGGCGTCGACGTCGATGTTGTCAAACCCGACCGCCATGTTGGCCACCACCTTGAGGGTCGGCGCCGCGTCCAGGAG
>JAJZYZ010000008.1 GCA_021797815.1 Bacillota bacterium
CGCCATGAGGCAGCGGGCGGCGCCCTCATCGATGAGATCGCCGCGCCCGGTCAGATCCTGGAGGACCAGAATCATCTCCAGCACCATTTCTGACACGGAGGCCCGGTCCGACTCGATCCAGTTCCACTGGCCGTAGGCACGGTTCGTGACGTGGTGATCGATGACCAGGGTCACCGGTCGCACAGCGTCGTAGCGGTGGAGCGGCACGTTCGCCTCGCCGCCAAATTCACCAAGGAGTCCCAAGATCTCCTCCCGCTGCGGAGACGGCCAGGCGTTTCGCGCATAGTTGGCGCAGTCGAGGGTCACGACGGCGGCGTCCGGGTCTAGACGAGGGGCGTCGTGGAGAGCGGAAGATGCCGGCCTGAGCCATTCGAGTTCCGGCGGAGGATCGGAAAACACCTGCACCGACTTGGTCAGTTTCTGTAAGGCCGAGCCGAGAGCCCAGACGCTGGCACCGTCGCCGTCAGTCCTCACATGGGTCATGACCGCGATCCGGGGCGCCTCCAGCAGGACACGGGCTGCCTCACCCGGGCCGGCGGCACGGTGGGACGAGGGAGCGGATCGGTCGTACGGGCTTACGCCCGCCACCGACTCAGACGAAAAGTGCCCCGATTGCCTGCTCATAGATGATGGCCCCCGGTCAAGCCTTGCATAACCCTGCCCCCTCCGTCCACCGCCCGGCCGAACACCGATCGGACGGTTACCGACCCCGGTTTCTCCTCTCCCATATTTGCCTCCTAATACTTGTCGGCCGCGGGCAGGAGTTCCTATGATGGAGGAGAATAGTGGGAGCAAGTGGGGAGAAGTGGGGGTGATGCGGTGTTGATCGGCGAGTTCGCCCATGCGCTCGACGACAAGGGCCGTCTCACCATTCCCGCTAAGTTCCGCGAGGAGCTCGGGCTGCGCTTCGTCCTCACGGTCGGGCTCGACGGATGTCTTTCCTGCTACCCCACGCCCGAGTGGGATCGCCTGGCGGAACGGCTGAAGGGACTTCCCATGACGAACCGCGACGCCCGCGCATTCGTGCGCATGCTCATGTCCGGCGCCACCGAAGTGGAGCTGGATCGGCAGGGCCGAATCCTCGTGGCACCACGCCTGCGGCAGGCCGCCGGCATCGTCACCGATGCGGTGCTGGTGGGACTGAATACCCGCGTTGAGGTGTGGGCCGAAGACCGGTGGCGTGCATATCAGGCGGGGGCGCAGGAAACGTTTGAGACGACCGCTGAGAAATTGGTGGATCTGGGCCTATGACCGGACAGGTGCATCTCAATCACCAGCCGGTCATGGCGGACACCGCCACACAGTGGCTCTTTACCAGACCCGGTGTGTACGTTGACGCTACGCTCGGAAACGGCGGCCATAGCGAGCGGCTGCTTCTTATACATGAGGACAATCGGGTCGTGGGCGTAGACCGGGATCCGGACGCGCTGGAGCGGGCACGTGAGCGACTTTCCTCCTACGGGGACCGGGTGTTCTACGTGCACGGCAACTTTGCTCAGCTTGACCACCTGGTGCCCTCGGCACTGACGCCGGTTCAGGGGGTTCTCTTCGACCTGGGCGTCTCGTCACCCCAGCTGGAGGACCCGGAACGAGGCTTCAGCTACCAGCACGACGCGCTCTTGGACATGCGGATGAATCCGGAAGGGGAGCGCACGGCGTTCCGCGTGGTCAACATGGCCGACAAGGCGGAACTCACGCACATCATTCGCGACTATGGCGAGGAGCGCTGGGCATCCCGCATTGCGGACTTCATTGTGACCATGAGGCGTCGTGAGCCCATCCGAACCACCGGACAACTGGTGGACGTCATCAAGGCCGCCATTCCCGCGGCCTCGCGCCGGACAGGGGGGCATCCGGCCCGCCGCACCTTTCAGGCGCTGCGGATGTGGGTCAACGAGGAGCCGGAGAGCCTCGACCAGGGGCTTGAACAGGCTCTGACCATCTCCGCACCGGGGGGCCGCATTGCCGTACTGAGCTACCACTCGCTTGAAGACCGGGCCGTCAAGCAGCGTTTCCGCCTGTGGCAGGACTCGAACAGCGGCAGCATCTTGACGAAAAAGCCTCTCGTGGCCGATGAGGCGGAAGTACGGCGCAACGCGCGCAGCCGTTCGGCCAAGCTTCGCGTGTTTCAGCACTGAGAAGACCGGCAGGGCACACGTTTGCCCATTTTGACGACAGGATTTGCGCTTTAGGACTTGAGGCCGGCGGCCATCGTCGAACCGTGACAGAGACGCTCGCCGTCCGGCTGCCGGGCAAGGGCATGAGGAGGATATGATGGCGCTTCCGAATGAGATCGCGGTTCCCAGCGAACCCCAGGCGGCACTGCTCCGTGATGTAGAGCGACGCCTGCACCCGAAAACGAGACCGACCGAACGACGCCGGGCCCGCTCCGCGCGCCTCATTCGCAAGATGGCGTGGACCGTAGGGCTCCTGTGGCTGTTGGGTATGGGCGGGGCGCTGTCCGGGAGCCTGATGGCATCGGAAGGGTTCAAGGTCGATGCGCTGCAGCAGCAGCTGCAGCAGGCCACGCGCCAGCAACAGCATCTCGCGGGCCTGGTGGCCAGCGCGACCACACCCTCTGCCCTGGCCGCGGACGCCACCCGGCTTCACACCACTGTCGCGCCCACGATAGTGCGTGAACCGGCGGCGGCCCGACCCGCCCCACGGATCACGCTGGCCGACCGGGTCACCGTTGCTGTAGCGGGGCTGTGGAAAGCCCTGAAGCGGTTCGAAGCAGGGGGCAGACCCTGATCTGCCGCCCCTCAGCCCAGACACCGGTCTCATAAACTCTTGCAGATCAGGTGATCTGGCGATGGCCGGATGCTGGAGTGACCGGAGCCCATGCTGGCCGCCGCCCATTTCTCACCGCGAAGCGCGCGTTTTCGTTCTGTTGCTTCCTGGCGGGGTTCCCTGTTTGCCGTGAGCGCCGGTCGTCGTTGAAGGAACCGCGCCCGCACCCGCGGGCCTCGCACCCGCGCGGGGACCGGCCGGCGCCAAAGGCGGGGAAACTCCATGACCATCTCGGCTGCATTCCGGCGGACGGTCATCACCTGTACCGGGTGTCGACCTTGCCGGTCCTGGCGCATCCCCCGAGGAGGGCGGCCCAGAGCCTGCCACACCTCCGTGGCCAGCCGGCCCCTTGTCCTGTGGTAGGAATTCGGAGGCGGACGAGATCGGTTTGGTGGAAGCGGCAACAAAGGGAGGCGCAACCCGCACCGCTTCGTGCCGGGTGAGTCAATCTTCCGGCACGGTCGTTGATGGCCGCGTCTGCCCGGTCTTATCCCTAGAGGCCGACGGTGGGGTCGCGGGCTACGGGTCGTACCGGCTCCACGCTCCGGGAGGTTGCCATGGCGGGATGCCCGCTGCCGCACGTCATCTCCGCGCCGGGCTGTCATGTGACTGGCGGCAGGATCGTTGTGACGCTCCCCCACAGCATCCGGTCGGTGTGTGAGCGGACGGTCGCGGCAGTCGCGGTGCGGAATCACGCCCGGCGGCCCGCGCTGCCGGCGTTGCACCGGAAGAAGGGAGAGCCACGGCGCGCACAGGGCACCCCGGCGTCCATCGGAACGACCATGCGCGAGGCCGGTCGTTCGGGTGGTATGGGACCGCCGGTTCAGGCGCTGCTCCCGGACGGGCCGACGCTCGCATCCGCTCGACCCAGTGAAGGGGAACGCCGGCCGCGCGATGTTCATGGGTCCAGGCCGGGCACCGATGGCGTTTACGAGCCAGCGCCGCCTGGCGGATAAATGGCTGGACACGCCTTCGTATGCCGGGTGAGGCCGTGCCATCGCGCCGGTGCCGGGGCGGGTGAGGCTTTCGGTGCCGGTCTTCCGGCTATCGGGCGGCCTCCCCCTTTGCGGAGGCGCGAGCGCGGCCTTTGACATCGCGATCAACGTGCATGTTGAAGGGGATCTCGGGGGCCGTGTACAGTGGCAGGAGTGGCCGGTCGATCGCGAGGTGCGGACCGGCGCCCCCATGGCGGCGATGGCGCTCTGAGACCGGCCGAACATGGATCAGGCTTCCGGGGGAGAGACGCATGAAGTTGTCGGAATTGGCCGCCGGGGTGGGGATCCAGGCCCACGGTGGTGTTGACGCCGAGGTGCTGGGCATTACCTATGATTCCCGGCGTACGCGGGCCGGTGACCTGTTCTGTGCCATTCCCGGATTTCGCACCGACGGGCACCGCTACGTCGAGGACGCGCGGCGCAGGGGAGCGGTGGCTTGCCTGGTGGAGCGGGCAGACGCGGTGCCGGCCGGCATGCCGTACCTGCAGGTCCCGAGCGCGCGCGTCAGCACCGCACGCGTGGCGGCGCACTTTTTCGGATGCCCGAGCCGCAACTTATGGATGGTGGGGGTGACCGGCACCAACGGCAAGACCACCACCACTCATCTCATCCGCACCATATTAGAGCAGGCGGCCAGCCTCCCGACGGGACTTATGGGGACCGTGCACACCGTAATGGGCAGCAATGAATGGCACGAGGACCGCACCACCCCCGAGGCGCCTGATCTGCAGGCGACCCTGCGGCAGATGGCGGACTTCGGGATGCGCGCCGTGGCCATGGAAGTCTCCTCGCACGCGCTGGCGCTCCACCGGGTGGACCAGGTCCACTACGACGTGGGCGTGTTCACGAACCTGACCCAGGACCACCTGGACTTCCACCGGGACTTCGAAGACTATTTTTCTGCCAAGGCGCAGCTGTTCGAGCGCCTGGGCGAGGGCCCCGCCAAAGGGCCGCGCGCCGCCATTTTAAATGCCGACGATGCGTGGGCCGGACGCCTGGTTGGCTATACGCGCATGCCCATTCTGACTTACGGAATCGCCCAGCGGGCCGACGTGCGGGCGGTGGATGTGCGCATCGATCGGTTCGGAGCCGATTTCACGGTCATCCTGCCGGACGGGTCCGAGACGCCGGTTCACCTGAGGCTTTCCGGCCGCTACAACGTCTCCAACGCCCTGGCGGCCCTGGCCGTCGGTCACCTGCAAAACCTGTCGGGTCCGGCCATGGCGGCCGCGCTGGCCCAGCAGGCGGGTGTGGCCGGACGGTTCGAACTGATTGACTGTGGACAGCCGTTTGGGGTGGTCGTGGACTACGCCCATACCCCCGACGGGATGGAGAACGTTTTGAAGGCGATTCGGGAGTTTGCGAGAGGACGCGTCATCCTGGTGTTTGGCGCCGGCGGAGATCGCGATCAGGGCAAGCGGCCGCAGATGGGGGAGGTGGCCGGACGGCTGACGGACCTATTTGTGGTGACCACCGACAACCCTCGAGGCGAGGATCCGGCCGACATCGCCGGGCAGGTGGAGGAAGGAGTCCGGGCCGTGGGCGGCCAGTATGTGCGCGAGATGGACCGACGGCTCGCCATCCGCCATGCCTTTTCGGCCGCCCGGCCGGACGACTTGGTCCTTATTGCCGGGAAAGGCCATGAAAACTACCAGATTTACCGGGACCACACGGAGTACTTCGACGACCGGGAAGAGGCTCGCGCGGCCCTTCGGGAACGAGGTTTCTCGTGCCCGTGACATTTACCCTCGGAGAACTCCAGGCGCGGGCGGGGGGTGTCCTGTGCGGCGTAGACGCCAAGACCCCGGTGGGACCGCTCACGGTCGACAGCCGGGAGGTGGCGCCCGGCATGCTGTTTTGCGGACTGCCGGGCCGGTACGAACACGGGCGGCGCCATGCGTCCGCGGCCGTGGAGCGGGGGGCCGCCGCCGTTCTCCTGAACCCCCCGGAGGAGGCGGGCCTTCCCTGCTGGGTCCATGAGGACCCGCTCGAGGCCATGGCCGAGGTCGGACGCATGCACCTGCAAACGGCGGGCGCGCGGGTGGTGGGCATCACCGGCAGCGTGGGCAAGACCTCGGTCAAGGTGCTCACCGCCGCGGTGCTGCGGGGCCGCTACCACTGCGAGGCCACACCGCGCAATTTCAATACCCAGATTGGCCTGCCCCTGGCGCTCAGCGCTCTCGACCCGGGCCTCGACTGGTTTGTAGCCGAAATGGCCATGCGGGGCCCCGGCGAGATCAGGGCGCTTACGGCCATCGCCCCGCCAGACGTGGCCGTCATCACCAACATCGGACCGGCCCATTTGAGTGAACTGGGGACGATGGAGGCCATCCTGGAGGCCAAGGCAGAGATTTTGGAGCGGTTGAGCGTGGACGGCACCGCCATCCTGAACGGGGATGACGATCGCCTGCGAACCCTCCGGGACCGGGCGCCGGGGCGCGTCCGCTGGTACGGGCTGAAAGACGCAGACATGTGCATTCGAGGCGTGCGCTCGGGGGCCGGTTTCGTTGAGGTGGATCTGGCCGACGACAGTGGGCGGCAGACGCTCAGAATTCCTTGGGATGGCGCGTATCAGGCGCACAATATTGCCGCGGCCGCGCTGGTTGGCCGGACGCTGGGGCTGGACTGGACCGAGGTTCAAAGAGGCCTCGCCACCGTTCGTGAAGGGACGGGCCACTTCCGCCGTATCACGGTGGGCTCGCTCACCATTCTCGACGACACCTATAATGCGAGCCCCGCCTCCATGCAGGGCGGGCTTTTGGTGCTGGCAGCAGAGTCGGGGCGCCGCGTGGCTCTTCTGGGCGACATGATGGAGCTTGGCCCCGTGACGGAAGAAGCTCATCGGGAGGCGGGACGGCAGGCGGCCGTGGCCGCCGACCGGATCCTGGCCGTGGGATCGTACGCCGCGTGGCTGGCCGAGGAGGCGCGGCTCGCCGGCGCGAATGTGGAGTGGGTCGCGGACGCGGCCGCGGCGGAACGCTGGTGCCGGTCCGAGCTCCGGGCCGGCGATCACCTGTACGTGAAAGCCAGCCGCGCGGTGGAGCTCGACGCGCTGGTGGCCCGGCTCCGGGAGTGGGGAGGTCCGTCGTGAACGCCGCCTTCGGGGGGCTCGTTGGTTTGGCGCTGGCGCTCGCCCTCGGATGGCTGGGCATTCCGATTCTGCGCCGTCTTCGCATCGGGCAGCCCATTCGCGAGGTGGGGCCCGAGAGCCACCGGGCCAAAGCGGGCACACCTACCATGGGAGGGCTCATCTTCGTCGTGGCCGGCTTTGCCGCGGCCGTCTTGCTGGATGCGCGGGATCCCCTGGTCTGGGGACTTTTGCTGCTGGTGGGCGGCCATGCTGTTATCGGGTTTCTGGATGACTATCGCAAGGTGGTGCGCCACCAGTCGCTGGGCCTGCGGGCGCGCGAGAAGCTTGTGTATCAAATTCTGCTGGGCGTCCTCTTCGCCTGGTTCGCGGCGCGGTTTCTTAATGCGGACGCGGGCTGGATCACTCCCTGGGGAGGCGTCGTGCACCCCGGCCTGGCCTACTATCCAATCGTGGTGTTGGCGGTGCTCGGCTCGGCGAACGCCGTCAACCTGACCGACGGAGTTGATGGGCTGGCGGGCGGGGCGGCCGCCATCGCCCTCGTCTTCTTCGTCCTGGCCGGATTTGCGGTCGGGGTCGACTTCGGGATTGCCATCACCGCGCTCGCGTTTTTGGGGGCGGTTCTCGGTTTCCTGCGCTATAATCTCCATCCTGCCCGGGTCATCATGGGCGACACCGGCTCCATGGCACTCGGCGCGCTCTTGGCCGGTCTGGCCGTCGCCAGTCGGACCGTGTTCGTGCTGCCCATTCTGGGAGGCCTGTTTGTCCTGGAGGCGCTGTCGGTCATCGTGCAGGTCACGAGCTTCAAGATCTGGCGGCGGCGGGTCCTGAAAATGTCACCGCTGCACCACCACTTCGAACTGCTGGGCTGGTCGGAGGACCGGATTGTGCTGACATTTTGGGCCACCGCGCTCGTGTTCCTGGCCTGGGCCGTGCTATGAGCACCGCACCACGAGCGGCGCGCGGCGAGATTGACTACATTCTGCTGGGGGCCGTGCTGGCCCTTCTGGCCATCGGCACCCTGATGGTGTTCTCGGCCAGCTCGGCCGACGCCCTCGCGCTCTTTCAGAATCCGTACCACTTCTTCGAACGACAGATGGTGTGGAGCATCCTCGGACTCAGCTTGATGGCGGTGACGAGCCGCATCCACTACGCCCGCTGGCCCCGCTGGGCCTTCATTCTGTATGTCGTTTCGGTGCTGGGACTGCTGGCCGTCCTGGTCCCTCATATTGGCCAGGACATCAACGGCGCCCGGCGCTGGGTGAAGGTTGGGCCATTGGTGGTGCAGCCGTCGGAGCTGGCCAAGCTCTCGATGGTCATTATGTTTGCGTGGCTGTTCACACGCCACCAGGACAGCCTGGGGGACTTCTGGCACGGGCTCGTGCCGCTGGTCGGCATGGCGCTGGTGGTGCTGCTGCTGATACTGCTCGAACCCGACCTCGGCACCACCGTCGTGGTCGGAGGCACTTTCGTGGTGATGCTGTTTGCGGCCGGCATCAAGAAGCGGCACTTCCTGGCCCTCGGTCTCGTCTCTCTGCCCGCCATGGCCTGGGCGTTGTTTGGAAAGGCCTACCGGCGCCAGCGCATGCTTGCGTTTCTGGATCCCTGGAAGCATCCGTTGAGTTCCGGGTTCCACACCATTCAGGCCCTGCTGGCGCTCGGATCCGGCGGACTTTTCGGTGTGGGGCTCGGACACGCGGTGCAGGCTTTCGGGTACCTGCCCGAGGATTACACCGACTTTATCTTCGCGATCCTGGGGGAGGAGCTGGGGCTTGTCGGCGCCCTGCTGGTCATGGTGCTCTTCGCCATCGTGGCCTGGCGGGGATTCAGGGCCGCCATGCGTGCGCCCGACACCTTCTCGGCGTTATTGGCGCTCGGTCTCACCTCCATGATTACCATTCAGGCGGCCATCAACATCGGGGTGGTGACGGCCACCCTCCCGGTCACGGGCATCACCCTTCCTTTCATCAGCTATGGAGGATCGTCCCTGGTGCTGAGCCTGGCCGGCGTGGGCATTCTTCTCAACATAAGCCGGCACGCCCGATGACGCCGCAGGGGGGATCGCTTCGCGTGGTATTGGCCGGAGGGGGCTCGGGCGGGCACATCACTCCCGCCCTCGCCATCTATGAGGGCCTGCAGACCCGGCTCGGACACAACGTGGACGTGCTGTATGTCGGCACCGAGCATGGACTCGAGCGAGATCTGGTGCCACGGGCGGGCGTGGCCTTTCGCACGGTTCATGCGGGTGCCCTCCTGCGGCGTGGTTTCGGCGGCAAACTCCGGGCTGTCGCCGAGACGGCCCGTGGACTGGTCGACGCCTGGAGGCTGCTCGGGCAGTTCCGTCCCCGGGTGGTGGTGGGAACGGGGGGCTATGTGTCGGGCCCGGTGGGTCTGGCCGCGGTGGGACGCGGCATTCCCCTGGTCCTGCAGGAGCAGAATGTGTGGCCCGGCTTCACGAATCGGATGCTGGCGCGTCGCGCGCACGCCATCTGCGTGCCGTTCGCGGAGGCGGTGCGGTATCTTCCTGACGGGAGCCGGGCGATTGTGAGTGGGAACCCGGTGCGCCCGAGCCTCCTGGCCATTTCACGCGACGCGGCCCGGGAGCGTCTCGGCGTCGGTGCGGACGACGTGCTGCTGGTGGCAAGCGGCGGGAGCCAGGGCGCCCCGGCCATCAACAATTTCCTGTTGCGCATGTGGCCGGCCCTCGCCGGCCAGCCGCATGTGCACGTACGCTGGGCGACGGGACCACGGCGCTACGATGCGGTGGCGGCCCGCCTTCCGGAGGCCGCGGGGTCGGGAAGCCGTCTGCAGGTGCTGCCGTATCTTTATGACATGGATTGGGCCTTGAAGGCGGCGGACGTGGTGGTGGGACGGGCGGGCGCCAACACATGCAACGAGGTGCTGGCCTGCGGGCTTGCGGCCCTTTTGGTGCCGTCGCCGTTTGTATCTGAGGATCACCAGACCAAGAACGCGGCGCATCTGGCCGACGCCGGCGCGGCGGTGATGGTGGCCGAGGCGGATCTGGAGCGCGACGGACCGGACGTCCTGCAGGCGCTGCTTTCGGACCGGGGACGGCGGGAGGCCCTGTGCCGAGCGGCCCGCGGCCAGTTCAGGCCCGACGCTCTTGACCGGATCGTGGAGGCGGTGCTCGCGGCCGCCGGGCGAGCCGGGCCCGGTCCAGAAGAGTCCGGTCCCTAGCGAGGGGTCGACGGCCGGAGTCCGGGGACACGGGATCGTGAGCCGGCACCAGGGAGCTGAAAAGGAGTTTGAGGTGAGCGACGACCAAAGCGTGCACGGTCTGGGCCCGCTGCGCGACGAGCTTCGCCGGCTGGGGCTCGATGTGAAGGAGGGCCACTTGCTCGCCCGGCACACCTCGTTCAAGATCGGGGGTCCGGCCGCGCTTTTCTGGGAGCCGCCGTCTTTGGCCGCGGTCCTTACGGGCTTGCCGGTCATCGTCCAGGCGGGGGTGCCGCTGTTCGCGCTCGGACTCGGCTCGAATCTTCTGGTTTCAGACCGGGGCTTTGACGGCATCGTGATGGCGACCGGCCGCGGGCTAAGACAGGCGGCGGTCTCTGAGACGGATGGGCACGCGCTTCAGGTGGGGGCCGGCGTGCCTCTCGCGAAGGCGGCCAATCTGGCCCAGCAAAGCGGCCTTGCCGGCCTTGAGTTTGCCATCAGCATCCCCGGGACCGTCGGAGGCGCGGCCACCATGAACGCGGGCGCCCATGGGTCCAGTTTTTCGGAGGTGGTCGAAGAACTCTTGGTGTTCGTGCCCGGGCGAGGGGTGGTGAGGATGCCGGTCGAATCGCTCCAGTATCGATACCGCAAGAGCCGGGTGCAGGAAGAACCGTGGGTAGTGCTGGAGGCACGGCTCCGCCTTGCGCCCGGTTCTCCCGACGCCATCCGATCGCGGATGCAGGAGTATATGGCACGGCGCAAGAAGACCCAGCCGGTCGGCGAGAAGAACGCGGGATCCATGTTCAAGAATCCGAACGGCCATCATGCCGGGCATTTGCTCGAGGCCGCAGGCGTCAAGGGATGGCGGGAGGGCGGCGCCCATATTTCCGACCTTCACGCGAACTTCATAATTAATGACGGCGACGCAACGGCGGCGGATGTGGTGGCGTTAATGCGTCGAGTGCGTCAGGTCGTCTTCGATCAGTTTCACATCCGGCTCGTGCCGGAGGTTCGCTGGGTGGGACCGCACGACGAGGATGGGACTCGGAACGGGAACCGGAATGAGGAGGAAGGTAGCACGTGGGACAACTTGTGGTTGAGGGAGGACGCCGGCTCGTCGGCACCGTCCGCGTAGGCGGGGCCAAGAATGCGGCGCTTCCCCTGCTGGCGGCCTGCATATTGGCGGAAGGTCCCGTCACCCTTGACAATGTGCCGCTGGGTCTTCGTGACGTGCGCCTCATGATCCAGATCTTAAACGTGATGGGTGTCCGGACCCAGGTCCTGGGCCGCTCGACGCTTTTAGTCGACGCGTCTGGTCCCATCTCCAGCGAGGTGCCGGATGAGCTTATGAGCCAGATGCGGGCCTCGCTGTTTCTGACCGGACCGCTCCTGGCCCGAACGGGCCGGGCGGTCGTCTCGCGGCCGGGCGGATGCGACATTGGCGAGCGTCCTATCGACCTGCACTTAAAGGGCCTGCACGCGTTGGGCGCCGGGTTCGATGACGCGCCCTCGGGCCGCATTGTGGCGGCCGTGCGGGGCTCCCTGCACGGGAGTCATGTCTACCTCGACTTCCCTTCCGTCGGAGCCACCGAAAACATCATGATGGCCGCCGTCGCGGCCGCCGGCGAGACGGTGATCGAAAACGCCTCCCGCGAGCCGGAAGTCGTGGACCTCGCCCAGTTCCTGTTCCAGATGGGGGCGGACATTGCCGGCGCCGGTACCGACACCATCCGCGTCAAGGGCGCAAGGCCGCTCACGCCCAGCAACCACCAGATTATTCCCGACCGCATCGAGGCGGGCACGTTCGCCATTGCCGCCGCCCTGACCGGCGGGGATGTCGAATTGACAGGCGTCCTGCCGGAACATCTCACGCCGCTTTGGCGGAAGTTTGACGACATGGGCATTGGCGTGGATTTTGTCCCCGGCAGCGATCGCATCCGGATTCAGACCCAGGCTGGCGGGCTGAAACGACCGTGCAGCATCCGGACCGGGCCGCATCCGGGATTCCCTACGGATCTGCAGCCCCAGATGGCGGTGCTGATGACGCAAGCCGAAGGCTCCAGCACCCTGGTGGAGACCGTATTCGAAAACCGGCTCCGCTATCTCGGAGATCTTCGCCGCATGGGTGCCCGCATCCTCACCGACGGGCACATGGCGGTGATTCATGGCCCCGTCCAGCTGGTCGGCTCCAGCGTGACGGCCACCGATCTGCGCGCGGGGGCGGCTCTCGTGCTGGCCGGTCTGGTGGCGGAAGGGGAAACCCGGGTCGACGGACTCGAGGTCATCGAGCGGGGCTACGAATGTCTCAGCGAACGCCTCGGCGCCCTGGGAGCGGCGGCGGTGCCGTCGGTCGAGGACCCGGTGGCATAGGAACCGCAAGCGGCGTGGCCGGCCGACTCGCCAGCAGTCCTGCCGGTAGACGGGGGGAGGCCAACACGGATACTATACTGGCCAGAACTTTCATCACCGCCATGATCCCGGGTTTCCCGGGATGCGGCGGCCGGTGGACACAGTGGAGTCCGTGGGAATGGTGGGACGCGGCGTGAGGCACCCCGCAGCATGGCCGCCACGGAGCCGTGCCTGGATGGGGGCAGTGGTGGCCGTGGTGGCCGGTCTCCTCATGTTTGGCTTCGTGCAGCAGATTCGGGTGGAGACCCTCCTGGCCGAGACCCAGAAGGTTCGCGAGGGCCAGGCTCTCTCGTATCTGGTGGAGCGGAACGCCCAGCAGACCACGGCGCTGGAAACCCGGCTTCGCGCCCTGCAGGCCCAGATCGCGACCGTACATCCGAACCAATATCACCTTGGAGGCTTAAGCCAGGCTTTGAACCTGGCCGGTCTCACCGCGGTGGAAGGACCGGGGGTGACCGTGCGCCTGGCCGACAATGCGCGCCCCAGTTTTCCGGGCGAGCCGGCCCAGATGCAGCTTGTGCACGACGTGTACGTTCTGCACATCGTCGGTCTGCTGATGGCCCACGGGGCGACGGCCATTGCCATCAGCGGCCAGCGCTTCATAGGGACGACCGCCGTGTTCTGTTCGGGTCCCACCATTCGCGTCAACGGAGTGACCGAAGGCTCCCCCTTTATCATCGCGGCGGTGGGGAGCCCGGCTGCCATGCTCCGCGCGCTGCAGCAGGATCCGGAAGTCCAGGGCTGGTCGTATCTGGTCCAGATTCATTACCAGAGCAGCAACAACGTCTCGGTGCCGGCCTTCGGCGGGTCGACTGCCTTCCGGTACGCGACGGCCGCCCCGCAAGCTTCATGAAGTCAAGCCGTTCCGCGTCCTAAACGAACATTTGCCCGGAGGGATTCGTCATGTGGGTCGTGTTGGTGGGCCTGATTCTCGGACTCCTGGTGGGTCTAGCCTTTCCCGTGGTCCTGCCGCTCGCCCTCGCCAGCTACCTGTCGATCGCCCTCCTGGCCGCCTTCGACTCCCTGTTTGGGGGTCTGCGAGCCAGTCTCGAGGGCAAGTTCGACGCGGTGACCTTCGCTTCCGGCCTCGTGTCGAACGCGATCCTGGCGGGCGGGCTTACGTATCTCGGGGACAAGCTCGGTGTCCAGCTCTATTACGCGGCTCTGTTTGCGTTAGGTTACCGCCTGTTCCAGAATCTAGGTCAGATCCGCCACCTCCTGCAAGATCGCATACGCCGCCGCCGTGAGACCGCAGGGACCGTGCCCTGATGCCCTGACGGTGCAAGGCGGCAGGACATTTTATGGGGTGGCGAGAAGACAGGCCACAAAGCTGTGGGGAGGAGTCCGACCGAATGCCGCGCCGGCAACGTGTGTTAGCGGTGGACGTCGGGACCACCAAAGCGGCCGCCCTGGTGGCGGAAGTGCGATCCGACCGGGACATTGCGGTGCTGGGCATCGCCGTGACGCCGATCGCGGGCGTTAAGCGCGGGCTCGTGGTCGAGCCAGAGCGCGCCTCGCAATCGGTGCGCGACGCGGTCAACCGCGCCACCAGCATGGCCGGCTTCGAGCCGGTGGAAGTCGCGGCCTCGGTCAACGGCGACCACGTGCGCGCGCGGGTGGAGCGGGTCACCGCGGACGTGCACGGGCGCTCGGTGACGGAGCAGGACCTGGAGGCGCTTTCGCATCGCGCGGAGCGGCAGAACGGGGAGACAGGGTGGGAAAGCATCCGGGTCATGCGCGGCAGCTTCGAGCTGGACGGGATGTCTTCGGCGGGCAGTCCGGTCGGGCTCTCCGTGCAGCAGCTGACGATGGAATGCCTGGTGGTAAGCGCCCAATCCCAACAGCTCCGGAACCTGCGCCGGACCCTGCAGATGGCGGGGCTCTCCCACCCCTACTGGATTCCCGCCGGGCTGGCCGCGGCCTGGGGCGCCCTCAGTGAGGACGAGCGCCAGCTGGGTGTGGTGCTCCTCGACGTAGGCGGTGGCACGACCCAGGTGGCGGTCTGGCGGGGCGGCCTCCCGCGTCTCCTGTCCGTGGTGCCGGTCGGGGGGGACCTCATCACCTCCGATCTGGCCACAGGACTGGGCGTCGTCGCCGCCCAGGCGGAACGGCTTAAGATCGAAAGGGCCTCGGCGATAGGACAAGCCGAGGGCATGGTCGAACTGAAGAGTGTGAACGGTCAGACGGTGAAGCTGGTCGGGCTGGACGAAGTCTCTGCTATTGTGGAGGCTCGTGTGGACGAATGGCTGACCATGGTGCAGGATGCATTGAAAACCATCAGTTGGACCAAGGGGCCGCCCGGGGGCGTGGTGCTGGTTGGCGGGGGCGGACTCTTGAAAGGAATGCAGGAGCGATTGGAGCGGGTCTGGGGCTGGCCGGTGCGGCTCGGCGCGCCGCAGGGTCTGGGCGGCCTTTCTGATCTTGTGAAGAGTCCGGGCCATGCCAACGTGGTGGGATTGTCCCGGGTGGCGCTCCAAGATGGCCTGGGCTTCCGTCGGGAGACTGGCTGGACGCGGCTCCTGCAGGGGTGGCTCCGCACCTGGAGTTGAAATTTTGATTAGTCGAATCATGCAAGCGGATTCGTTCGGGATGGGGACGGTCGAAGGACCGTATCAAGGGAGGAGACGGAATGCTGGACTTTGATCAATCCACGGAAAACTTCGCCGTGATTAAGGTGGTCGGCGTGGGAGGTGGCGGATCCAATGCCGTAAACCGCATGATCCAGGCGGGTTTGAAAGGCGTGGAGTTCATTGCCATCAATACCGACGTCCAGGCCCTGGCCCTGTCCCAAGCCACGGTGCGGCTCCAGATCGGCGCCAAGCTGACCAAAGGACTGGGCGCGGGTGCCAACCCGGACGTGGGGGCCAAGGCTGCCGAAGAGAGCCGCGACCAGTTGGCCGACGCCCTCCGGGGGGCCGACATGGTGTTCGTGACCTCAGGCATGGGGGGCGGAACCGGAACGGGTGCGGCGCCGGTGGTGGCGGAGGTGGCGAGGGAAGTGGGGGCCCTTTCAGTCGGAGTGGTCACCAAGCCGTTTACGTTTGAGGGACGGCGGCGGGCGAGCTACGCCGAACACGGAACGGCCAACCTGAAGAGCAAGGTGGATACGCTCATCACCATTCCCAATGACCGTCTGCTGCAGGTGGTGGAACGGCGCACCACGATTATGGACGCGTTTCGAATTGCCGACGACGTGCTGCGTCAGGGCGTCCAGGGCATCTCCGACCTCATTGCCGTCCCCGGTCTCATCAATCTCGACTTCGCGGACGTCAAGACCATCATGTCCGAGATGGGCTCAGCGCTCATGGGCGTGGGGGTGGCGCAGGGCGAGAATCGCGCGCAGGTCGCCGCGAAGGCCGCTATTTCAAGCCCCCTGCTGGAGACGGCCATCGATGGCGCCCGGGGGGTCCTGCTCAACATCACCGGTGGAAGCGACCTCGCGCTGTACGAGGTGAACGAGGCGGCCGAGATCGTGATCCAGGCGGCGGACCCGGAGGCCAACATCATTTTCGGAGCCGTGGTCGATGACAATCTCCGCGACGAAGTGCGGGTGACCGTCATCGCCACCGGGTTCTCGGGCGACCGCAACCGGATGCCGGCCGAGACCCAGGCCTCGCCGGGAAGTGGCGAGGACGCGGAAGTGCGCTCCTTTACCAGCGACGAGCTCGACATCCCCGCCTTCCTTCGCCGGCGCCCGTAGACTCGGGGCGACGAGGGCCGCCCCCCAAGGGGGGGCGGCCCTGATGTTGTGCCGGTTCCGCTGGAGGACCCCCTCCGCGATGGGGTGATGAAAAAAGCGCCCACTCCTGGCTGTCCATTGGGAGGCCGGGGTCCGTGCGGTGTCGTACGGGACTCCCGGTGCGACGGCGTCACCGCCCGCGCTGGAAAGCCACCGGCAGCACTCATGCCATCTCGACCGGCGGGCGCGCATGCTGACGTCGTGGAGGATATGGGGTCATCCGTCAGCGAGAGGCGTGAACACGGTCAGTCTGCCCTCGCTCGTCAGGCCGCGCCAGGGTGACGGTGGCGCCACGTTTCGCGGACGAGCGACGCCGGGCGGGGCGGTCGCTGCAGCGGTTTCATGGTCTTGCAGCACACCAAGACCGCGAACCTGTCTCGCGTGGGATGAGAAGCCCTGGCATCGACAAGGCCGGGCGTGCTTCAGGTCAGCGGATGACGGCCGACGCCGCTTATGGTGTGCAGGGATGCCGCGGACGTCGGCGAAGGAAGGACTATGGCCAGTTTCTTGTGGAAGACGATGCCGGTGGAACACCTTGCCCTCGAAGGGTTTGAGGGTGTCACGGCCTGGATGTCGGGACGCCGCGGCGGCGTGAGTGAGCCGCCCTTTGCCACCCTCAACTTGTCGCCGTGGGTGAAGGACGCGCCGGCGGCGGTGACGGAGAATCGCCGCCGCGCCCTTCTGCCGGCCGGGAGCCGACGCGCCCTGTGGGCCCGTCCCCAGCATGGCGGGCGTGTGCGGGCGGTCAGCCGCGCGACTGAAGACGTGGAGCCCGGCGACGGTCTTCTGACCGATGACCCCGGTGTGGTGCTGGCGCAGACGTTTGCCGATTGCGTGCCGATCTTCGTGTGGGCGGACGACATCCGCTGGGGCGGCATCCTCCACGCTGGCTGGAGGGGGACGGTGGCCAATATCGCGGCGGCCGGCGTCCGCACCCTGGTCGCGCGCGGGGCCGACGCGAAGCGTGTGCAGGCCGCCATCGGTCCCTCCATCGGGCCATGCTGCTACGAAGTGCGGGAGGACGTGGCCGGGCCCATCCGGACCCTGCCCGAGGGCCAGCAATTTCTCCGGGTCGTGGACGAGGACCACTTCTCGCTCGACCTATGGGGTCTCAATCAAAGCTTGCTGGTGGGGGCGGGGGTATCGCCGGACCATGTCACCCTGTCCGGACTGTGTACAGGCTGTGAGCTCTCGCTCTTCTTTTCCCACCGCCGCGAGGGTCCAACGGGACGGATGGGAGGCTTCTTTTGTCTGAACGACCGGTAGGTGCGCTGGAGGCGAGGTACGCCGCCGTACAGGAGCGGGTGAAGAGGGCGCTCAGCGCTGTCGGCAGGAGTCCCGACTCGATCCGCATCATGGCGGTGACCAAGGGCCATGGTCGGGACAGACTGGAAGAACTCATGGCGATGGGATTGACCCTGTTCGGGGAAAACCGGGTCCAGGAAGCTCAGCCCAAATTTCACGGCCTGGGGCGGGAGACCTTAAACCTCCATCTAATTGGACATCTCCAGACGAACAAGGTAAAATCAGCCCTGGAAATCTTCCAGGTGATCCAAAGTCTGGACAGCATTCGACTCGCCGAGACAATCGAGGCCCGTTCCCCAGGACGAACGGTTTCGGTGATGGTTGAGGTCAATGCCGGCCGGGAACCACAGAAATTTGGGATCTGGCCGGAGGCGGTTCCGGCCTTTCTTGACAGTTTGGGTGCGTTCTCCGCCGTGAGAGTCATCGGTTTGATGGCAGTCGTCCCGTACGTTTCGGATACCCGGGCGTTCATGGAGGAAACGGCGGCCGTGTGGCGTAAGGAGAGGAGCGTGGAGCGCCCCTGGGCTCCCCTCAACGACCTGTCCATGGGCAGCTCGAATGACTTCGAAGAGGCTATTGGCCACGGGAGCACCTTAATCAGGTTAGGCAGCGTGCTGGTAGGCGAGCGGCCGGGGTATCCGGGGTAGGAGGGACAGGATGAAGGGCAATCTGGTTAACAAGATCCTCAACTTCGTCGGAGTCGAGGAAGTCGATGAGAACGAATTTGACGAACCGGAACCGGAATGGGAGCCCGAACCTCCTCGGAAGAAGAGGCCAAGCATTGTGAACTTCCCGTCAAACCCTAAGGGCGGCGTGCGGGTCGTCGTGATGCACCCGCGCACCTTGGAGGACGGTCAGAGCATCGCCGACCAGGTGAAGAGTCGGCGGCCGGTCATTGTCAACCTCGACGCGGCCGACGAGCGCTCCGGTCAGCGGTTGTTGAACTTCCTGTCGGGAGTCGTTTACGCACTGGACGGTTCACTGCGCAAGGTGGGCGACGGAATCTTTCTGGCCACCCCCAGCAACGTGGAAGTGTCCGGCGAGGAGCCTGACGACGCCGACTGGGTGCAGAACTTCACCAAGTGAGCCTGATTGTGGTCAACCTGGCCACCTCGGTTCAGTATGTGCTACGGGTCTTCTATATCCTCTTGCTGGCCGCGGTGGTCGCCTCGTTCTTTCCCCCGACGAGGGCCGGCTGGTGGGAGGTCACGGCGCGCTTTGTGGGCCGGATGACGGAGCCGGTGCTGGCGCCTATCCGGAGCAAGATGCCCGTTTTCGGGGGAATGGATCTCTCGCCGCTCGTGGCACTGTTGGGAGTCTACCTGGCGGGACTGGTCGTCGTACAGGGACTTCTGGCGCTGTCCCGGGTGGTTTAGCGGGTGGGCGAGTCGGAGCGCAGACAGTGCAAGAGATTGCAAGAGATTGCAAGAGGAGGATCACCCGATGCCCCTGACTCCGTTGGACATTTACAACAAAGAGTTCAAGCACGGGTTCCGCGGGTACCAGGAAGACGAGGTTAACGAGTTTCTGGACGAGGTGGTCCGGGACTACGAGGCCATGCTCAACGAGAATGCGCAGTTAAAAGAGCAGCTCTCGGGCGTGGCCGACCGGATAGAGCAGTACAAAAAGCTGGAAGAGACCCTGAAGAGTGCCCTGGTAGTCGCACAAACCACGGCGGAAGACGTGAAGATGGCGGCCCGCAAGGAGGCCGAGCTCATCATCCGCGAAGCGGAACAGCGGGCGGGACAGATTGTGGCGGCCGGCGAAGCGCGGGCCCATGATCTGGAGGAGCAGGCACAGAGCGCGCGGCGGGAGTGGGATGTGTTTCGGGCGCGCCTGAAGTCGCTGCTCCAAAGCCAGATGGAGTTGCTGGACGAGGGGATCGAGACCGTCCAGGCGACAGCCAATTCCAGTCTCGGTTGATTTTCCCGGGTCCGACTGATATCGTGACGAAAACGTGATGATCGGGACCGAACCCCGACAGGTCCGCAAGAGAGCCGGCGGCAGGTGCGAGCCGGTCGGAGATGCGGGGGGAGATCGCCCGGGAGCGCCTCCGTGAACGCAGAAAGTAGCGGAGGCCGCTGACCCCGTTATCGGTCATCGAGGTTGCGTTTACGGCGCAACGGTCAGGGTGGTACCGCGAACTTGTTCGCCCCTACAGGGGGCGTTTTTTTGTGGGAGGCGACCTTTGGCAGACTACCGTTCCACGTTGAACCTGCCGCGCACCAGCTTCGCCATGCGGGCCGGACTGCCCGTCGAGGAGCCGAAGCGGCTTCAGGCGTGGGAGGCGGAGAACCTCTACGGCAGCCTCTTGAGCGAACGGCGCGACCGGCCCGTGTTCGTGCTCCACGATGGGCCGCCTTATGCGAACGGCGAGATTCACATGGGGACCGCCCTCAACAAGGTGCTGAAGGACATCGTGAACCGGTACCGGCTTCTGTCCGGGGACTCGGTGCGCTATGTACCGGGCTACGACACCCACGGCCTACCCATCGAGATGCAGGCGCTGCGCGATCTCGGTGTCTCCCAGCATCAGATCGACCCGGTCGAGCTCCGGCGCGTGTCGGCCGAGACGGCTCATCGGTTCATGACGACCATGACCGCCCAATTTCAACGACTCGGGGTGATGGGCGACTGGGCACATCCGTACGTCACGATGGACCCCGTCTTCGAAGCGGCCGAGCTTCGCCTGTTTGCGGACATTGTGGACCGGGATCTCGTCTACAAGGACCTGAAATCGGTTCACTGGTGTCCGGTGTGCGAGACGGCCCTGGCCGAGGCGGAACTGGAGTATCAGACCGTGAGCTCGCCATCCATCTGGGTGGCCTTTGACATCGTGCGCGATGGGTCCGGGCTCCTGCCGCCGGACACGCGGGCCCTCATCTGGACCACCACCCCCTGGACCATTCCGGCCAACGTGGCCATCGCCTACCATCCCGACCTCCGATATGTGGTGGTGGACGGGGGCAAGCTCGGGCGGCTCCTGGTGGGAGAGGATCTGGTCCAGGCCGTGAGCGCCGCGCTCGGCGCCACCCTCACACCGATCTCGGAGCCTTTTGCCGGCGAGCGTCTGGCCGGAGTCGTCGCGCGCCATCCCTATCTGGACCGGGAGTCGCCGCTGGTGGCGGGGGAGCACGTCACGGCCGAGCAGGGCACCGGTCTCGTGCATACGGCACCCGGCCACGGCCAGGAGGACTTTCTGGTGGGGCGCCAGTTTGACCTGCCCATCATCCAGCCGCTTGATGAGCGGGGACGGTTCGCGCCCGACACGCCGGTTGTGGGCGGCCTCTTCTATGAAGAGGCCAATGCGCCGCTGCTGGAGCTCCTCAGGACGTCGGGACATCTCCTGGCGGCCGCCACCCTCGAACACTCCTACGCCCATTGCTGGCGATCGAAGAATCCGGTCATCTTCCGGGCGACGCGGCAATGGTTCATCCGCATCGAGCCGCTAAAGAAAGACATGCTGGCCGCGGTCGAGGCGGTCACCTGGGTGCCCGCGTGGGGCCAGGACCGGATGCGCAACATGATTGTCGACCGCGAGGACTGGTGCATCTCCCGTCAGCGGAGCTGGGGACTTCCGATTCCAGCGCTGGTGTGCATGACCTGCGGGGCGGACGTCCTGGATGCCGGGTTCGTGCGCTCGTTCGCGGATCAGGTGGAGCGGGAGGGCTCGACCATCTGGTGGACGGCCTCTCTCGACGACCTGCTGGGCCCGGATGGTCCGCGCTGCCCAGCATGCGGACACGAAGACTTCGAGCGGCAGTGGAACGTGTTTGACGTCTGGCTCGACGCCGGCTCGACCCAGGCCGCCGTCCTAAGAGACCGCGAGGGGCTCAAGTGGCCGGCCGACGTGGTACTGGAGGGAGGTGACCAGTACCGGGGCTGGTTCAACTCCCTGTTGACGCTCGGATGCGCCACGCGCGGACGGGCGCCCTACGAGACGGTGGTGACCAACGGCTGGGTGCTGGACGGCCAGGGACGGCCGATGCACAAGTCGCTCGGAAATGCCGTCGACCCCTTCGCGCTCATCGACAAGTATGGCGCCGATGTGCTCCGGCTATGGGTCGCCGCCAGCGACTATCGGTCAGACGTGCGCATCTCGACCGAGCACATGGATCAGGTGGCGGAGATCTATCGGAAACTGCGCAACACCTACCGATTCTGTCTCGGCAATCTGTACGATTATCCGGCCCCCGAGGGTGAGCCGGCGGTGTCGGAGGACCCGCTCGACCTGTGGGCGGCGGTGAGCCTCGCGGACCTCTTGGAGGAGCTTCGGGCCCGCTATGAGAGCTACGAGTACCACGGTGTGGTGCAGGCCCTGCAGACCTTCGTGACAGGCGGCCTGTCAAGCTTCTATCTCGACGTGGTCAAAGACCGCCTGTACACCCTGGCGCCGGACGATCCCGTCCGCCGGGGCACCCAGGCCACGCTCTTCCGCCTGGCGGGCGCCCTGAGCCGTGTGGCGGCTCCCATCCTGCCGTTCACGGCCGACGAGATGTGGGAGGCGTTGCCGGGCCGCAAGGGACGGGTGACGTCCGCCCGCTGGCCCGCGGCACCCGATCTGCCGCCAGACGCCCGCGCCCGGGCGGCGGACGTGGGAGGGGTGCTGGCGGTGCGCGAACCGGTGCTGCAGGCGCTGGAGGCGCTCCGCCGGGAGCGTGTGATCGGAAACTCCCTCGAGGCCCGGCTTCGGATCGGAGCGCCGCCCGATACGCTTTCCCTTCTCCAGCGCATGGCCGACCGGCTGCCCGAGTGGTTCATGGTGGCGGGAGTGGATCTCGACGACGCGCCGACACTGCAGGTGGAGGCTTTTCGGGCGGAAGGAACGAGCCGCTGCGACCGCTGCTGGCGTTCGCGCCCTGAGGCGGAGGTGGACGCGGCGGGCCTCTGTGAACGCTGCCGCGACGCCCTCACCAGGATAGAGACGTGACCGTGGCGCAGCCGGGGCGGCGGTCGTGGCCGCGCGCGGCGGTGCTGGGCACGGCCGTGGCCGTGTTTGCCGCCGACCGCCTGGTGCAGGCGTGGGTGACCGCCCATCTGGTGGTGGGCGCCTCCAAAGAAATTGTCGGTCGGGTCCTTTCGCTTACGCTCTATGAGAACCGGGGCGCCGCCTTCAGCCTGTTTCCGGGGGCCGAGTGGCTGTTTGTGGGGGTAGCGGTGCTGGTTCTGGCGGGCGGGCTCGCGATCGTGGCGCGGCGGGCCCGGCTTCCATCCTGGACGGGCGCCGCAACCGGTCTGGTGATGGGTGGGGCGGCCGGAAACCTATGGGACCGCCTCGTGAGCGGCCGGGTGGTCGACTATATACATGTGCAGGGCTTTGCCGTCTTCAATCTGGCCGACTCGGCCATCGTGGTCGGGATGGCCATCCTGTTGTGGGAGGCGTGGCATCGGGACCATGACGTCGGGTAGGGCGAAAAAGCCGCTGCAGGCGGCGGTCGAGGCGGGCGATGACGGGACCCGTCTCGACCGCTGGCTTACGACACGCTGGCCGGAATGGTCCCGCTCGCGCTGGCAGGGGGCGGTCCGCGGGGGGATGGTGCGGGTGGACGGGCGTGTCGTCACCGCGCCTGCCACCATCGTCCGGACCGGGGCTGAAGTGTGGGTGGATGGAGAGCCGGATGAGGACCCGGACGCGCTGGTGCTGAGCTACGAGCCCCCGCCGATTCCGATTCCGATCCGGTTCCAAGACCCCTTCCTGCTTATCGTCGCCAAGCCGGCCGGGGTCGTCGTGCATCCCGCCCCCGCCAACTGGCACAACACGCTGGTCCACGCGCTCTGGAATGAACTGCAGCCGGACCCGGAGGCCACGGTGCGCCCCGGCATCGTCCACCGCCTCGACCGCGATACGTCGGGGCTCATGGTGGTGGCGCGCGACGCACGGATGCGCGAGCGGCTCTCACGAAGCATCCAGGACCATCTGGTCGAGCGGCGCTACTGGGCCCTCATCCGGGGCGCGCTCGATCCTCTCGCGGGACGCATCGAAGCCCCTATCGGACGGGATCCGGGCGACCGCCGCAAGATGGCGGTCGTGCGGGGCGGGCGTCTTTCGGCCACCCGCTACCGGACGGTGGCCCGCTGGCGCGGGCACACGCTTCTGGAGCTGACGCTCGAAACCGGACGCACGCACCAGATTCGGGTGCATCTGGCGCACCTCGGCTTTCCGGTGGCCGGCGACACCGTCTACGGAGGTCCGCAAGAGTTGGGTTTCCAGGGACAGGCGCTCCACGCTTTTCACCTCGCGTTTCGACATCCCGCCGACCGCGGGCTCCGGCTCACCGGTTTTGAGCCGGTGCCGGAATCGTGGCTCGGTCCGCTGACCGAGCTTGGCGAGCCGCTGGAGGGCTCTCTGCCGGCCGGGATGTGCGTGCCGGGCAAGGCGCTGGCCGGCTCCGTGATAGGGAGCGCCGGGACGGGAGACGACGATGCCGCGCCCGGTCGCTGAGGCCGCGCGACGGGTGCTTGTCTGTCAGGGGGCGGCGTGCCGCGAGCGCGGAGGGATGGATGCCCGCCACGAGTGGCTTCTGGCTCTGCACGGCCGCTCGATGGTGGTGGTGCCCACGGCCTGCCTGCGTTTCTGCCTGCATGCGCCGGTCAGCATCGTGTACCCGGACGGGGTCTGGCTTCCGCGCCTGACCGGGGAGCGGGTCCGGGAGGTAATGCGGGCCCTCGACCGGGGAACCCTGGAGGACGTGGCGGGCGCCATCGTGGCCCGGACAGACGGCCGGGGAGGAGACGGGGGATAGGGATGCGAAGAAGGCGCCGGCCACGCTTGCGGCGCGTCCTGGATCCAGGTATAGTGGCCCGAGAAGATTCTGATCCTTTAATTCGACCCGGCGAGGTCGGCAAGGATTGGCGGCGGGTGTGCGCCCTTCCTTGCGGGAAGGGCGATTTTTATGCAGCGAGAGCAGGATCCCGGCCGCCTGGTCCTGGATGCCGAGGCCGTTGGACGCGCTCTTCGCCGCATCGCCCACGAGATTGTCGAAAGGAATCGGGGTCTCGACGGGCTGATGCTGGCCGGTATCGCCCGGCGCGGACAGCCACTGGCCGAGAGGCTCGGGCGTCTTTTGGCTGACATTGAGCGGGCCCCGGTTCCGGTCCCCGTCTACACGCTCGAGATCGGGCCGTTTCGCGACGACCGCCCGTCAGCCGAACGGCCGGTGCCGAAATGGCCCACCGAGGGGCGCGTAGTTGTGATTGTGGACGACGTGATCTGGACCGGCCGCTCCGTGCGCGCCGCCATGGATGCCGTCACCGCCGCCGGCCGGCCGCGCCGCATCGAGCTTGCGGTACTGGTGGACCGGGGCCACCGGGAGCTTCCCATCCGCCCCGACTTTGTCGGCAAGAACATCCCCACCGCCGGCGACGAATACGTGCACGTCAATCTCATCGAACTGGACAAGACGCCGGACGGCGTCTTCGTGCTGGGACATGGAGCCCGCCTATGACGGCGTACCGGCTGAGGGGCGGGCTCGTGGTGGATCCGTTTTTGAACATCATGGAACAAGCGGACCTGCACGTGCGGGACGGCATGGTTGTTTTACCCGGCTCCGGCCCCGAACCTGAGGAGATCGTGTGGATAGACGGCTGCTGGGTGGTGCCGCGCATCACCGACCTGCACGTGCACTTCCGGGATCCCGGCCAGACGTGGAAAGAAGACTGGACCTCGGGAGCCCGGGCGGCCGCGGCCGGCGGCGTCACCACGGTCGGGGTGATGCCAAACACGACACCGGTGGTGGACAGCCCGGAGGCGGTGACGGATCAGCGGTCCAGGGCCGGGGACCGGGTGCGGCTCTGGCCCATCGGCGCCCTCACCCTGGAGTCGGCGGGGCGTAAGGCGGCGCCGTGGGATGCGATGCGGGAGGCGGGGGCACGGGCTTTCTCCGACGACGGGCGCGCACTCTATGATTCCGCCCTGATGGCGGCGGCGCTTTCGTGGTCCGAAAGAACGGGCGTCCCCGTCATCCAGCACCTCGAGGACCCGATTCTCTCGGCGGGCGGGGTGGCGCATGCGGGCGAGGCCGCCCGTCTTCTTGGCCTGTCCGGTCAGCCGGCCGCGGCGGAAAGCGTGCTCGCGTTCCGGGACGTGGCGCTCGCGGCGGAATATGGCGGGCGCCTTCACCTCGCCCACTGTTCGGTGCCGGGGACGCTGAAGGCACTCAGATGGGCGCGAGGCGAAGGCCTCCGGGTGACGGGGGAGGCCACTCCTCATCACTGCCTGGCAAACGAGGCGTGGCTGACACGGTTCGGAACGGATGCGGTGACCAAGGTCAATCCGCCGCTCCGTCCGGAGGAGGCCCGGAAGGCCTTACGCGAGGCCCTGGCGTCCGGTCTCCTGACCGTGATGGCGAGCGACCACGCGCCGCACGGACAAGACGAGAAGGGCGCCCCCTACGCCACGGCGCCGTTTGGCATCAGTGGCATCGAGACGCTGGTGGCGGCCGCGCTGACGATTTTGGTGCGGGACGCGGGGCTCTCCCCGCTTCAGGCGCTGGCGCCGGTCACGGTGGGACCGCACCAGGTGGTGGGGGAGGCGTTTTCAGGTCTCGTGCCGGGGGCGCCCGCCGATCTGACGGTCATTGACCCGGCCGTAACCTGGACGGTCGATCCGGCCCGGTTCTATTCGCAGGGGCGCAATACACCCCTGGCCGGTGTCCGGCTTCAGGGGCGCGTGGTGGCGACGATGGTGGGCGGCCGGTTCACGTTTCGGGATGGGGAGGTGCTGGTTTGACGCGGCCAGGCTGGCTGGTACTGGAAGACGGGAGTCAATACGCGGGCGAGCTGGTGCTGGACGCTCGGGAGCCGGTAGGCGAGGTGGTGTTCAACACGGCCATGACCGGGTATCAGGAGGTGCTGACCGACCCCTCCTACGCGGGTCAGATGGTGGTCTTTACCTATCCGCTCATCGGAAGCTACGGCACCCGGCCCGAGTTTTCGGAGTCGCGGCAGCCGGCCGCGCGGGCGATGGTGGTGAGGGAGCTGAAAGACCCCTCGCATGCCCTCTCGGAGCAGTCCCTGCAGACGTTCTGCGCGGAGCGGGGCATCGGGGTGCTGACCGGCGTGGACACCCGTGCGCTTACCCGCCGCCTCCGCCGGGAGGGCACCTTGCGGGGAGTCCTGGTGGATGCGGCCACCGACCGCGACGCCGCGCTCCGCCATCTGCGGGGGCTCGATCTGACGCACATCGTGGACGCCGTGACGACGTCTTCCAGCTACGATTGCGGACCCGAGGAGGGGCCGCGGGTGGCTCTGATCGACTATGGCCTGAAGACCGGCATTACGGACGAGCTCACCCGGCGAGGCGCGCGGGTGACGGTGCTGCCGTCCTCGGTCTCTCCCGACGAGCTGTCCCGTCTCCGGCCGGCGGGCGTCGTCCTCTCGAACGGACCCGGAAATCCCGAGGACCTGGGATCGTGTCTGGACACGGTTCGCGCGGCCATCGAGAAGTATCCCACCCTCGGCATCTGTCTTGGCCACCAGCTGGTGGCGCTTTCGGAGGGCGGCCGCACCTATGCCCTCAAGTTCGGCCACCACGGCGCCAACCATCCGGTCCTGGACCGGGATCGGGGCTTCGTGCAGATAACGGCTCAGAACCACGGCTACGCGGTGGACGGGGAAGCCCTTCCCGACGGGTGGCGGGTTCGCTTTGTGAATCTCCACGATCAGACCGTGGAAGGTCTCCAGCATGAGACCCGGCCGGTCCTCACGGTTCAGCACCATCCCGAGGGAGGGCCCGGTCCCCACGATGGCGCGTATGTGTTTGACGAGTTCATGGCCATGCTGGCGGGGAGGGACTAGATGCCGCGGCGCGCGGATTTGAAGCGGGTGCTGGTCATCGGCTCGGGGCCGATCGTGATTGGCCAGGCGGCCGAATTTGACTACGCCGGCACGCAGGCCTGCCGGGCGCTCCGGGAAGAGGGGGCGGAGGTGGTGCTGGTCAACAGCAACCCCGCCACTATCATGACCGACCTCGGGGTGGCGGACCGGGTGTATGTGGAACCCCTGACCGTATCGTTTCTGGCCAATATTCTCGCACGCGAGCGGCCGGACGGCATCCTGGCCACGCTTGGCGGGCAGATGGGGCTGAACCTGGCCCGGGAGCTTTCGCGGGCGGGGATCCTGAGCGACCTCGGGGTCGAGCTTCTGGGCACACCCCTTTCCGGCATCGAGCGGGCCGAGGACCGCGATCTCTTCCGGACGGCGATGCTGGAGCTCCACCAGCCGATCGCCGAAAGCCGCAGTGTCACCAGCACCGGTGAGGCTCTCGAATTTGCTCAGGCGGTCGGCTACCCGGTGGTGGTGCGGCCGGCCTACACCCTCGCCGGAAGCGGGGGCGGATTCGCCGACGACGCACCCGAGCTTATCCGGGTGGCGGAGCGCGCACTGGCCACAAGCCCCATCCACCAGGCCCTCATCGAAACCTCGATGAAAGGCTACAAAGAGATTGAGTACGAGGTGATGCGGGACCACGCCGGCACCGCCATCGTCGTCTGCAACATGGAGAATCTCGATCCGGTCGGGGTTCACACCGGCGACTCCATCGTGGTCGCGCCCAGTCAGACCTTGAGTGACGTCGAATACCACCGGCTTCGGCGCGCGGCCCTCGACATCGTCGAGGCGCTCGACGTTCAGGGCGGGTGCAACGTCCAGTTTGCGGTCGAGCCGGAGAGCGGGGACTACCGGGTCATTGAAGTGAACCCCCGAGTCTCCCGCTCGAGTGCACTCGCCAGCAAGGCCACCGGCTATCCCATCGCGCGGGTGGCCGCGAAGATAGGCCTTGGCCTTACCCTCGACGAGATTATGAATCCGGTTACGGGCCGCACGACGGCCGCCTTCGAGCCGGCCCTCGACTACGTGGTGGTCAAGATTCCCCGCTGGCCCTTTGACAAATTTGACGCGGCCGACCGCGCGCTCGGGACCCAGATGAAGGCCACCGGCGAGGTGATGGCGCTCGACCGGACCTTTGCGGGGGCGCTGCAAAAGGCCATCCGCTCGCTCGACATCGGCCGCGACGGGCTTACGGGAGCCGAGGAGGCGGACCTGACCGAGGACGCGCTCTGGCGGGAGGTGGAGACGCCGACCGACCGCCGCCTGTTCCGGATGGCGGCGCTCTTGCGGCGCGGGGTCAGTGTGGAGGAGATTCATCGACGGACGGCCGTCGACCGCTGGTTCCTCCGGGAGATGGAGACGGTCCTGCAGGCAGAGGCGGCCCTCGACGCCCACCCGGAGACGCTGTTGGGAGACCTTCGCCGGCTGAAGCAGCTCGGATTTTCGGACCGGCGGCTCGCGGAGCTGGTCGGGAGCTCCGAAGCCGCCGTGCGCGCGGAGCGGGAGCGGGCCGGCGTGCGGCCCACCTACAAACTTGTCGACACCTGTGCGGGCGAGTTTGAGGCGCTCACCCCCTATTTCTACAGCACCTATGAAACGGAGAACGAGGCCGAGCCGCTTCGGGGCCGGACGGTGGTGGTGCTGGGCTCGGGACCCATCCGGATCGGGCAGGGCATCGAATTTGACTGCTGCTCGGTGCACGCCCTGGATGCGCTGCACCGCCGGGGCTATCAGGCGGTCATGATCAACAACAACCCCGAGACGGTGTCGACCGACTACAACGCGTCAGACCGCCTGTACTTCGAGCCCCTCACGCTGGAGGACGTGTTGAATGTGGTGGAACTGGAGGGCGCGCTGGCGGTGCTGGTGCAGTTCGGCGGCCAGACCGCGCTGAACCTCGCGGCCGAGCTGGAAGCCGCGGGGGTGCCGCTTTGGGGCACGGCACTCCGTGACATGGACCGGGCCGAAGACCGGGCGCGCTTTGACGAGGTGCTGGGTGAGCTGGGCATCAAGCGCCCCGAGGGCGGCACCGCCTTGTCGACGGAGGAGGCTCTGGTCATCGCCGGCCGGGTCGGCTATCCCGTTCTGGTGCGGCCCTCCTACGTGCTCGGGGGTCGCGCGATGCGCATCATCGACACGTCAGACGAGCTTCGAGACTACATGCTTCACGCCCTGGCGGTGGAGCCGGGGCGCCCGGTGCTGGTGGACCGCTATGTGGCCGGCATCGAGCTGGAGGTCGACGCAATCGCGGATGGCGCCACGGTCGTGATACCGGCCGTGCTGGAGCACATCGAGCGGGCGGGCGTGCATTCGGGCGATTCGGTGGCGGTCCTGCCGCCGGTGGCCGCCGGCGAGCCTCTCCTGCAGCAGGTCGAGGAAATGAGCGTCCGGCTCGCCCGCGGCCTGAAGGTGATTGGCCATCTGAACATTCAGTTTGTCGCGGACGCCGGCCAGCTTTACGTCATCGAGGCCAATCCCCGCGCCAGCCGCACCGTGCCGTTCATTACGAAGGCGACCGGCGTGCCGATGGTGGATCTGGCGGTGGCGGCGATGGTGGGCGAGTCGCTGGCGGAACTTGGCTACCGGGACGGGGTCATTCCCGCCCCTCAGGCCTACGCGGTGAAGATGCCGGTGTTCTCGTTTGCCAAGCTGTCCCGGGTGGACACGGCGCTCGGTCCGGAGATGAAGTCCACGGGCGAGGCCATGGGCATTGATACGACCCTGCCGGCCGCCCTCTACAAGGGATTTCTGGCCGCGGGCTTCCGACTTCCCCTCCGTGGCCGTGTGCTGGCGACCATCGCCGACCAGGACAAGGCGGAAGCGGTGCCGCTTTTGGTGGAACTTGCAAGGCTCGGCTTCCGCCTCTCGGCCACGGCCGGTACCCTTGCGGCTCTTTCTCTGGCCGGCGTGGCCGCGACGCCCGTCCACCGGCTGACCGAACGGCGGCCGCATCTCGTGGATCAGATTCGCGAGGGGCAGTTCGACCTGGTCGTCAACACTATCACTCGCGGCGGCCATGTCGGGAGAGTCTCGCCGTCCATCAACGTGGAGCAGGCCCAGTCGGAAGGCTTCTACATCCGGCGGCAGGCGGCGGAGAGCGGAGTCTGGTGTCTGACCTCGCTCGACACCCTGAGAGCCGCCATGGCCGGTGTGCGCTCCCGGAGTCAGTCGCCGTTCACCGTCCGTTCTCTTAATGAGTGGCGAGAGGATGATGCGCGCCGTGCGGCTTACCATCGTTGAGCGGCGGGCGCCGGCGCCCGAGCACGTAGAGCTGATGGTGGACGCGAAGGATCTGGCCGGGCGCCTCGTGCCGGGACAGTTCCTGCATGTGGCGGCGGGGGGGACGCTCCGGCGCCCGCTTTCGGTCTCCCGCGTCGAGGGGGCGAGGCTCGGGATGCTGTTCCGGGTCGTAGGCGCCGGCACCGCCTGGCTCGCGGAGCGTGACGTCGGTGAAACGGTTGACGTCATGGGACCGCTGGGACAGGGCTATCCGCCGCCGCCGCCGGGACCCCTGGCGCTCGTAGGCGGGGGGGTGGGGATTCCTCCCCTGTTCTTCTATGCGCAGCGGTGGCCCGATGCGGCCCTGTCGGTTCTCCTGGGCGCACGCGACCACGATTCCCTCATCATGGTCGACGACTTTCGAGGCCTGGGGCTCCGCCCGGGCCTGTGTACGGATGACGGGAGCCGCGGCAAGAGGGGCCGGGTGACGGGCCTCCTCCGTGACTGGTTCCTTGAGCACCCGGACGGGTCGGTAATGGCCTGCGGACCGGCGCCGATGCTGCACGAGGTGGCACGGTTGACGGCCGCGGCCGGTCGGCCGGCCTGGCTCGGGTTCGAACAGCGAATGGGGTGCGGGGTGGGGGCGTGTCTCGCATGCGTGGTGCCGGGCGCCCCGGGTGGGGATCGGGTCTGGTACCGCGTGTGCACGGACGGCCCCGTGTTTGCCCGTGAGACGCTATATGGGGAGGGTCGTCCGTGACCCCGGTGGCGGATCTCACCGCCCGGGTCGGTGAGATCGTCCTGCCAAATCCGGTGCTGGCCGCCTCCGGCACGTTTGGATTCGGCCCGGAGTACCAGTCTTTTGTGGAGATGTCACGGCTCGGCGGCATCGCGGTCAAGGGCGTGGCGGTGGAGCCCTGGCCAGGAAACCCCCCACCGCGGGTCTGGGAGACCCCGTCGGGACTTTTAAATTCCATCGGGCTCCAGAATCCGGGCGTCGAGGCCTTCATCCGTGACGATCTGCCGTTCTTGCGCGCGTTGGGTGTGGTCCTGGTGGTGAACGTCATTGGACACACGGTTGACGAGTATCGGCGTGTGAGTGAGCGGCTCGCACGGGAGTCCGGGATCGCGGCCCTCGAGGTCAATATTTCCTGCCCCAATATCAAAGAGGGTGGAATGCAGTTCGGACATGATCCGGAGCGCGCCTTCGAGGTAGTGCGGGCGGTGGTGGAGACGGCCGGCCGTCCGGTGTGGGTGAAGCTCTCCCCCAATACGGACCGGGTGCTGGAGGTGGGGGAGGCGGCCCGCTCGGCCGGGGCCGCGGCCTTGAGCGCCATCAACACCCTGGTGGGCATGGCCATCGACCTCGATCTCCGCCGACCGGCGCTGGGAGGCGGGAGCGGCGGTCTTTCGGGGCCGGCCATCCGACCGGTGGGGGTGCGGGTGGTTTACGAGGTGTCGCGCCGGATTGGCCTGCCGGTCGTGGGCATGGGCGGCATCGAAACCGCCCGCGATGCTCTTGAGTACCTGATGGCGGGGGCGTCGGCCGTCATGGTGGGGACCGCCACCTTCGGCCGCCCGGACGCCATGACGCGCGTGATTGACGAGCTGCCCGACGCCCTCCGGCAATACGGGTTCGCGTCTGTGGCGGAGGCGGTAGGAGCGGCCCATCCGCGTGGCCGGACATTGGAGGGAGCACCAGATGAGTACTGACAGATTCCCGGTCGTGTGGGTGGCGCTGGATGTGCCCGACGTACCGGCGGCCGAGGCGCTGATTGAGCGGCTCCATCCGCATCGACACTTCAAAGTTGGACTCGAGCTGTTTGCCGCCGCCGGTCCCGACCCCGTGCGCCGCTGGGTGGACCGGGGGCTTTCGGTCTTCCTCGATCTGAAGCTTCACGACATTCCCCAGACCGTGGAGCGCGCGACCGTCCGGGTGCGGGAGCTCGGAGTGAGCCTTCTCACCGTCCATGCGGCAGGCGGGCGGCGCATGCTGGAGGGAGCGGTGGCGGGAGCCGGCGGCACCTTGCAGGTGGCGGCCGTCACCGTGCTCACGAGTCTCGACCGGGACGCCCTCGGCCAGATGGGGTTGCCCCCGGCGGCCGAGTTGGCCCGCACCCTCTACAACGTGGCCCGTGGCGCCGGGGTGAGCGCCTTCATCGCGTCGGCGTCGGAGGTGGCGGAGCTGCGGGAGGCCGATCCCCGGGTCCGTCTTGTCGTACCCGGCATTCGGCTGCCCGGCGATGCGGCCGATGACCAGGCCCGCATCGCCGGTCCGGACGAGGCGGTGGCGCGGGGGGCGACGGATCTGGTGGTGGGGCGCTCGGTTACGCGGGCGCCAGATCCGCGTGCCCGGCTGTCAACGGTGGAGGATCTGGTGAGGAGAGTGGCCCGTGGCTGAAGAACGCTGGATTTCGGACCTCGTCGAGACGGGTGCGCTGCTGGAGGGTCACTTTCTCCTCACGTCGGGCCGTCATGGCGATCGCTTCATGCTTCTGTCAAAGCTCTTGGAAGATCCGGCGCGGGCACGGCCCTGGATCGCTGAACTGGCGCGCTTCGCGGAAACGCTCTCTCCGGATCGAATCCTGGGGCCCGCCATGGGCGGGGTGATCCTGGCGTGGGCCGTCGCGTCCGAGATGGCGGCGGGCCCAAAGGCCGCCTTCGCCGAGAAGGTGGAGGGGCAGGGGGGCCAGAAGCGCATGGTCATCCGGCGCGGGCTTCAGCCCCGGCCAGGAGAGCGGGTTTTGGTGGTGGAGGACGCCATGACCACGGGGGGCTCCGTGATGCTGGCGGCCGATGCGGCCCGGGAGGCCGGCGCCCAGGTGGTGGGAGTCGGTGTCTTGGTGGACCGGCGTCCGGAAGACTTCCGGGTTCCCTACCCCACCTTCGGCGTACTCCGCCTGCTCACCGGAGCCTACCTGCCGTCGGAGTGTCCGCTCTGCGCAGACGGGATCCCCCTCACGACGCCAAAAGCCTGACACCGTTATGTGATCGCGGTACGTGACTCGCGCCCCGACGGCCTGACGATGCCGAGGTTGACCGGGAGACGTCGTTAACGGCGGTGATGTCGTCGGCGAGCCGATGCCCCTGAACGCCGCTCGCAGGCAGCGGACGCGCTCCCGCCGACAGAACGGCGCCTCTTGCGAAGGCGAGGCGAAGACATCAAGCCGTCGAGACCGGGCCGGGGGGGTCGACATGTTGGCCGTGCCGCCATGCGCGATGTCGACGAGGGACCGGATCGGAACAGCATGTGGGTGCCGATCTGACCATGAACGTGGCCCGGCGGGATCGCGAGTGGCTCGTGGCGGCGGCGCTGGTGGACGCCGCCGGTCACGCCCTGTCCCCTCCAAGGAGGGGAAGGCGGACCACCTCCGCGCAGGTGTTTTCGGCACCGATCGCAGTAGCCACGACCGCTGCAGCCGTGCGCGCCACGGGCGGTTCCGATGGCCGGCGATCTGACCGAAGAGGTGCCGTCGGATGCCCGTATGGGTACCCCCGGGTGTGTGCGGCAGGAGATGTTGAGGCTTTGGCGGCTCGCGTATCGGACGACGCACGCCGTCGAATGGATCCCCGGCGTGCGGACATTATGAGAGGCGCCGGACGTCCGGCCGCCACGGAGAAAGCCCTCATAGGAGCCCCGGGAAGCGCCTTCCGGCCTCCATCCGACGGTCTCTGATATGGTGCGCGGCCAGTTTTGCTGCGTATGCGGGCTCCGAACGCGGCCGGATGCGTTTGCGGGCTGGCTCTTGCGGGACTAAAATTTGTAAACAGTTACGAGAATGGATGAAGGCCCATGCGCCAACGTGCCCGCAAACTGTTGGTGACCATCTTAGTATTGCTGGGCTTCGCCGGCTTTTACTTTGTGCACGTGAATCCCATTACCCGCCACCTTCAGTACGGGTTGGACTTCCGAGGTGGCGTGGAAGTCCAGTACCAGGCCACGCCGCTTCCCGGCCAACAGATCACCCCGCAGGCCATGCAGCGCCTGCTGGCGCTTATTGGGGAGCGTGCCAACAAGCTCGGCGTCTCGGAGCCGGTGATTCAACAGATGGGCTCCACGCGCCTCATGGTCCAGCTTCCCGGCATCAAAAGTCAGGAACAGGCCCTGCATTACCTGGGTGAAACCGCATCGCTCGAGATCATGGACCCAACCGGTAAGCACGTTCTCCTCACTGGCGCGGACTTGAGCTCTGCCATGGCCGTTATTGATCAGCAGGCCGATCCGGCCGACCCCTACGTCATCTACCTCACCTTCAATGCCAGGGGGACCAAGGCGTTTGCGGCCGCCACTCAAAAGTACGATCAGCAGCGGCTACCCATTTACCTAAACGGGAAGTTGCTCGAAGCCCCCAGGGTCAACAACGTCATCACGAACGGTAAGGCCACCCTGACCGGCGGCTTCTCCACTCTGAAGAGGGCGCAGACCATGGCGCTGTTGCTGCAGTCCGGCGCCCTGCCGGTGAATCTGAAGGTGCTCGATGTACGCACGGTATCGCCCACGCTGGGCGCCGCCTCGGTCCGCGCCAGCAAGCTGGCCGCTGCCTTGGCCGTGTCGCTCATAGGCATATTCATGGTTGTGTGGTACCGGGTGGCCGGACTACTGGCCAACGTTGCGCTGATGGTTTACCTGCTTGCGCTGCTGGCGGCGCTCGCCGCGCTGAACGCGACCATCACGCTCCCCGGCGTGGCCGGCATGATCCTGTCGGCCGGCATGGCGGTGGACGCCAATGTCATCATTTTCTCACGTGTGCGCGAGGAGATGGCGACCGGCAAGACGCCGCGGCTCTCGGTTGAACTGGGTTTCCGCCATGCAATCCGGGCCATCATCGACTCGAACGCCACCACGTTCCTGGCGGGCTTCTTGCTCTTCGTATTGGGGTCCGGCGAGGTGAAGGGGTTTGCGATTACGCTCATGGTCGGGATCGTGATCTCGCTCTTTACGGCGGTCTTCATCACGCGGGAATTGATCCGGCTGGCCGCCGACGCGGGATGGGCGCGCATTCGGACCATCTTCATCGGATAAGCGCGGGCCGCCATGCCGTTCTGCCTCCGGTTCGGACGGAGCGGGGTGCGGAATTGCAAGATGGGGATCGCGCCCCGGGCCTGCGCGGCCGCGTGGGCACGTCCAGGAAATCCGACCACGGAACAAGTCTGCCCCCGTCTCCGGCTTTCACGGCTTCACGGAGACGCGTGCGGAAAGGCGCCGTGTGCTCGAGAGCGGCGGTATCGGCCCAGCCGACCCAGTGGCCAGTAAGGAAGGCGGCAGGCGTCGACGGGCCTATGCGCATCGGGACGAATCTCCAGTCACGAACGGATGCGACGGCGGCCAATCCGCGAGAGGACACGAATTGGATGTGACCCGTACGGCCCCATCCCCGAAACCCGGCAGAGCTCCGTCCGGACGCCCGCTCGAAGCCGTGGGGGCGGTCGCCCAGGCGCACCGATGCCAGTCGCCCGATGGTGGCGCGTCTGATACGTGTTTGGCCGTGAAAGGCCGTCATGTCGCGCCGTCCCCTTGAAATGACGCCGGGCGGCCAAGCGCAATGAGGCGTTCGGCCGTCAGTCCGGATCGTCGAGGAGCGAGTGGATGGCGCCCAGCTCTCGCAGGCGCTCGGGAGCCGGCGTCACGTAGAGGGTGCGCTCCCGGGTATAGAGGACAGCGCCCGGCTCGGCATGGGGACGCTTTCTGACGAACTTCCGCGCCGTGTAATCCACGGCCACCTGCGAGCCGCGGCCCGCGCGGCTGAAGAAGGCGGCCAGCACGGCCGCGTCCTCGATGTCCGGGGGAAGAGGAGTGTCGCGGCCGCAGCGGAGAAGGACATGCGAGCCCGGATATTGTTTAACGTGAAACCACAGGTCGTCCGGGCGGGCCGCGCGAAACGTCAGTTCCTGGTTCTCAACCGCCGTCCGCCCGATCCAGATCTCCACCCCCCGTCGGCTGCGAAACCGTCGGAAAGGAGCACGCCGCGCCCCGCCGCCTGCCTCCTTGGCATCCGCGGCCGCCTTCTGGAGGGTGCGCGGGTCGCTCTCGCGCTCCAGCTCCGACAGGTTCTCCTCGATTGCTGCCCGGTCACGCTCCAGGCGGGGGATGAGACGAGAGAGCGCGCTCCTCGCGGAGCGGCCCTTCTGATAACGGCGGTAGGCCCATCCCGCCAGGTCGGCCCAGGAACCGTCCACCTCATCCCAGGGCAGCGGAAAACTCTCCCCGCTGGCGGGGTCTTCGAGCCGCTCGGGGCGCGCGTCGGGTCCGAGCGGGACCCCGAAAGCCAGGATGGCATCCCCCAGCCGTCGGAAGCGTTCAGGATTCTGGTCGCTCCCGAGTCTTTCGCGGGCATCATGAAGCTGCCCGTCCACAAGCTCCAGTCGCCGTTTGAGCCGACCGCGCACCTGACCTTTCAACTGGGCCAGGGACAGGGTCAGCATCCGCTCCCGGTACACGCTGTCGAGAGCCGTGCTCCAGTCGGACGCCTCCGTGCAGCGCGCATCCCATGGTCGGATCCATACCTCCGGGCCGCGGTCACCGGGTCCGACAATGGGGGTGAAGCGGCCCGTCTGCCATCCGGCGCACAGGGCGGGGAGGGCTTCTTCTCCCAGCCTCCGCGCCCAGGGCGGAAGATCCTCCAGACGGCCGCTCTCACACGGATCCGGCGGTGCCGGGGGCGGCTCGTAGGGAAGGCCCGGCCATACGGTCCGGCCGGGGCGTCCGGGAGCCACCCTTCGGAGCGCGTCAAAGACCGTGCGGTCTTCCCGCACCAGCACGATGTTTGTGAGATGTCCCGCCAGCTCTACCACCAGGGTGAGGCGCTCAAGACGGCCGATGTCGTCCTCGCGTTCCAGAGACAGGCGCCACACGCGCTCCCAGGGTGGCTGCACGGCAGCCGTCACCCGGGCCCCCGCCACGGCCTCCATCATCGGCTGCCAGGGCCGCACGCCCTCCGGGCGGCGGGCCAGCCCGCACAGATGCGCCAGAGCCGGCGCGAGGGCTACGCGCACGTGCCATCGCCGATCCTGACCCTGACCGGAGAGATAAACGGTATCGTGGTCGCGTCCGACAAAACCCAGGCTGGCACCAACCACCCGGGGTTCGAGCTCGCGCGTCACGGCACGCATGACCAGGGCATCAAACGGCATCGGCTTTCGGTGCGCCCCTTTCGGCTTCCGTCGTCGTCCGAGCGAGACCGAGGATACCACGGGGGGTTGCTGGACGCGAGCGCCGGCCTAATGGGATAATGGGCCCGTTCGGAGGATTTCCATGCAACGAGTCAGCGTGGACGAGTTCAGACGTTCCGGATTAGCGATGGTGGTTCCTGTTTCAGGTGTGGAATCGATTCCTCTCGGCGATGCGTCTTCGCGCATCTCCAGCCGGGAGGTCCGAAGTCGTCTCCCCCTGCCCTGGTTTCGGCGATCCGCGGTTGACGGCTACGCCCTCCGGGCGGAGGACGCCAAGCTTCCCCTCACCGTGGTGGCCAAGGTAACGGCCGGCCGGCCCACCGATCGGGTGGTGGGTCCGGGAGAGGCCGTCGAGATCACAACAGGAGCACCCATGCCCGAAGGCGCCGACGCCGTGGCGCTGGTCGAGCGCTCGCGCCGCACCGGCGATACCGTCGTGATTGACGAGCCGGTGGGCCCGGGAGCGCACGTTTCGCCCGTGGGCGAAGATTTTGGCGTGGGGCAGCTTTTGCTCGCGACAGACGCGCCGGTGACGCCCATCGTGGTGGCGTCGCTCGCAAGCCAGGGCCAGGAAATGGTTGAGGTCTGGCGGCGGCCCCGGGTCGCGATCTTGTCAACCGGCGACGAGCTCATGCCCCTCGGATCGGAGCTCTCGCATGGCCAGGTCTACGATGTGAACGGCGCCATCCTCGAAGCCATGGTGCGGGAGGCGGGCGGCGAGCCCGTCCGGGTCCCGCCGGTGGCTGACCGCTATGAGGATGTGCGAGACCGGCTGCGTGCCCTCATCGCCGACCCTGAGTGGGATATTCTGGTCAGCTCCGGCGGCACCGGAGCTAGTATCCCGGTCTTCGAGGGCCGGGACATCCGGACACTTCATGATTTGATACCCGGCGTCGCCGCCGAATTGGGCGAGCTTATCCATCACGGCATCCGCATGAGTCCGGGGCGGCCCACCGCGCTCGCGCGGATCGGCCAGCGGCCGTTTTTTGCCCTGCCTGGCTGGCCATATGCCGTGCTGGTTCACTTTGAGATGCTGGTGGAGCCTGCCATCCGCCGTGCGGCTCACCGGCCGCCGCGGGTTCGCCGACCCGTTGTGGGACGGCTTTCGTCCCCGATTCCGGCCATGCCGGATTTCACATGGGTCATTCAGGCACGCTTTGAGCCAGGAGAAGAAGGTGTACCCTCGGTGATTCCGCTTTTGCCCCCGCCACCGCCGTCGGCAAGCCGGGTCATGACCCAGATGTTGGAGGCCGACGGCATCCTCATAGTCGAGGCCGATGAACCGTTGGCCACAGGCACGTCAGTGACGGTGTGGACCGACCCGCAAGACCCGGCCGGAGGTTCCTGGTGAGCGAGGGAGCACGGCGACCAGATTCGTCGTCCGTGCTCGGGATCTGGTCCCGTCTCCCGCTTGAGCGCCTGGCGCAGCGGCCCGGGTACATCTGGATGGTCGTGGGCACGGTCTGCGTGGGCGCCTTCATGGCGGCCGTGGACGCCAGCATCGTGAGCGTGGCGGTGCCAACGCTGCAGGGGTACTTTCATTCGACCTCGTCAGACGCCGGCTGGGTGCTCATTTCCTATCTGCTGACCCTGGCGAGCCTGGTGACGGCGATGGGGCGTTGGGCCGACATGGTGGGACGGCGACCCCTCTACACGGTCGGCTTTCTTGTTTTTATCGTCGGATCGGCGCTCTGCGGAGCGGCCATTTCTCTCCCGATGCTCATCGCTTCGCGCGTCCTGCAGGCCACGGGGGCGGCTCTCCTGCAAGCCAACTCGGTGGCCATCATCACGGCCACCGTGCCGGCGTCTATGCGGGGCAAGGCCATCGGCATCCAGGGGTCGGCACAGGCGGTGGGCCTCAGCATCGGCCCGGCCGTTGGAGGCGCCCTCATCGCCCTCATCGGCTGGCGCGCAATTTTTTACGTCAACGTGCCGGTCGGCATCATCGGAACCGTGCTGGGCGCGCTCATCCTGCCGCGGGATCACCTAAAGGGGGAGCGAAAGCCGTTCGACTGGGCGGGCCTCGCCTTCTTCGCCCCGTTTCTGGTGGCGATCCTCCTTGGCATTACCGAAGGGCCCATCTGGGGATGGACGTCGTTCCGGGTGCTGGCGCTGTTTGGGGTCGCAGTAGTGCTGGTCCTCCTGTTTGTGGCCCGCGAGCGGCACTACAAGTTCCCGATGATCGACCTGGCCCTGTTCAAGATTCGCGTCATGACCATCGGCAACGTGACGGGCCTCTTGTCCTATTCGGCCATGTTCGGGACTCTTTATCTGATCCCGTATTTCACGAAGGACGTCACCCATCTGCCGGAGTCCATCGCGGGACTCTTATTGACGCCGGTGCCGGTGGCGATGACGGTTCTGGCGCCTATCGCGGGCGGCCTCGCGGACCGGTACGGATCGCGGATTCTGACGACGCTCGGTATGTCGCTCACAGCTCTCGGGTGCCTTTTGCTGGTGTTCACGCTCGGCCGGCACGTATCGTTTGTGGCGGTGGTCGGCGAACTGGTATTGGTAGGGGCGGGTCTCGGTCTCTTCACGCCACCTAACAACTCGTCGGTCATGGGGGCCTCGCCGAAGGAGCACCTCGGGTTGTCGGGCGGCATCTTGAATATGGCCCGCTCGCTTGGAATGAGCTGGGGCACGGCCATGCCGCTCACGATTGTGAGCGTGGCGCTGGCCACGATGCACGCGACGACCAAGCAGGCATCGGCGGTGCAATGGAATACGGCCATTCACGTAGGCTTCATGGGCCTGGCGGCCGTGTCCATCATCGCCGCGGTGATGTCCGTGAGCCGCAAGTCGGCGCCCCCGGGTCCGCGCGACAGTCATCCGATTGAGCTGGCCTGACGGAGTGGAAAGGTGGATGAACACGACACGTCACGATAAGGCGGGAGACGCTTAAATGTGGACCGTGGTGTACATCGCCCCCAACCGCGTTGTCGCGGAGCGCCTGAAGGCGGTTCTGGAAGGCGAGGGCATTCTGACCAATCTGCGCTCGCTGGAAGCTGACGAGAACGGCCGGGGCAGCGTCGAGCTCCTGGTGCCGGAAGGGGAGGCGGAAGAGGCTCACGAAGTGCTGACCGAGCACTTGGGAGGCTTGAAATGAGCGGACGCCGCACCAAGATTGTGGCAACCCTCGGGCCCGCTTCATCCGACCCGGACGTCCTGCTGGCCCTCATCCGTGCCGGAGCTGATGTGCTCCGGCTTAATCTGTCGCACGAGACGCCTGCGGGTGTCGCGGCAATCATTGGTACGCTCCTTCAACTCGAGCGTGAGCACGGGGTGCAGCCCGGGGTGCTGCTGGACACCGCCGGCCCCGAGGTGCGGGTCACCGGCATACCCGAGGGGGGCCGGGAGCTCCTGCCCGGCGACATGGTGTGCTTCGGCGACGGGGAAGGTTGTATCGGGCTTACCCACCCGGGTTTTTTGGAGGACGTGCAAGAAGGCGCCCGCCTGATGCTGGACGACGGTTCCCTGGTGCTGACCGTGAGCCGGCCCGGAAACCCGCTGTCCGCGACGGTAGAGGCGGGCGGCGTCTTGAAGAACCACAAGAAAATCCAGTGTCCGGGCGTGCGGCTCCGTCTGCCCATGCTGACCGACTCTGACCGGGCCGCCATTGCCGAGGCCGCGTCGCTTCGCCTCGACTGGATTGCCGCGTCGTTCGTGCAGGACATCGACGACATTTTTGATGTAAAGCGCTGGCTCGAGGACCAGGGCCTGGACGTTCCGGTGATGGCCAAGATTGAGACCCGGGCGGCGCTTCAAAATCTTGACGACATTGTGAGGGTATCCGACGGCATCATGGTGGCGCGCGGCGACCTCGGCGTGGAGATGCCGGCTGAAAAGCTGCCGTGGCTGCAAAAACAGATCATCGAGGCGGCCAACCGCATGGGCCGGCCGGTGGTCACGGCCACGCAGATGCTGGAGTCGATGTGCGAACATCCGTACCCGACCCGGGCCGAGGTGACGGACGTGGCCAACGCCATCTGGGACGGGGCGGACGCGGTCATGCTCTCGGCCGAGAGCGCGGCCGGACACTACCCGGTGCCGGCCGTGACCACGATGGCCCGCATCGCCCTCGAGGCAGATGGCCGGGAGACGCGCCCGGGGCATGGCCCCGGACTCGACCGGGAGACCGTGACCCGGGCCGTGACCCATGCCACCGTCACGGCGGCCCAGGACCTTGGCGCCCGCGCCATTATCTGCGCCACCGAGTCCGGCTACAGCGCGCTTGCGATTGCCCGCCTGCGTCCGAGCATCGCCGTGCTGGCGGTGACGCCGCATCCCCATGTTGCGCGCCGCCTGGCCGTGGTCTGGGGGGTCGACTCGCTCACCATGGGCCGTGCTCTCGAGGGCGAGCGGATGATTGAGATGGCGACCGCGACGGCCCTTGAGGCCGGGCGGATCGAACCGGGCGATATGGTGGTGGTGGTGGGGGGCGTGCCCACCGGACAGGCGGGCACGACCAACATGATGCGGGTTGTGACAGTCGGCGAGGCGATCCTGCGCGGGCAGGGCATGGGGCTCGAGCAGGCGGCCACCGCCGCCGTGCTGGTGGTGGAAGATGTGCGTGCGGTGACGCCGCGCCAGGCCCAGGGAAAGGTGCTGGTGGCCCGCACGACGAACCGTGAGTGGGTGCCCATCATGGAGGTGGCGGCGGCGCTGGTGGTGGAAGAAGGCGGCCTCACCTGCCATGCCGCGGTAGTCGGTCTCTCCCTCGGAAAACCGACGGTCGTCGGGGCGGAAGAGGCCACGTCCCGGCTCGCCAACGGTCAGATCGTCACGGTGGACGGCCGACGGGGCCTCGTGTATCAGGGAGCCGCCAACGTGTGAGGGCGGCACACAGACGTGCGGGAAGCCAGGAGGAGGAGTAGCGGGTGCGCGTGTTCCTGAATGGCCGTTTCGTGGACGAGAGCGAGGCGGCCATCTCTTTTGATGACCGGGGATTCCTGTTTGGTGACGCGGTTTATGAAGTGATTCACCTGTATGACGGGGTGCCCTATCGGCTGGATCCGCATCTTAAGCGTCTCGAGAGGAGTCTCGCCGGCGCCATGATGGAGCCGGTGGACATGAGCCTCATCACCCGCGTTATCCAGGACCTGGCCGGCCGGGAAGGCCGGGAGGATCCCGACGCCATTATCTATATCGAGATCACACGGGGTGCGGCCCCGCGCAATCATATGTTTCCGGGTCCGGACGTGCGTCCCACCATCTTGCTGTGGTGCCGTCCCGCTCCGCCCCCCGACGAGGCGCGGGTGGAGAAGGGCATCAGCGTCATCACGGTGGCGGATGACCGCTGGGCCAAGTGCTGGATCAAGACCGTAAACCTGCTTCCGAACGTCATGGCCAAGGAGCGCGCGCGGCGGGCAGGGGCCGATGACGCTCTCTTCGTGCGGGACGGCATGGTGCTCGAATCGACCGCCTCCAACCTGTTCATTGTCGTCAAGGGCGTGCTGAAGACGGCGCCCGTCACTAACTACATCCTGCCCGGCATCACCCGTGCGACCGTACTGGAACTGGCTCCCGGTGTCGGGGTCCCGGTCCGGGAAGAGCCGTTCAGCGTGGACGAGCTGATGGCGGCCGACGAGGTGTTTCTGTCCGGCACCACGAGTGAGGTGCTGCCGGTGACGATGGTGGACCAAAAGACGCTCCGCGAGGGACGGGGGCCGGTGGCCAAGAAGCTCAAAGCGGCGCTGCAAGAAGACGTGCGGCGTGAGGTGGCGGCCGGCCGCGGTGATTGACGTGGTGCTGGTGGCGCCGGAAATCCCGCCCAACACGGGCAACATCGCGCGCACATGCGCGGCGACCGGCGCGCACCTGCACCTCGTGGAACCGCTGGGCTTTTCTGTGAGCGACCGATATCTGAAGCGGGCGGGTCTCGACTACTGGCATCTTGTGCAGGTGACCGTGCATCCGTCATGGGAAGCGCTCGTGCCGGAGCTCCGGCAGCCCGGGCGCCTCCATCTCTTCACCTCCCGGGGCGGGGTGCGGTTTGATGCCGGGGGATACGGGGACGAGCCCGTCCTGGTCTTCGGCCAGGAATCGACGGGCCTGCCGGACTCCATCCTGAGCGCCTATCCCGATCGCTGGCGTCAGATTCCGATGGGGCCGGGTGTGCGGTCCCTCAATCTCTCCAATGCGGCCTGCCTGGCCATCTACCAGGCCTGGGGCGGGCAGGGCTACCCGGGCGCCGCTCCCTGAAAAGCCGCGGCCGGCAACGGTCCGACTCCTGCCCGGGTCCTCTCTGTCCCTCGCCAAGCAGGCACAGTAGCGGGTCCTCATCTTGAGCACGATGCCTCACATCGTGCTCTTGACCGTCCGACAGAAGAGCGGAGTCGTCGGCCCGCCCGTGGTGCGCTCTGGTGGGGAGGCCATTCGCGGCCCCTTAGCCTCATCGTGTTCGGCCACGGCAGTCGTGACAGTTCGGACGGCCCGGATGACGGGCGACTGGAGCCTTGATGGCGGGGTCCTGTCCTATTTCCGCAGAGTCTTTCCCCGAACGACGCATCAAGTTGACCCTGTCTGGCCGTATCCGTATGATGGACGAGGCTAGGTGTCCCCTGACTCGCACTGGGTACGGCGAGCAGTTCTCGAGAAATGCGCTCGCGGGCGGTGATCGGGATGTATCCCGAGCCCTTCCCCTGCCTAAAGCGGAGGCCGTCAAAGTATGTGGACACGTCTTGTCAGGTGGATTGACGAGCGGCTCATGGTCACGCCTTTGTGGCGGGATATTGCAGACCATCCGGTACCCGATCATGTGAACCCGAGCGAGCACGTAAAGGCCTTTGTCTACTGCTTCGGCGGGGTCACATTTCTCCTTATCATTGCCCAGTTTGTGACGGGCATGTTCCTTGCTATGTACTACGTGCCCGACCTCGTGAACTCGTATACGTCGACCGCCTACATCATGCACCACGTCATATTCGGCGCGCAGGTCCTGGCCATGCACAACTGGGGCTCATCCCTCATCATCATCATGGTGACCCTGCACATGGTGCGGATTTACTGGATGGGGGCGTACCGCAAACCCCGGGAGCTCAACTGGGTGGTCGGCGCCACCCTGATGCTCTTGATGCTGGGATTCGGCTTCACGGGCTATCTCCTGCCCTGGGATGAAAAGGCGTATTTTGCCACCCAGGTGGGTGTGAACTTCGTTAAATACGTCCCCTACATCGGCAACTGGCTTTTCCTCGTTGTGGCTGGCGGCTCCAAGATTGGGGCCGCGACCCTGTCGCGCTTCTTTGCGGTGCACGTGCTGTTCCTGCCCGCGGGGCTACTGGCCTTTTTGGGGCTGCACTTTCTGATGATCCGCAGAAACGGTATCACCGGGCCGTACTAGGCGCCGAAACACCGAGGAGGACCTTAACACCTTGGACGAGCACAACGAGCACAGGGCCCGCGAATATCAGTCCCGCGGCGTGGTGCCATTCTGGCCCGAGCACCTCTTAAAGGAGCTTGTGGTTGGCCTGGTGGCCGTGGCCGCCCTGGTGGCGTTTGCGCACTTCACGCCAGCGCCGCTGGGTCCGCCGGCCGACCCGGGGGACTGGGCGTTCCAGCCGGCCCCGGACTGGTACTTCTACTGGGTGCAGAGCTTCTTTGACGTGGGCGGCTACTACTGGAGTGTGCTTGGCCTTGCCAATCTGGACTGGATCCTCATGTTTGCCATCCCGACGGTCGGCGTCCTGGTGTTCATGGGCGTCCCCTTCATCGACCGCTATCCGGAGCGGCGCCTGCTAAAGCGCCCGCTGATGCTCGGAATCCTGCTGGTGGGCCTGTCTTTCTTCGGATACTTCACCGCCAACGGCGTGTACACCCATGCGCAGCTGACCAAAGCTGAACCTCTGGCGATCTATAACGCGTCGTGCGCTACCTGCCACGCGTTGGGCACGCTCGGCAACCAGAAGGGCGTCGTGGATCTGAACGGCAAGTATATCTACCCGCCGCCGCTGACGTACGTGGGTGACATCATGACGCCCGCTCAGATTAAGAAGCAACTTCTATCGCCCGTGGGCGGGATGCCGAATCTGCACCTGCCGCCGGCGGCGGTCACCTTCATGGTGAGGTTCCTGTCGGCGCAGAAGTAGCAAAGACAAGCGGCCGTGCACCAAGGGCGCACCCTGTTCCTGGCGGCGGCGGCAAGGCCAGCCGCACTGGGGACGCGAAGAAATAAGGGGCGCCCAGGAACTTCAACTTCCTCCGACAGGGCGGGCGCGTCTTCGCTTGACGCGGGAGGTGGCCACGGTGCTCGGCTTGTGGGATAAAGTGGAGCAAATGACGTGGGCTGGGTGGTCGGCGGTGGAGAAGGGCCGCGTCGGGCCGCGCTTCATCCGCGAATCCGGGACGACAACCCATTCGCCTGAGAGAGAGGTCGACCGTCTGTGTATTGGGAACAGCTTACGACCCGCCGCTTTGCTGAAGAGATGCCTGCCGTGCATACGGTCTTACTGCCGACCGGGACGGTCGAGGCGCACGGGCTCCATTGTCCGCTCGGGACCGACAACTATCACCCTGCGGCGCTGGCATCCCGGCTGGAAGCCCGACATCCCGAGCGCCTGCTGGTTGCCCCCGCCATCCCTTACGGTCATTCCTGGGAGCTTGAGGAGTGGCCGGGCACCCTCAGCATCCCGGCCGAGGCGTTCCAGCAGTACGTGGCGGTGGTCGGTCTGTCCATGCTCCGGTGGGGGATGCGCGACATCGTGATCATCAACGGCCACGGAGGCAATACGGGTGCGCTGAGTCACGCGGCCGAGGCCATCGCGGACGCGGGGGGCCGCGTCGTGATTACCAACTGGTGGCTCGACTTCAGTCAGGAGATCCGGACGGTGACGGGTGGGCAGGGACATGCCGGCGAGGACGAGACCTCCGTGATGCTGGCGCTTCATCCGACATGGGTGGAGATGGACCATGCGGTCTTCAATCCGAAACGTCCCAAGTACCGCGTCAAGGACCGGCCGCACCGCCAGGTTACGCTCCGAAACGCCGTCACCGGCGATGGGCGGGCCGGCACCAGCGAAAAGGGGGAGCGTATTCTGAATCTGGTCGTCGATGGACTGGACGCTCTGCTCGGCGATCTCTGGTCCGGCGAACTATTTGAGCCCGCGGCGCCCTGACCGGCACCGGGCTCGCGTCCCAAGGAAGTGTCAGTAGGTGGATCTCTCCGCTCGTGCCCGACAGGTTGCTCCCTCGCCCACGCTTGCCATCGACCGTGAACAGAAGGCTCTCGTGGCCCGGGGCGAGGATGTCGTGAGCTTTGGCATCGGGGAGCCGGATTTCGAGACGCCCCCCTTTATCGCCGAAGCGGCGATCGAGGCTATACGACGCGGGGAGACCCGCTATACGGCGACCGAAGGCACCCCGGTCCTGCGTGCCGCCATCGTCTCGTACCTTGAAAGGACCGAAGGGCTCCAGTACGGTCCGGCCGAGGTGATGGCGTCGGTCGGCGCCAAGCAGGCGCTTTACAATGCCCTTCTGGCACTCGTCGATCCGGGTGACGCGGTCCTGATCCCCGCTCCCTACTGGGTGTCCTATCCCGAGCAGGTGAGGCTCGCGGGCGGCGTCCCGGTGACGGTTCCCACCGACCCGGCCCGAGGTTACCATCTGACGGTGGAGGACCTCGAACAGGCTTACCGACCCGGCGTGCGGGGTCTCATCGTCAATTCCCCCAACAACCCGACCGGCGCCCTAGTCGCGGATACCGACGCCCGCGCCATCGCCGCCTTCTGCGAGCGGCATGACCTCTTCGTCATCGCTGACGAAATCTACCACCGCCTGACGTATGGGCCATCGCCAGTGACCTCGCTGGCAAGCCTGCCGGGGATGCGTGAGCGGACCGTGATCGTGAACGGGGTATCAAAGAGTTACGCCATGACGGGCTGGCGCATCGGCTTTGCGGCCGGCCCATCCGAGGTGGTGGCCGCCATGGGGCGGATCCAGGGCCAGACGACATCCAACCCCACGAGCGTGTCGCAGGCGGCCGCGGCAGCTGCCCTGACGGGCGATGATCGGTCGGTGGACGTGATGCGGCGGCGGTTTGAGGCCCGCCGCCATCTCATGCTGGCCGGTCTGGCCGATATGGCCGGCCTGCACCCCGTCGTGCCGGATGGGGCGTTCTACATATGGGTGGAGACCGGATGGCTCACGGGTCAGCATGAGGGCCGCCCACTGGCGGACGGAGACGTGCTGGCTCGCTTCTTGCTCGAACGGGCTCGGGTGGCGGTGGTTCCCGGATCGGGGTTCGGAGGGCCGCTGGCGGTGCGGCTGTCGTTCGCTCAGAGCGAGGAGCGCATTTTGGAGGGGTTGTCGCGCATGAAAAAGGTCCTTCAGACATCGGTATGAGCGGATCTATCCTGGTGGTCGGTGTCGGCATCAACAACCGGCCGCTGCTCAACTATTTCGGGGATCGGGGCGTACCGGTGGTGGCGGCTGACCGCATGGCGCCCGAACAGTATCAGGGGCCGCTCGACCCTCGGGTCCGGTGGTGCTTTGGCCCCGATTATCTGGAGCAGGCCCGCCGCTTCGGACCCTACGAAGAGGTGTATCTGACACCGGGCATGATTAAGCGGCAGCCGGGCGTGCTGGCGCTCCTCCAGAACGAGACCCGGCTGACCTGCGAGACCGATCTGTTCTTGAAGAATTGTCCGGCCCCCGTGATCGGGATCACCGGGTCGGCCGGCAAGACCACCACGACGAGTCTCGTCGGCGCCATCCTGCGCCAGGACGGGAGCCGTCCGGTCTATGTTGGCGGCAACATCGGTGAGTCGCTGCTGCCGGAACTCTCGCGCATCAGTCCCGACTCCTGGGTGGTCATGGAGCTGTCGAGCTTCCAGCTGGAACTCACCGACACGAGTCCCCACGGTGCGGCCGTCCTGAATCTGGCGCCGAACCATCTCGACATCCATCCGTCGTATGAGGCCTACGCAGAGGCGAAAAGCCACATCTTCCAGCATCAGTCATCGAGCGATTGGCTGGTGCTGCCGGAGCCCCCTCCGCCTCTGCTGGTTCCCGCACTGGCGCAGCACCAGGGCCGGCGCCTCGGATTCGGCGTGGGCGAACCCGTGTCCCGCGGAGCCTACGCGGCCGATGGAGCCATCCGGTGGGCGGGCGGCGGCGCCGAACGGACCGTGATGCCGATCTCTGAGTGGCGGCTTCCGGGCCGGATGAATCTCCGGAACGCCTGCGCGGCCACGACCCTGGCCCTGGCCGCAGGCGCGCGTCTGGAGGCGGTGCGCGAGGCGCTCAGCACCTTTACCGGCGTGCCCCATCGACTGGAGGTCGTGCGGGAGCACGGAGGCGTCCGCTATGTCAACGATTCCATCGCCACGGCGCCCGATCGCACGCTGGCTGCCCTGGAAGCGCTCGAAGGCCCCCTCATTGTGATTCTGGGAGGGTATGATAAGCATCTGGACTACGCCGAGCTGGGGCGTGCCCTCACCGACCGGGTGCGGGTGGCCGTCGTCCTGGGGGAGACGGGCCCGGCCATCGCCCGGGCCATCGGACCGGGTCCCATGGTGCTGGAGGCCAAGAGCCTCGAAGAAGCAGTGGTGCTGGCCCGGCGGCAGGCGCGGGAGGGGGACACGGTCCTGTTGAGCCCGGCCGCCGCCAGCTACGACATGTTTCGAAACTTTGAAGAGCGGGGGGAACGATTTCGCACCCTGGTTCATGACCTGGATGCGTAGCCTATGCGTCGAGACGACTTGCGCAACATCGCCATCATCGCCCACGTCGACCACGGGAAGACCACCCTGGTCGATGGCATGCTGCGTCAGAGCGGCATGTTTCGAGATCCCAATCAGGTCGGCGAACGCGCGTTGGACACCAACGAGCTTGAGCGCGAGCGCGGCATCACCATCCTGTCCAAAACCACCTCGGTCCCGTACGGCGGCATCACCATCAACCTGGTGGACACTCCCGGACACGCCGACTTCGGCGGCGAGGTGGAGCGCATCCTGTCGATGGTGGATGGCGCCCTCTTGGTGGTGGACGCGTCGGAAGGACCGATGCCGCAGACCCGCTATGTACTGGCCAAGGCGCTTGAGGCGCGGCTCAAGCCCATCGTGGTGCTGAATAAGATGGACCGGCCCCAGGCCCGCCCGCAAGAGGTGGCGGACCAGGTGCTGGAGCTTTTTATCGAGCTGGACGCGAGCGACAGCCAGCTCGACTTTCCCATCCTGTATACCGCGGCCAAGCAGGGCACCGCGAGTCTCACGCCGGCGGTGGACGCCACCGGCGACCTCGGGCCCTTGTTTGATGCCATCGTGGCCCATATTCCGCCGCCCGAGGGGGAGGTGGACGGCCCGCTGCAGCTGCAGATCACAACCCTTGACCACGACGACTATGTGGGCCGACTGGCCATCGGGCGCGTGAACCGTGGACGCATCGGACCGGGCGCCGCCGTGGTGGCGGTGGCGGCAGACGGCGGACTCACGCGCGGCCGGGTGTCAAAGCTCTACGGGCGGGAGGGACTCCGCCGGGTTGAGATTGCCGAGGCGGCCATGGGCGACATCGTCTTGATGGCCGGTCTCGAGAACGTCGGCATCGGCGACACCATCTGCGACCCCGAGCATGCAGAAGCGCTGCCGCCTCTCACCGTTGACGAGCCCACCCTCACCATTCTGGTGGGCGTCAACACGAGTCCCTTTGCCGGGCAGGATGGCGCGTACGTCACCTCCCGCCACCTGCGTGAGCGCCTGTATCGAGAGGCCGAGCGCAACATCGGGCTCAGAGTGGAGGACACGGAGGATCCGGAAATCTTCCGGGTGTCGGGCCGCGGCGAACTCCATCTCGGCATTCTGCTGGAGACGATGCGCCGCGAAGGGTTCGAATTTGAAGTGTCGCGCCCCGAGGTCATCTTCCGCGACGGTCCCCACGGACGGGAGGAGCCTTATGAGGACCTGATCCTGGACCTGCCGGAGGCAAGCCTCGGACCGGTCATGGAGCGGCTCGGACCGCGCAAGGCGGAGATGCGGGCCATGAAGCCGGCCGGTCCCGGCCAGGTGCGGATCGAGTTTCGGATTCCCGCGCGCGGCCTTTTGGGCTTCCGGTCCCAATTTCTGACTGAGACGCGCGGATACGGGGTCATGAACCACCTTTTTGCCGGCTACCATCCCTATGCGGGGGCGATGGAGGAAAGCACGCGTGGGGCCCTGGTGGCCCTCGAGGCCGGCACCGCCACCGCCTACGCGCTTGATAACGCCCAGCTTCGGGGCACGCTCTTCATCGGACCGGGCGTCCCGGTCTATGCCGGGATGGTGGTGGGGGAGAACAGCCGCCCGCAGGATCTGGAGCTCAATGTCTGCAAGAAGAAGCATGTCACCAATGTGCGCAATGCCAACGCCGAGGAGGCTATCCGACTCGATCCGCCGCGCATCATGAGTCTCGACGCATCCCTTGAGTATCTGAAGGACGACGAGCTCCTGGAGTTGAGCCCCCACTCCCTGCGCATTCGCAAGGCCACGCTCGACCGTCATCAAAGAAAGCGCGAGCGGCGGAGCTCATGACCGGGGGCCGGACGCTCGCCGCCGACGTCTGGTCTCACTGGAGTCTTCTGAAGGCGCTCCAGGGCCCCGAGGCTGTGGTGGCGCACGCGCTGGCCAGTCGGTACGACGCCGTCCTCCTGGCCGACTGGTGTTCCCTCTCGGGCGCCCTCACGTTTGCGGACCGCGCGTCCGCCGCCGGGCTCATTCCGCTTATCGGGGTGTGCGTGCCCGGTCCCGATGGGAGTCCGGTGCGGGTGGTGGGCAGGGGCCCGGCGGCATGGAGCTTCCTGTGCCGGCTCGTGACGGTGGGGCGGCTGCAGGCGTGGGACGCGGCGCCGGTGGAGGACGTCGTCCTGGTGCTGACTGCGGACGCGGCGCCTCCGGGCAACGGGCGGTTCCCCGCCTTCTTCCAACTGGTTTACGAACCGGCGGCGCGGGTGGCCGAAGGTGTGGTGCCGCTGGCCGCCGTCCCGATTCGCTATCCCACCGCCGACCTCGCCACGCCGTGGGCCGCCCTGGCGCGGATAAGCCACGAGCCGCATGCGGCGGGCGGTCCCTGGACGGCAGCTCCCGATCTGGTGGCGCGCTTTGGTCTGGAGCACCCGGCGGTGCGTGGTTGGGAAGCGCTTCTCAACACCGTCGAGGGCCCGGCCGTGCCGGGCTATCAGGAGCGCCTGCCCCGCTTTCCCGGCACCCAAGATCCGGATCGCGTCCTCGAGGAGCGCGCGCGGGCGGGGCTTCGGGCGCGGGTCGGCTCCGCTCCCCCCACGCCTTATGAAGAGCGTCTCGGCTACGAGCTTTCAGTCATCCGCGATCTCGGCGTCTCGGCCTACTTTCTTATCGTGGCGGACCTGGTGGCCGAGGCACGTCGCCGGCAGATCGGGGTGGGACCGGGGCGCGGCTCGGCGGCAGCCAGTCTCACGGCTTGGGCCCTCGGTATCACGGATCTGGATCCCCTCGAGTGGGGCCTCATCTTCGAGCGGTTCTTGAATCCGGCCCGTAAATCTTTGCCTGACATCGATCTGGACGTCGAGGACGTCGGACGGTCCGCCCTCATCGGGTATCTGCGTGAACGGTGGGGGACCGAGCGCGTGGCGCAGATCGGCGCGTACGGGACGTTTGGAGCACGCGCGGCCGTGCGTGACGCCGGCCGTGCCCTGGATGTGGAGCCGGCCCTGGTGGACAGGGCGGCACGGCTCATCCCGCAACGGCCAGACGTGACGCTGGATCGGGCCCGTCTTGAGGTTCCCGACCTTGGGAACGCGATGGCGGAGGGCCATCCTGACTGGTGGTTTGTGGCCGTATCCATCGAGGGGACCCCTCGCCACGGCTCCACCCATGCGGCCGGCGTGGTGGTCGCGCCCGACGCCATCGGAGATTACACCCCCCTGCAGGCGGATCAGGCGGTGACCACCCTGCCCATGCAGGACCTGGACCGGCTTGGCCTTCTGAAACTGGACTTACTGGGACTCCGCACCCTGTCGGTGGTGCGGGAGGTGCGGGTGCGCACGCCACCCCCGGTGCCGGAGATGGCGGCGGTGCCGCGGGCCGATCCGGAGACGCTCCGCCTTCTGACCCATGGCGAGACCGAAGGCATTTTTCAGCTGGACGGCCGGGGCGTGAAGGAACTCCTGGGTGAGATCGAACCGACATCGGTGGCCGACATCATGCTGACGGTGGCGCTCTTTCGACCCGGCCCCATGGAACATATCCGGGACTATCTGAAGGAGCGCCGGGCCGGAAAGCTGGCACCGCTCGACACGGGCCATGTCATGGTCTTTCAAGAACAGCTGATGGCCCTGGTGCGGGAGACGGCCGGCTACAGCTGGGCCGAGGCGGACCTGTTCCGGCGGGCCGTTTCGAAAAAAGACCATGAGCTCCTGGCGGGCGAGCGGGCCCGATTCATGTCCCGCACGGTCGCTGCCGGACGGACCGAGCGGGAAGCTTCAGGACTCTGGGAGCAGATCGAGGCGTTCGCCGATTACGGGTTCAACAAGGCCCACGCCGTCTGCTACGGACTGCTGGCGTACTATATGGCATATCTGAAGGCTCATCATCCCTACGCCTTCTGGGCGGGTGAGTGGGCCACGAGGGGGCACGGAGAGAGCCTCGGACGAGCCGTACGGGCGGCGTTCCGAGAAGGAGTGGACCCGATGCCCCCGGATGTCAACGCGGGCGGCGTGATGCCCGAAGCGGCGGCGGACACGCCGGCAGTCCGCCTGGGCCTTGGCGCGGTACGCGGTGTGGGGCCGGAGCTTGCGGGCCGGATCGTGTCGGGACGGACAGCGGGCGGCCCGTATACGGACGTGGACGATCTGCGCCGGCGGGTGCCGCTCATCGACCGGGCCCTCCTGCCGCTCTGGCACGCCGGGGCGCTCCGAGACATCGCGAACGCGGATCGCGCGCCGGCTGTGGGCCAGGTCCCGGCCGGCCAGCTGCGGCTCTTTGACGAGGGGCAGGGCGGCGAGCCGGGTCCCGCCGATGGACAGCAGGCGGATCCGGAACAGGGACTCGGATGGCCGTGGCCGACGACAGACGGGCGCGTGTATCTGCGGGTGTCTCGCTGGGGCGCGCTGGACGAGGACGGGATCCGTGCCGTGACGAGCCGTTTTCCGGGCGCTGAGGCTATCGTGGCGGCCGAGGCGGGAGCGCGGTCTGGCCGCCGGCTTCCCTGGAGTGTGGCCGGCAGCGTCTGGGCCCTCCGGGCGCTCCGAGATGTACCGGGGGTGCGGGGGGCCATCCGCGGCCTGCGCGAGCCGAGAGGAGAACGTGCTGATGAGTCCTGACGAACTGGTGATGCATTTGAAGCCGCCGCCCGGCATCCGGCCAAGGCCTTATCCGCCCTGGCGGGACCAGGTGTACCGCGTATCGCTGACCGTCATGGCGGTCGCGGTCCTGTTCCGGGCGACGGCCGGATTTCTCGGCGCCGGAGGCCTCGGTGTCGTGAGCCTCGGCCTCCTGGCGGCTTCGACCTTGAGCGCCGCCTACTTCTTTCTGGTGTGGATCGAACGGTTCCGATGGCTGGTGCTGGCGCTCTCGGTGGCGGGCGTGGCGGCCCTCCCGGTCTCGGGGGTCCTGGCCGTGGGCCTGTTTCTCGCCGCATCCAGCGTGATGGCCGCCAAGGAGACTCACTGCTTTCACTTTGTGACCGGCCGACTCATTCCCTGGGTGTCGCTGGTGGTGGCGTTGGCTGGCTTCGTGCCCGCGCTGGGGCTCGTGTATGCGGCCGGCCTCGGGGTGGTGGGTCTCTTGTGGCTCCCGCTTTTGTGGGCCCGCTTCCGGATGCGCCTTCTGTCGGTCAGCGCGCCCTGAGCGCGGCGGCGCCGCAAGATTTGGGCCTGTCCGGGCGCTCCTGTCGGATAGACTCCGCCGGGTTCGCGTGGCGGGACCCGGCGTGCTTTTCGAAGAACGCATCCGCGCGTATCCGCCGCGGCGGCAGCTGTCAGGCCCGGGCGATGAGGGAGTCCTTCCGGCCACAAGATTCCCGCGAGGGCCATGACCTGTGGCTGCCGTGACGAGCTTATCGGATTTGAGCCGGTTCCCGGCAAAAGCGTGACGGCGGAGCGCGCCGCGGCGCATGCGGGCACCGAAGGACCTGACGGCCGGGACGGCTAGAATAGCTTCAGCGGTGCCAGAGATAGGGAAGCAGCAGCGCGAGGACAAACATCACAAGCCAAATCAGGCGTACCTGACGGGGGTTTGGGAACCGGGGTGCGCCGCGCGCGGCGCGGGCCGCCTCACGCGGATCCCGCCGCCGCGGCCGGAAGGGCACGACCTTGGCACGCCGATCGACCCGCGGCTCGGACCGCGGTTTACCGCAGCGTGGGCACAGGGCATCTTCACGGCCCAGCGTCTCGCCGCAGTGAGGACATTCGGTCGCGTTACCGTTCTGCTCCGTAAACGTCACCTTCCGGTCATGGCGAAAGCTCGGTGGCCGGCGTCGGCGCCCGCCCGAGGCGGGGTGGTGTCCAACGCCCGCGCACCACGGTCCATCCCCGCGATGCTAGGAAGTATACCAAGCCCAGCTGTGTCTTCGCGTCGGCCGCCCGACTGTCTGTGAGCATCCCCGGCACCTCGGCCACCGGCACGATCTTGACCTCGATCTCCTCGGTGTCGTCCCAGTTGGTGTCGCCCAGCTGAGGATTCTTCGTGTAGTACAGGTGAACCTTGTGCCGGGACAGACCTACGGACGGATAGAACCGGGCTAGAAGCCGCAGTTCGTCGGCAATGTACCCGGTTTCCTCCTGCAGCTCGCGGCGGGCCCCTGCCTGCGCCTGCTCGCCCCGGTGGAGGCGACCGGCCGGCAGCTCCATAATGCGCCGGCCGAGCGCCGGACGGAACTGCTCCACCAGCAGGATGCCCTCAGGGACCTCGGCCACCACGGCCGCCACGTCGGGCAGGATGAGATATTCGTGGACGTAGTGCGTGTCTCGCACCGTTACGGGAACACGGCGGATGCGATTTCTGAGCATTCGGGTCGCCTCTTCTGCTAGGCTCAATCCGTCGAGCCGTCTTGAGAAAAGTATAGCAGGCCGGCCGGAAACGGAGGCTTTTGGCTATGCGGCAGGGCGAGCGCGAGGATCGGGAGCAGTCGCTCATCGAGGCGGCCGTGACGGTTTTTCGCACCGAAGGGTATGCCGGCGCCTCCGTGCGGGCGATTACGGAGCTGGCTGGGTGTGGCACGGGGACCTTCTACCTCTACTTTCCGTCCAAAGACGACTGCTTTATGGCCATCATCGATCGCCTGTACCAGCGGGTGCTGGACCGGGTCGCCGGACGCCGGGCGCTGGCCGTGAGCACGCCGGTCAAGTTGTGGGCGTCCATCGGGGCCGTACTGGAAGTCTTCTCCGCGGAACACGCTCTGGCACATGTGGTGCTGGTCCAGGGTCCCGGCATCGGGCCCCCATTCCGTGACCGGCTCGAGCGCATCCGTCAGACCTTCTCCGAGCTCATCGCCGAGGATTTGGTAGAATCGGGCCTGGATCCCTGGGTGGCCGCCTGCGGGGCCCGGGCCCTTCTTGGCGCCCTGGGCGAGGTGCTGATCTGGCAGGTGGACGCGGACGCATCCGGTGGCCGCCTGACCCGGGCGGGTGAAGAGGTGCGCCGCCGCTTCTTTATGGGCTACGGACTCCCCCCGGTAGACGACGGACGGGAGATGATGACGTGATTCGGGTGAACGAGGTGACCCGGCAGGGCGAGCACTGGCTCGTGACTCTTCGCGTCGACGACGGGGTGTACCGGCTGGCGAGCTATCCGGTACGTGTGGAGCGGGTGCCGCGAGCTCCTGACGATATGGCCGAGGACGAGGTCAAGACCCGCATCGGGATGTTCGTGCTGGGCCGGGTGGAGCATCACATGCGAAACGGGTCGCTGCCGCCGCGCGGGACTCGACTTGACGCGCAGGACCTCGCTTTTGAGCGGTAGAGCGTGTGTACCGTTGGAGTAGAATGGGTGTAGTAGCAAGACGGCGTCAGGATAGAGCCGTCGCGGAAGGGGACTTCAAAATGGCCGAGACAGCGTTTAAGGCTGGCTTGGAAGATGTGGTGGCCGGCACGTCGGACATTTGTTTCATCGACGGCAAAGAGGGCCGGCTCGTCTATCGAGGTTACAACGTCAACGATCTCTGGGATCACTCCAGCTTTGAGGAAATTGCGTACCTGCTCTGGAACGCGAAGCTGCCGACAGCGGCCGAGCTCGACGCCTTGCGCCGGGATCTGGCCCAGCATCGCGAGCTGCCCACACCCGTGATGGAGCTCCTGCGCTCTCTGCCGCGGGACACGCACCCCATGGACGTGCTGCGCACAGCGGTGTCGCTCCTCGGGGTTTACGACCGCAAGGAAGCGGCGGCCATGACCGCGGAGGCCAACCGCGGCATCGCGGCCCGCCTGACCGCCCGCATCCCCACCATCATCGCGGCGTTCGAGCGCCTGCGGATAGGGCGGGAGCCGGTCGCGCCGGATGCGTCCTTGACGGCTGCGGAGAACTTCCTCTACATGCTGCACGGCGAGAAGCCGAAGGCCTTGCACGCGCGCGTACTGAACGTGGCGCTCATCCTGCATGCCGACCACGAACTGAATGCGTCGACGTTCGCGGCCCGCGTGACGGCCGCCACGCTCACCGACATGTACTCGGCCATCACGTCCGCCATCGGCACCCTGAAGGGGCCCTTGCACGGGGGCGCCAACGAACAGGTCATGCTGATGCTGCAGACGATTGGCAGCGAGGACAACGTGGAGCCCTGGGTCAAGGACGCGCTCGCGCACAAACAGAAGATCATGGGCTTCGGGCACCGCGTGTATAAGACCATGGACCCGCGGGCCGCCATCCTGCGCGACCTGTCGAAGGAAGTGGGCGAGGACGCCGGCGAGCTCAAGTGGTACAACATGCTGCAGCGGGTGGAGAAGGTCGTGACGGAGGGCAAGCCCCTCTATCCGAACGTCGACTTCTTCTCCGGTTCCGTGTACTACCAGATGGGCATTCCCACCGACCAGTTCACCCCGGTGTTTGCCATGAGCCGCATCGCCGGCTGGACGGCTCACGTGCTGGAGCAGTATGCGAACAACCGCATTATTCGCCCCCGCGCCGAGTACACCGGTCCCACCCATCTCGACTACGTGCGGCTGGAGCGGCGCTGAGCCGACAGCCGCCTTTTCTGGCGACCGACAATCGCGCGGACCGATGACGCGAAGGGCGCCCCCTAGAAAGAGGGGCGCCCTTCGTGCCGGGCGCCTTCGCCAGCTCGGCCTGCGCGCGGCTCCCATCGGGTCCGTGAACCCGAACGCACCCCAGCGGGCGCAGGCCACTTCTGCGATGCCCGGCCGCACACGGTTGATGCGGAGTCGCCCGCGGACTATGCGATCCTCTCGGGAGAGATCGTGGCCGCATGACCTTTCTCACCCTCGTCTCCGGGAACCCTGTACCCGCATTTCAGCACGCGTATTTGAGGCGACGGACGGTGGAGACATCGCGGACGCGCGCGTCAGCGGAGGCACGGGTCCCTCGGCTGCCCGCGGCCTGCCTGGAGCCCGAGGAGCGACTGCCTGTGCATCGGCGCATTTGGAGGTCTGCTCGCCCGGGCGGGACGGGCGCTCAGGCGCTGCGCACGGGTGTCCGCCCATGGCCGGTGTGCGGGAGTGGGACCCTGAAGGGGGGCGGCTCGGCGGCGAGTGCCATTTCGCGTTGGCCCCTCGCCAATCTGGAGTGGCGCGGTGAGAGATCCGCGTGGAGGGCGTGCATGGCATCGGTCTCGCCGAGGGACCCTGGATCGTCCAGATCCGTACCGGACGGGCGAGGCTCCAAGGGGCGGTCCGTCCCCATATCAGTCGGGTGGTGCCGGAAGCCTCCGGTAGCGTGGTGCGGTCGACAGGGGGTATCCGTGCGGGGAGCGAGCGGGCCTGCCGCTCAGTCGCCCTCTATCTGATTGCGGCGTCCCCGGCCGTCGCCCGTTCGCCGCCAGCGGGGGGAAAGTCGCCACCAGGCGGCCGCGCCGATCCCGGCCACGACGAGTCCGGCCAGCGCCCAGTCCTCCCCCTTGTGCAGGGTCCGCAGGAGCTGCATCACGCGCGGGCCGAAGTACCAGCCGGCGCCGATACCGATGAGAGGCCAGATCAGGGCACCGATGGCGGAGGCCGTGAGGAACGCCGGCAATGGCATCCGAAACAGCCCTGCCGGGTACGACACCACGAGCCGCACACCCGTCAGCACCCGCCCCACAATCACCACCAGGCTGGCATGACGGAGGAAGAGAGCCTCCAGGCGGCCCCAGTGGTCCGGGTTGTGGAAGACCGACTGCAGGCGCCGCTCGACGAACGGCCGTCCGCGCACCCGCGCCAGCCAGTACGCCACCGTCGCGCCGGACAGGCTGCCGAAGGCGCCGGTCGCGACGGCGGGCACAAAGCCCATCCGTCCCTGGGCAACGAGAAGTCCCGACAGGAGCAGCACGATCTCGGACGGGGCGGGGATGCCGAGGGCTTCGGCGGCGAGGACGACATAGATGGCCACGACGCCTAGGTGGGCAAGCAGGGTCGACGTCCATTGGACCAGCGTCAGCATGCGATTGGTTCCCTCCGGAAAGCCCGTACGGAGCCAAATTGACACCGTCCTGGCTCTTCCGTACCATAGCAGAAAGGTAGAGCCGGAGCCAGATTTCTCACACGGCTCTCATGTCGGTCGGGAGTGGTAGCGTGGACATCAAGCTTGTGAACATCGGATTCGGCAACATCGTCTCCGCTAATCGCATCGTTGCGATCGTAAGTCCCGACTCGGCGCCTATCAAGCGCATCATCACCGAAGCCCGCGATCGCGGGGTGTTGATTGATGCCACCTATGGGCGACGGACGCGTGCCGTCATCATCACCGACAGTGATCACGTGGTCTTGTCGGCGGTGCAGCCGGAGACGGTCGCCAACCGCCTCAACCGGGAGATGGTGGTGCAGGATGACGATGATGATGACGACGACGACGCGGCCGAACCTGCAGAAGGAGCGCACTGATGCTGAAGCCTTCCCTGGATGAACTGACAAGGCGCGTTGACAGCAAGTACGCGCTGGTGGTCGCGGCGGCCAAGCGGGCGAGGGAGCTCATGGACGGCGCCATGCCACTCGTGGAGGCTCAGGGGATGAAGCCGGTCACGATTGCCCTGGAGGAGATCGCGGAGGCGCGACTCGACATCATCCTGCCACCGGTAGGCGCTAAGTAACATGCGTCTGGTCCTGGGCGTCGGGGCCGGCATCGCCGCCTACAAGACGTGCGAGCTGGCCAGCCGCCTGACCCAGGACGGCCACGAGGTGTTTGTCTGCCTCACCCGCGAGGCGACCCGTTTCGTTACGCCCCTCACCTTTTCCGCCCTCACGCACCGCCCCGTCTCGATCGAGGTGGGGGACGAGCCGCTCGGTCCCATCTCCCATGTGACCCTCGCACGGACAGCTGACCTCATGGTAGTGGCGCCGGCCACGGCCGATCTCATTACACGCCTGGCCGAAGGACGGGCCGATGACATGGTGACGGCCGTCTACCTCGGGATGCGCGCGCCGGTGCTGCTGGCGCCGGCCATGGAGGCAGAGATGTGGAGCCATCCGGCCGTCGTCCGGCAGGTGGAGCAGCTCCGGGGGGATGGGGTGGTCTTTGTGGGTCCGGAGGACGGAAGGCTGGCGTCTGGTCTGCAAGGCCGTGGACGCATGAGCGAGCCCACCCGGATCCGGGATCAGATCGACCGGCTCGTGACTCCGAAGACTCTCCAGGGACGATCGCTTCTCATCACGGCCGGGCCCACCCGGGAGTTTTTCGACCCGGTCCGCTTCCTAAGCAATCCGAGTTCGGGATCCATGGGTACGGCGATCACACGGGAGGCGCGGAACCGGGGCGCCCGCGTGACCCTCGTGCACGGCCCGCTCTCGGTGCCGATTCCCGACGGGGTAGATGCGATGCCCGTCACCTCGGCGCTCGAGATGGAGGCGGCCGTGATGGAACGGGCCGCCGGTGCGGACGTCATTATCGCCAGCGCCGCGGTGTCAGACTGGCGGCCGAAAGGGCGTCAGTCGGAAAAAGTGAAGAAGCAGGACGCCGCGATTAGCTGGGAAATGCTGCCGAACCCCGATATTCTGGCGCGTCTCGGCCGCGAGCGGGCCCGTGCGGGACAGATCCTGGTGGGCTTTGCCGCCGAGACGGGCAACGTGGCCGAGCACGGGCGCGAGAAACTGCTCCACAAACAGGTCGATCTACTGCTCGCCAACCAGGTCGGTTACGACCGCGGGTTCGGGCCGGCGGTGGTGGATGGCGTACTGCTGTCCCGCACCGGTGCTGACCAGCCGGTGGCGGGAGACAAGCCGACCATCGCCCGCCTGCTGCTTGACGCCGTCGAACAGCTCCTAACCACCTGAGTCCGAACGAGAAGGGAGAGCCCGCGCCCGTGCGGACGGCTCTAGTCGTGATTGACCGCGTGGCGCGAGGGCTTGACCGTCCGTTCTCCTACGCGTGGCCCGCAGATGGGACGACCGTGCCGCTTGGCGCGCGCGTTCGCGTGCCGCTCGGGCGGCGGGAGGCGGTGGGGGTCGTGGTGGCCACCGATGCGGCGGTCGCGGACAGCCCCCCCACGGGTTTAAAGCCCATCGCCGCCGTGCTGGATAGGGAGCCGGTCCTGCCGGAAGACCTTCTGGCCCTCGCCTTCTTTATTCGTGAACGATGGGTGTGTCACCTGAGTCAGGCTCTGCGCGCCCTGGTGCCGGCCCCCGTTCGTCGGCTGGAGAGCCCACCGCTCCCCGGACTGTACGCCGTGGGGGAGGGACCGGCACGCGGCCCACGCCGGCAGGCGCTCTTCCAGCGGGTGCTGACCGACCCCGGGGTGGATGCGGGACGCGCACGGGCGGACACCGGGGCCAGTGCCGCCATCCTGCGCGAGCTGGAGGCGGCGGGCCATCTCCGCCGCGGCGAGCACGTCTGCCCGCCGCTTCCGTCTGCCGTCCTCACCCTCACCGCCGAACAGGAGGCCGCCGTGTGTGCGGTGCGCGCGGGTGCGGCCGGGTCGGAGTGGCTTCTGGAAGGCGTCACCGGGTCGGGCAAGACAGAAGTCTATCTCGAACTCATTGCCGCGACTCTGGCCGAAGGGCGTCAGGCCATCGTACTGCTGCCCGAAATCTCGCTGACCGAGGAGATGCGCGCCCGCTACCAGGCTCGGTTTCCGGGGCGGGTGGCCATCTTTCACAGCGCCATGGCCGAGTCGACCCGAGTACAGGAGTGGTATCGCGTGCGGCGGGGTGCGGCCGGGGTCGTACTCGGACCCCGGTCCGCGGTCTTTGCCCCCTGCCCGGCACTCGGCCTGCTGATCGTGGACGAGGAGCATGAGCCAAGCTACAAGCAGGAGGAACACCCTCGCTACCACGCCCGCGAGGTGGCGCGCGAACGGGCGCGTCTGAGCGGCGCCCGGCTGGTGCTGGGCACGGCCACCCCGAGTCTCGAGAGCGCGTACCGGGCCCGGACCGGTGCGACGGGATTCTTGCGGCTTCCGGAGCGGGTGACGGTCCAGACGCTGCCGGAGCCGGTTATTGTCGACATGCGTCAGGAGCTGGCGGACGGACACCGCGAAATGTTCAGTCGTCCCTTGAAGCGGGCCATCGGCGACGCGCTGGCCCGGCATGAACAGGTGGTATTGTTCCTGAACCGCCGCGGATACGCCACGAGCGTCGTCTGCCGCGACTGCGGGCTGTCCCTTAAGTGCCCGCAGTGCGCCGTAAGCCTCACCTATCATCGGGGCCGGAGCGCGGTGCTGTGCCACTACTGCTTTCACGAAGAGCCGCTGCCGGTGGTGTGCCCGGGGTGCGGCTCGACGCGCATTCGCAGCTTTGGCGTCGGGACGGAGCAGGTGGAAGAGGAGGTTCGCCGGCACTGGCCGGCGGCACGGACACTTCGTGCGGACGCCGACACCTTGCGTTTTCGGGGAAGCCACCAGGCCCTGTTCGACACGTTTCGGAACGGGGACGCAGACATCCTTGTCGGTACGCAGATGGTGGCCAAAGGCATGGACTGGCCGTTTGTGACCCTGGTTGGCATCGTGGCCGCCGACATCACACTGACCCTGCCCGACTTCCGGGCCGCCGAGCGTGCCTTTCAGCTCATCACCCAGGCCGCCGGGCGGGCGGGCCGGGGAGAGCGGCCGGGTACGGTCGTGATCCAGACCTACAATCCTGAGCACTACGCGATCACGGCCGCCGCCCGTCAGGACTTCAGCCACTTCTACGCCATCGAGACGCCCTTTCGGGAGGCTCTCGGCTACCCTCCCTTCGGGTCACTCTTGTTGGTGGAAGCGGCCGCGGCCGGCGAGGACGACGCGCGGTCCCTGGCCGGGCGGGCAGCCGCCGCCGCCGAGGGCTCCGAAGTCACGGTTCTGGGACCGGCGCCGGCGCCGCTCGAACGTCTTCGGGGCCGTTACCGCTATCACGTGCTCGTGAAGGCGAAGGATCTGCAGCCCCTTCTGCAGCTGGGCGAACGCCTGCAGGCGGAGGAACCGCGCCTGAGCGTGACGGTGGACCCGCAGAACATGCTCTGAGCACGACCGACGGCGACTCCGGTATCATGGGCCGGTGAGGAAGCAGAGCGGGATGGTCGGCGACCACTGGTCAGGCGGCGTGCGAGAGAGGTGCAGATACGAGCGAGATCTCGAAGGCTCCCCGGGACCCCGAGGGCGGGGTGATTTTTATGGGAACGCCCGACTACGCCGTGCCGACGCTGCGGGTGCTGGCGGAAAGCGGCCTGCCGCTTGTCGTCGTCACCCAGCCTGACCGCCCGGCCGGCCGCGGCCGGACGCTTCGCCCCTCACCGGTTCGGGTCGCGGCGGAGGCCATGAAGATTCCGGTGCTGACGCCGACGCGGCTTGGACCGAAGACCTTTCACACGCTTCAGGGGCTGTTTGCGCGTCTCATTATCACGGCGGCATATGGCGGGATCCTGCCCGCCCGCTACCTGGCGCTGCCGGTGGTCGGCGCCTACAATCTTCATGCATCGCTCTTACCGCGCTGGCGGGGACCGAATCCTATCGCGTGGGCGATACGGGCAGGGGATATGGAGACTGGCGTGACCCTGATGGCCATGGACCAGGGGGTGGACACGGGGCCGGTTGTCGACAGGCGGGTGGTCGCGATTACCCCGTCAGATACGACGGGAAGCTTAACCGAGCGGCTGGGCGCGGAGGCTGCGGTCCTGGTCGCGGACTGGCTCCCGCGGCTGCTGCAGGGACCCGTGCCGATGTCGCCGCAGGGCGCGGGCGCCACCGTGGCGCCGAAATTCACGGCCGAGGACGCACGCATTCTCTGGACGGAGGCGGCGTCAGCCGTCTCGGGCCAGGTCCGGAGCCTGCTTCCGAGTCCCGGTCCCTGGACCACGGCGCTCGGCGAACGCATCGTGATTGTGGAGGCCGCCATTGCCCGGGAGAGTCCGGGAGACCGGCGGCTTCTGGCGGGAGAGATTGAGGGGAGAGGCGAGGCATGGCGGATCGGGTGCGGGACGGGGTCGCTCATGGTGCGCGGGATAAAACCCGCCGGCCGGCGCGCCATGACGCCGGGAGCGTACGAGAGGGGCCTCCGGACGGCGCTGCGCCAAGTGCAGTAGGGCGTATAGGGGCCGCGCGGGTTCAGGCCCTGGCGGCCCTCTTGGAGGTGGAGAAAGGCCGGCCGGTCGCCGAAGCCCTGGCGGCCGTGGAGCGCGGACTGTCGTCAGAGGACCGCCGCCTGGCCACGCAGATCGTCTATGGGGTCTTGCGTCATCGCCGCTTTCTGGATGCCTTCATGTCCGATCGTATCTCGCGGCCGCCGAAGCCGGCGGTGAAGATGGTGATGCGCATCGGGCTTGAGCAGCTGTGGTTCATGGACCGCGTGCCGGACTACGCCGTGGTGTCCAGTGCGGTGGAGCAGGCGCGGAGCGTGGACGCACGGGCGGCGGGACTGGTCAACGCGATCCTGCGGACCGCCATCCGCACCCCCTTTGAGCCCCGCGAGCCCGGCGTCCGCTACTCGCTCCCGGACTGGATTCTGGAGCGCTGGCAGGCACGTTTCCCCGGGGATTGGGAGTCCATGGCGGCACGCCAGAACATGCCCCCGCCCATGAATCTCCGGGTCCGCGGCGATCGGGACGCCGCCCTGGCGGATCTGGCCGCGGCCGGTGTGGATGCCGTGGCGTCGGAGTGGCTCCCCGACGCTATCACGGTGCGCTCTCCGATTCGACTGGAGCGTCTGCATCTTTTCGGCCAGGGGCAATTGTACGTGCAGGACCAGAGTGCCATGGCCGTGGCCTATGCGGCTTCCGACCCGGACCCACGGCACATCCTTGATCTGTGCGCCGGGGTCGGGGGGAAAAGCTTTCACCTGGCGGACCAGCATCCGGGTTCCCATGTGACGGCCGTGGACACGGCTGCGGAACGCCTGGCGCGGTTGCGCGAGAACGCCGTCCGACTGCACCTGGTTGGTCGCGTGACGCCGGTTCTGCGGGATGCCCGGGAGGCGGAGCTGAAGGAGCGGGCCGACATCGTGATTGTCGATGCGCCCTGCACCGGACTCGGGATTCTCCGTCGACGTCCGGACATTCGCTGGCGGCGCCAGCCCCGTGATCTGGGCCGGTTCCAGCTCCTGCAGCGCGAGCTCCTGGAAGCGGCCGTCCGCGCCGTGGAACCGGGAGGCATCGTCGTGTACAGTGTGTGCTCGACGGAGCCGGAGGAGACAAGCGCGGTGGTAAACGCCGTCTTGGACGCCCATCCCGAGCTGCTTTCCGAAGACGTGGCCACCCAGCTGCCATCGCCGTGGAGCCGGTTTCGGGATGGCAGCTGGGTTATGGTGCCGCCTGGGATGGAAGATCTGGACGGATTCTTCATCGCCCGCCTCCGGCGGACGCGGTGACGAGCACTCGGGACACCGGTGCGCTTGCCGGTAGGACCGACGGCGGAAGACCGAAGGCAGACGCAAGGCACAAGGCACAAGGCGGAAGGGGGATGATGGAATGGCGGTCGACGTGTTGTCCATGGAGCCGGCCGCGCTGGAGCGGCTGATGGAGGAGGCGGACCTGCCGCGCTATCGCGGCCGGCAATTGTTTCATGCATTGTGGAAGACCCGCATCGCGTCCTACGACGCCCTCTCAGTGTGGCCGGCGGCCCTGCGCGCGCGGGCGGCCGGGGAGTGGCCGCTCATGCGGGTCGTGCCCCTGGAGCGCCAGAAGGCGCGCGACGGCACGGAGAAGATTGTCGTGGGCCTCTTTGACGGCGAGCAGGTGGAAATGGTCCTCTTGCCGCATCGTTTTGGCTGGTCGGTCTGCGTGTCGACCCAGGTGGGCTGTGCCATCGGCTGTCACTTCTGCGCCTCGGGTCTCTTGGGCAAGACGCGCAATCTGAGTGCGGGCGAGATTGCCGACCAGGTGGCCCTCGCAGAAGTGATTCTAGCCGAGCGGGGAGAGCGCGTCCGACGCGTGGACCTGATGGGCATCGGCGAGCCCCTGGACAACTACGCGGGGACCGTAGGCGGACTCCACCTGATGCACGATCCCAATGGGCTTGGCCTCTCCTACCGGCATCTCACCGTGTCTACGAGCGGCCTTGTTCCCCGCATTCAGAAACTGGCGGAGGAGGGCATGCCGGTGACGCTGGCCGTGTCGCTGCATGCCCCCAACGACGACGTGCGGGGAGAGCTCATGCCCATCAACCGCGCGTACCCGATCGCCCGCTTGATGGATGCGCTGGCAACTTACTGGGAGCGGACCCGGCGGCGGATCACGTATGAGTATCTCCTCATCGACGGCGTGAATGACGGGGTGCCTCTGGCTCGTGAGCTGGTTCGCCTGATCCGGCGGTTCCCGGCACACGTGAACCTGATTCCGTGGAACCCTGTCCCCGAGTTCCCTTATCGTCCGTCGCCTGCGGCTCAGGTGGCCGCCTTCCGCAAGGTGTTGGACGAGGCCGGCGTCTCCTGCACCGTGCGGCGCGAGCTCGGTCAAGAGATCGAGGCCGCCTGCGGCCAGCTTCGACGGAGCGTGGGCAAGGGCACCCCGAGTCCGCCGCTGGCCGAAAAGGCGGCGGGGCACCCGCCGTCGGAGGGTGGCGCTTGACGGGGGATCGGCGAGCGCGATAATGATTTTCGAACGGGCGATCGGATGGTGAACGCAGGGACGGGCACGGGCCCCGGCGAATACGAGCGTGTCGGATCTCCCGGCGCCCCGTCCAGGATGGCTGGCGGCGGGTCTTCAGTGGGGAGGAATCCTCGATGCGCCCGAAACGGGCGGTGAGGCCGCGTTGTCGATCATGGCGTTGAAAGCGTTCGCCAGAACTCACCAGGGACTCGTACGAGGCGACAACCAAGACGCCTATCTGGTACGCGCTTTTCCCGACGGCCTGCTGGCCGCCGTGGCCGACGGCATGGGCGGGGCACCCGGTGGCCGCGAGGCGAGCCATCATGCCATCGAGGTGCTGGAACGCGCGGTCCGCCAGGAACCCCGGAGCATTGTGGAGCTGGAGCGAATCGTCAAGCGCGCAAATCGCGAACTGTATGCATGGGCGCACGCGGAGCCGCGCCTTTACGGCATGGGCACGACGCTGACCCTGGTTCAGGTGCACGGACAAGAGGTAGCGGTCGTACATGTCGGGGACTCACGGGCGTACAGGCTTCGGGAGGGGCGTCTCGATCGCTTGACCAAGGACCATGCGGTGGCCGCCGAGTTGTTGGCCTCCGGCCTCCTGACGGAGGCGGAAGCGCAGCATCATCCGCAGCGGCACGTCGTGACCCGGGTGCTGGGCCCCGGCTCCTCGGTGCGGCTCGATGTCCTGGTGGTCGCGTGGCGCCCGGGTGAACGTCTCCTGCTATGTTCGGACGGTCTCTACGATGTGCTGGACGACGCCGCGATCGCGGAGATTCTCAGCACGCACCGGGGCGAGGACGCCGTCGAGCGCCTTATCGAGGAGTCCCTCCGCGCAGGCGGCCCGGACAACGTCACCGTGGTCCTGGTGGAGGAAGAGGCATCTGATGGTCGGTAAGGTGCTCGCCGGGCGCTACGAAGTTTTGGACCGCATTGGACAGGGTGGGATGGCGCTCGTGTACCGGGCGCGCGACCTGGCCCTGAATCGTTTCGTGGCTATCAAGATGTTGAAGAGCCAGTGGGCTCAGGATGAGGACGTCGTCAATCGTTTTTCGATGGAGGCGCGGGCGGCCGCCTCCCTCGACGGGCGTCACATCGTCCAGGTCTACGACGTCGGGATGGACGAAGGCTCTCATTACATCGTGATGGAGCTCGTGAACGGCCCCAACTTGAAGGATTACATCGCCACCCATGGGCCGCTCGATGTGGGCCTCGCCCTCGACGTGGCCGACCAGGTGGCGGAAGCGCTGGGAGAGGCGCACGAGCGTCAGATCATCCATCGGGACATCAAACCCCAAAACATTCTTGTGGCAGAGGACGGAACCGCCAAGGTCACCGACTTTGGCATTGCGCGGGCCATGACATCGTCCACTCTGGTCAACACCGGGAGCCTCCTTGGTACCGCTCAGTATCTAAGCCCGGAGCAGGCCCGGGGGAAAGCGGTAGGCCCGGCGACCGACCTGTACGGTCTGGGCGTCGTACTCTTCGAGATGCTCACCGGCTCCCCGCCCTATCAGGGCGACTCGCCGCTGGCCGTGGCCCTCCAGCACATGCAGGAGCCGCCGCCGGACCTGCGCTCCTTGCGTCCCGATGTTCCGGAATCTGTCGCGCGCCTCACGGCGCGGCTTCTCGCCAAAGACGCCGATGACCGATTCAGCTCGGCAGCGGCCTTCCGCGAGCGCCTGCACGAAGTCCAGGCGGGGGGCGGTGCCGACCGGACGGATTCCGGCATTGCGGCCGCCAAGGCCCCTGTGCGGCGAAAGAACCGGGAGCGGGTCGCCCCCACGACGACGCGGCGGCGCCGGTGGACTGTCGTGGCCGCGGTGGTGCTGGTGCTTCTCGTATTGGCCGGATTTGCCGTCCAGCGGGTGCTGGCGGGTCCGCCGCTCGTGGCCTCCGCACACGTGGTGGGCCGTCCGGTGCGCCAGGCCCGGCTCATGCTGGAGCGGCAGGGTTTTCGCGTCAAGATGGTAGGGGCGACTCCAAGCAACCGGGTCAAGGCGGGGCGCGTGGCCATTGAGGTGCCGCCCGGTGGCAGCAAGCTGAGGACGGGCGATCTCGTCGAGCTCACGGCCAGTTCCGGGCCGGCCAAGGTTCAGGTCCCCTGGGTGCTGTACCAGGACGTCCAGACGGCCGAAAACAGCATTAAGCAGGCTCGGCTGGTTCCGGTGCTGTCCTACGCACACAACTCCGCGCCAGCCAATGAAGTGATACGCCAGACGCCGAGCGGCACGGCGTCGGTCGTCCCCGGCAGCAAGGTCAAGCTGGTGGTGTCGTCTGGCCCTGCCCGCCCGCGGAACGCGACCGTTCCCAACGTCACCGGCGACAGCACCTCCCAGGCGGCGTCGGCGCTCTCCCAGGTTGGTCTGACCCTCTCCAGCGCCTCCTACCAGTACTCTACCCAGGCGCCCCAGGGCGTCATCATCGACCAGAATCCGGGACCTTATGGGCAGGTGGGCACCGGTGGGTCGGTATCGGTGGTGCTGTCCGGCGGTTTGAGCCCCCAGTCATCCGGCCTGATTCTCAACAAGTCGGATATCTCATGGGCGGTGCCCTCGAGCGCCCCTCCGAACTCGGTGGTGAAGGCGGTCGTGACCGACGCCGCCGGTAACATGGAGGTGTACTGGGCGGAGGTGCAGCCGAACGAGACCGTGCCCTTCGGCGTGGTGGTCTGGTACGGGCAGCAGGGGCAGCTGGCCCTCTACTTAAATGGCCAGCTGCAGGGGCACAGCGCGCTCGTGCCCACCGGATCGAGCAGTTCCGGATCCTCGACATCCAGCAGCTCAAGCTCGTCCACCAGCTCCTCGCCATCTGGCAGTGGCTGAGCGCGGTCAGCCTTGAAGGGCCTGGTGGTGCGCCTGGAGGCCAATCGCCCGACGGTGCGCACCGACGAGGGCCAGGAACTCCTGTGTCATCTGGCCGGGAAGGTCCGGCTGGCCGTGGGCCGGATCCGGGTGGGGGACCGCGTGGAGTGCCGCCTCACGGATCCGGGGCAGGGTGTCGTGCTGGCGGTTGAGACCCGGGGCCTCACGCTTGAACGACCCCCGGTGGCCAATGTCGGCGGGTTGGTGGTCGTCTTCACCCTGGCCGAGCCGGCAGGATCTTTCGAACTGTTGGACCGCCGGCTGATTCTGGCTGAGCTTTATGGGCTGAAAGCCCTCCTGCTGGCCCACAAAGCGGATCGGGTGGCCTCCGAGGAGCGTGCCCGGCTCGATCCCTGGGCGCGCGTGTATCCCCTCATCTGGACGTCTGTCAAATCGGGCGAGGGGATGGCAGAGGTTCCCCGGCGCCTTGGAGCCGGCATTCACGTGCTGACGGGAGAGAGCGGCGCGGGCAAGTCGTCGCTGCTGGCGGCGCTGGTGGGCTCAGCCGGTCTTGCCACGGGTGTTCTCACGCGCGGGCAGCGGGGCCGTCAGACGACGCGGACGGTCTCGCTGCATCCATTCGGCGAAGGGTATCTGTCAGACACTCCCGGCTTCAGCCGCCTGCACCTGCCACCGATGACGGCCGAGGAGCTCGGTTGGGGGTTTCCGGAGTTTCGCGATCTGCGCTGCCGCTTTCGCGACTGCCTGCATCGGGAGGAACCCGGGTGTGCGCTGCCCGCCGCTCGAGACGCGGGGGTGGTGTCGCCCATACGGTACCGCCATTATCGCGTGTTTCTGGAGGAGGCCGTGCCGGGAAGGCCGTGATGGCCGCACACGGCCGGAACAAGGCCGTTCGGAGCCGGCGAGAGGACCTGCTAAACTCGAACGAGACTGAGCCGCCCCACAGATGGGGACATTGATCGCCGATGATCTCAGTCGCGTAGAGAGAGGCTGGAAGGGAGGGTTCGATGGATCCTCGCATCCTGCAGGTAGCGCCATCGATTCTGGCCGCAGATCCCGGATATCTGGCCGACGCGGCGCGGCGGGCAGAAGAGGCGGGTGCCGACCTCCTTCACATCGACGTGATGGACGGACGCTTCGTGCCCAACATCACGTTCGGCCCGGCGGTGGTGGAATCTATCCGTCGTGCCACTTCGCTCCCGCTTGACGTGCATCTGATGATTGTCGAGCCGGACCGATACCTCGCGCGTTTCCGGGAGGCGGGGGCCGACCTCCTGACCGTGCACTGGGAAGCGCTGGTGCATGCTGAACGCACGCTGGCTTCGATCCGCGACACCGGCGCGTTGGCCGGGGTCGCCCTAAATCCGGCGACGCCGGTCGCGGTATTGACCGAAATCTACGACGAGCTGGACGTAGTCTTGGTAATGAGCGTCAATCCCGGGTTCGGGGGACAGAAATTTTGGACGCGGGCGATGCGAAAAGTGGAGCAGGCTGTCGCGCTGAGGGCCGATCGCGATCGTCCCCGCATAGAAGTTGACGGCGGCGTCGATGATGGGAACGCGGCCAATCTCTACCGGGCGGGGGCCGACATCCTGGTC
>JAJZYZ010000045.1 GCA_021797815.1 Bacillota bacterium
AACGTGCTGCGGCGCGCCAACTCCGTCTGCACCGCGGCCTCATCGCGGGGCCCCCAGGTCACCTGCACCCGGTAGACCGTGTGCGTGGGGGCCAGCTCGTTGCGGCGGGGCCGGCCCCGGTGCGGCCGTTTGTCCGTCACGGTGACGGGCGCCACCGCCGTGGTGCCGGGCCACCAGTGCGGGGCGGTGGCCCGGAAAGCCACCGCCGCTGCCTCGGCGTCCGCCGCGCACGCAAAGTCTTGGGCGGTGAGCGCGTCCGCCCCCCGTTCGGCGATGCTCCGCGCCTGGGCCAGCCCGCGCTCGAGGGTCTTCGCCTTGCGGCGATCCAAGCGGGAGGACCGGTACACCACGACGCGATAAGGGCGGTCCCCAATGGTCCCAGTCTGCTCCGACGCGGCATAGGTGGCCGCGTGCGGCGACGCCGCCACACGCCCCACCGGGATCCACGCGTCCGCCGCCCAGGCGGCGGCTTGGGCCGTGGCCGCGACCCCATAGGTGTCCGGGAGGCGCGACAGCCAGGCAATCTCCGCGGCGGCCAGCGCGTCGAGATTCGGCCCCGTCACCAGGGCCGAGTCCGCGATATAGACCAGGTCCCGCAGGGCCTCCGGGCTGACGGCCTGGACAATGCGGCCAATCTGGTGCCGGTTGAGTCGCTTGTCCGACCGGTTCCCATCCTCCACGGTGCCCATCAGGGGGACGCCCTCCCGGTTCACGAAACCGGTGAACCGAATCTGTTGGAGGTCGTCCCGGTGGTCTTTCGAATGGCCGTGGCGCGGCGTGACGCCGCGCGCTCCGTCCGCCGTGGGATCGTCCCCCTACAGGGATCGCGAGGGGGTATCAAAGTGCATCCCGCCGCGGTCGATGGCCTCCACGGCATACCCCCGGGCGGCCACCGCGCTGAAGACGGCCGCCGCCCCCGAGGGGCCGTCTGTCCGATCCGCGGCCGTCACCTCCGGCCCCAAGAGCAACGGCCCATCCGTCAGGCGAAAGGCGCCCGTCGCCGGATACAGGGGCGGCCGGTCCGTCAGGAGATTGAGGATGAGCGCGAGAATCCGCTCGCCGGGTGAGAGTCGACCGCGTTCCGCATCCCACGCGACCGCCTGGTCCGTCACCGAGACGAGCCCAATCCGGTCGGCCACGGCCCGCAGAATGGGCCCCGCACCGACCACCACCCCGGGCCGTGGCACCTGTTCCATAGAGACGGCCTTCGCCACTCACGACCCGGAATCCTTTGCGCGACAATTTCAACAACGCCGGACTGAAAACCTGTCCGCTACCAAATTTTATGCGCGAAGAACGAGGTGCAACGTCCGCTTTGACTATGATCTGCGGCGTGCTACGGGAGATTGTTCAGGGGGCGGCGGCTCGGGTTCTGTCCCGGATTGAGAAAGCCGCTAGAAACGAAGCGGGCCAGGGGCGGCTCAGCGTACGAGCCACTCCCAGAACTCCTGCGGTAATGTACCCTACGCCGAAGCGTGGTGAAACTCTCGCACATCGACCTCGACGCCAGCGGCCGTGGCGTCATCGGCCGCCTGGTAGACTTGGTCGACCACAGCGTCGTCCAAGTAACTCTCCCCACAGTTTGGGCAAATCGTGGCGGGCACGCGACGAAAAACGATGAGCGTCGTCCCACGCTCCAGAGTGACGGTGGTCGTGCCGGCCTCAGGGATCCCGCTTTGGCAAATCACGCACGTCATGGCTGCCTCCTGGAAAAGCTCGCGTCCCACCGCGCCGGGTCCGGCTGATACCCGGTGATGACGACCACTTCGTCACGGTCTCGATTGTCCGCCAGCACCACGTGCACAGGACGGCCCTGCACCCACCCTAACACGAGCCGACTGGGATACGGTGTGTCCTCTGGGTATGTTTAGATAGTCGTGCCCGAGCGAACGACAGACTCCACGACTGACGGCGGAATCTGGCGTTCGAACATGCGCCGCAGTGCATGCGCGCGATAGATCAACCGACTCATGGCCCCACTCCCGAAATTCGCCTACAGGCTATTTTACGTCCTCGGCCCCGTCAGCAGCGAAGGCCGGCGAGGGCTGTTGCTCGTTGCCAAACGGTTTTTATGTGCTCAGTGAGGAGAACTCTCGGTTCACTGTGGCTCGGACTGCCCAGCACGGGTTCTTCGCAAGAGGCTACCGCCCCGCAGGTCGCCGCGGTCCAGCCCCTGCGGGTGGACGGTCAGGCTGCCGGCGGGGCCATGACGGAGAGAACGACGGGCAGCGGCACGCGCGAACTTGGCCCCCTCTTTCAGAGCGAGACCGCCGGGGGACGCACCAAGCGATCGGGCGCTGGTCAGCGCGGCGAGCGAAGCACGCCGAGGCCCCGTCCTTGCGGCGTGCGCGGCCTCGAAACGTGACACGTGTAACGGATCGCGGACTAGTAACACTGCGAGCCATACCAGGTCCTACACAGCTGCCCAGGGCCTCGATAGCCCCAGATCCATCCGTACTCTGGACCCCAGTACCGCACGGTCACCCAGTGCCAGCCGGTCGCCCAGTAGCCGGAGACCACCCAGACCCACGCGCCCTGCCAGTGGCTGGTGTTGATCCAGCGATGCGCCGTGTACGCTTGTGTCACGGGCCTGCGGCCCGTTCTGCGGCCCGTGGGCGATTTTTGCCTTCGTCGAGGGCATAACAAAACCCCGCAATCGCTTGCGGGGCTACGTTTGAAGGTGGTGGGCGTGGTAGGTCTCGAACCTACGACCCGCTGATTAAGAGTCAGCTGCTCTACCAACTGAGCTACACGCCCAAAATCCTGGTAGCGGCGGGTGGACTCGAACCACCGACTCTACGGGTATGAACCGTATGCTCTGACCAACTGAGCTACGCCGCCAATGGTTGCGGGGGCAGGATTTGAACCTGCGACCTCCGGGTTATGAGCCCGACGAGCTACCTGGCTGCTCTACCCCGCGATATGACCACAAAAGTGGTGCAATCGATTCTACGTCTTGCGGCTCCGCTCCGTCAAGGGCTCCGCCGTGCCGCATGGGCCACGGCACCCCTCATCCAACTCTTATCCGCGCCGGGTGGCGGGCGTGCTAGAATACGGTCACATAAAGCGGTGGCCGGCGGATCTTGCGGGCACCAGACGGAGGAACGATCTATGAACACGCGTCGCCGTTTTGGCGGTTTCGAGTTTCACGTCAAGAACGACAGTGAAGGCTTTGCGTTCCACGTTAAGGGCGACCCCGAGTACATGGCTCAACGCGAAGAAGTATTTCGGATGGCGGATGAGCTGGTACGGGAGGCGCGGCGAGCCGGGGTCACGGTCGCCGAAATCATCGGCCACCTCGCACGGGGCGGCGGACGGGGCGGCTCACCGCCGGCTGCGAACGCCTGAGCTTCCCTGTTACGTTACCTTCCCGTTCCTACCCCGTCATAGGTCTCCACGTCGACCCATCAGCGGACCCGCGTCGGTCTGTTTAGGTTGATGCGGAGGCTTTTTCTTGGCATGCATCCTGGCTCTATGCGCCATCGCCCCCGTCGCCGCCCCGCAGTGGCAGTCGGACCATTTCCCACGACGGAAAATGCATGGCTTCTTCTCCGAGGGGCCCGGGCCCCAGTGGCGTGCACCTGGAAGGCGGCTGACGGGTGCTGCGTGGGCGCTTGCAGGCGTCGCCGCCGCTGAGTTTATCCGGTCGCGCTCCATCGCGTCCCGGGCATGGGGCGTCCCAGGGCTACGAGGAAGTACCGTCAGCCGGTGGACCGGATGAGCGTGCGGCGGTGCCATCCGGAGTGATGACGTCCGTTATCTTAATGCCGTACTCCAGCCCCTCCACCACAATCTCTCCACGGGCCACGAGACGTCCGTTGACGAATACGTCAGCGGGGTCGCCAGGCGCCTTGTCGAGTCCCACGACCGATCCCGGACCGAGCTCCAGGAGCTCACGAATGGTCATGCGACGATGCCCGAGTACCACCTGCACCTCGACCGGCACATCGTGAACAAAAGTCGTTCCCGGTGACGGACGGGTCGACTGCTCGTCGCGGACCGGTGGTTCGACGTCGACCGGATGGTCAGACGACGCGTCCTCCTCGATGAAGCGATAATCGCCTGGGTCTTCAGGCGGCTCCTCCACCAAAGGGTCTGTCTCGCTCTGATCCATGGGCTCGGATTCGGGCGTCCCGGAAAGTTCGAGCTCTTCCGCCGTGAGCATCTGTCGCCGCTGCCTGCTCATCGACTGGTGTCCTTTCGCTCCACGATCCGGACCGCGTGACCGCCGCGCGGGTCCCCGGGTCTGGCCCAAAGTTTTGTGAGTCCCTCCACTTGGACCGCTACCTGCCCCGCAAGCGGGGCGCCAAGCCGCAGGATCTGTCCCGGATGCAGATCGCGCACCTGCTGCGCTGACACGGAGGCCGGTCCGAAGACCGCGGTAAGCGTGACGGGAAGAAGTTCCACCTGGCGCTCCATGGCCGACAACGCGCGGTGGCGTTCAATCAGTTCTTCGGACTCGTCGAGCAGACCCACGGGACTGTCCGACAAGGCACGTGAGGACGCCGGCCCCGGCCACCAGACGTCTACGGTACCGTCGGCACGATCGGCAATCGTGAGGCGGAATCGAGCCACGGCGACCCGCGAGTCCGGGGCCGCACGAAACCACGAGCTCGGAGCCGCCATCGTCTCTGCGATGCGGACGACGACCTCCCCCATCTCCGGTCGGCCGCCGGCGATGGCCTGCAGAAACGGCCCAGAGAGACGGGCGAAGACTCTTTGTTCAATCGGCGTCGGACGCTGTCCGGCCAGCGCCGAGGGCCATGGCAGGTCCAAAAGGGTGGCGATGGCGGCATCTACGATGTCGGGGCTGAAGGACGCATAGGCGACAATTCTCTCCGGCGCTACCCAGAGTTCATGGACCACGCCGTTGTCCGGCACGGCGGCGGCCAGGTCCTTGAGGAGGAGGTCGCCCACGCCGTCAAACACGACCGTGACGGAAGTTCCCAGCAGGCGGGTCGACAGTTCCGCCGCGGCACCGACCTGACGGACGAAATCGCGCCCGTCCGCATGGGAAGGGAGGCGCGGTACAGCGTTCAGCGCGGTCGGTCCTTCTTCTGAGCTCACGGCTGGAACTTCTTGCAGAACCGCCATAATTCTCTCTGTTCCTCCCCCGGCTATTCTAAAGCCTTTGCGGGGGCGGTGCCGATGTGGCGAAGCCACCCGTTTCCCCAACCTATCTATCGGGGTGGGCGGGATGAGACATCTCCAGGACGGTCGAGCTTCTTGCCAGCCCTCATCTCTGAATTAGCTGCCCGGATCGGCGCCGCGCACAATCCACCGGCCGAGGCGCACCGGATCACCGAGGCCCACGTCTTCCGGCATGCGCTGGCCGTCGGCAAAGTAGCCGAGCGGCCACCCGAGCTCTGCGGCCGCCGTGACCATGGCGCCGGGGTGCTCCGACTCATCGAGCTTCGTGAAGCAGAGCTTCACATGCTCGTGGGCGCCTCCAAAACGACGACCCGCGTGCACCATCGCGGCCGCCCGCATGCTGGCGGGCAACACCACCAGAAGTTCGTCGGTACGTGCGGCCCGCACCATCGCCTGCACTTCTGCCACGTGCAGATTGTGGTACGGGCTCCGTCCGGCCGTATCCACCAAAATTACTTCGTGGTCCGATCGACTCACCACCTGCTCCAGATCCTGCGGTCGGCCCGCCACCTCCAGCGGAACCCCCAATATCAAGGCAAAGGTCTTCAGCTGCTCGGATGCGCCCATGCGGAACGCGTCGGCACTCACCAGGAGGACGCGCTTTTCGCGCACCAGGGCAAAATGTGCCGCAAGCCGCGCCAGAAGACTGGTCTTTCCGGATCCGGTGGGGCCCACCGCCGTGATAACCACCCGTTCACGGAGGGACGCAGGGGCCGGTGCTCCGAGCAACTTGACCACTTCGTCCACAAGCGTCTGCTCGGGATCGCTGCTGCGCCGGGCGGCGACCGCCAGCGCAAGCCTCTGGGAGACCGGGGGCGCGACCTCGGCGGCCTCGAGCCGCTCCACGAGGCTTTTGTCCGCGCGCTCCGCACCACTGGTGAGTGTCCGCAGACGTTGGTCCATAGCCTTCAGGAGGGTGACCACTTCATCCCGCAGAGGATCGACGGTGGCGAGGCCGGCCGCCGGTTCCGCCTCAGCCGGGCGATATGGAGGAGGCGGGGGAGGCGGCGGCACAGGCGTGAGGAACGGCACTGGGAGATCTGGGTGAATCGGTTTCGACGGGACACTCGACTCTACCGGATCCGGTGTCTCCCGGGACGCAGGGTCGGCCGCCACCAGCACCTGATACCGTCGTTGCCAGAAACGCCACCAGTCCTTCGGCATGGGTCCGGAGGACAGCACGACAGCACTGGCCCCCAATTCGGCCCGGGCCTGGTGGAGGGCACTGTCGGGGCTTTCTGCCTCGAAGCGCTTCACAATCACCGATGCGAAACCCCCAAAAATCCTTGGACTCGATACGGGTGCGGAAGCTGCCGACCGTCCCGGATCGGCCTTAGCTGACAAGGCGCAGGCCACCGATCCGAGCCCTTCCCCTCTCCAGTCTCCGACGGAGAAATTTCTCCATGGGTCAAGGCGCATCCTGCTCCGTCAGCGCCGGCGGAGAGCTTGGACACCTGCCACTAAGATACGCCGGAGCGTCTCCCATTCTTTCTTCTGGGGGCGGAAAAGTCGCCGGGGAGGAGGCGGAACTTGACGGCGCACGGGAGATGGGCGCTTGTGCATCGGGACTCTCATCGCGCACCGCCCCACACACCTCGAAGTCTGGGGGGTGGAACACGGGTCCTCATCGCCGAGCGTTGTCCCTAAGGGCGCTCCGGCTATCTCTAGAGCGGTCCCTTCGATGACGGCCCAGGCTGGTGGCTCCGAAGGGGCGCGTCCCCTATCGTGGCTCTGGTCTTCCTCACCGGCCGTTTGCCCGCGGTGGCAACGCCACCCGAACGGGTGTCCTGCGGGCCCGTCTGCCCGACTTCGATCTGCCCCGCTGGACTCTCGTTCCTGGTGTCCACGGGCATGTTCGCTGCCAGGCGCGCCAGAGGGGCCGAGTTCTCGATATGCAGGTCCGGCTGTATAGGGGGAGTACGGCTCTCAGCATCCGGAGCGGGCTCCGCTTATAGGCGCCGTCTGGCCAGCCCGCCCTCGGTACCGGCTTCCTCTGACCGCCCCCGTTCCGCGCCGCGGTGGCCCGCCCCCCTGAACGGCTCGTGCTGCCGGCCTTGCCCCCGCATGCCGCCTTCATCAACACAAGACGCGTCCCGGTTCTCGACCTCGAGGCGGACGTCTCCTCGCTCCCGGTTACGTCTCTTAGCGACCGCGCCGGCTGTACTCCAAATCGAGCCGCCCGGTCCGGACGGTCGTCTGCGCCTCCAGCCCGCGTCGGCCGTCCCTCCACCGTTGCCGGCGCACGCGAGGCGTCGATGCAGATGGCCGCGGGGTGCGATCCGTCACCGACGGGCTTCTGGCGGGCCAAACTCCTTAAGCAGTTTTGTTCGGGTGCTGGTTGCGGTAGGATATGGGCCAGAGATCTCCGGCGACCCCCTCCTCGCGGAAATCCGCCTGGGTCGCGACGGACTACCGCACAAGGAGGAAGGCATGTCCCACAGACCCCCGCAGAAAGCCGGATGGACACGCCGTGATTTTTTCAACTGGGTCTTGAACGCCACCATGGGCGTAATCGCACTTCTGGTAGCCATTCCGGTGGCGGGCGCTCTTATCACACCCGGTTTTGCCAAGCCGAAGACCAACTGGGCCAAGCTCGGCCTTTTGGGCGACCTCCAGAGGCAGTCCATGTCGGCGCCGGGCGCGTCCGGGAAGTCCGGGGGCGTCGTGCAGGCCTACTATTCCTACAACGCGTACGACCACTGGGCCAAGACCACCGTGAGCGACTATGCGTACCTGCGCTATATCGGTGGCAGCTGCGCCTTTTTCATCCTTTCACCCATCTGTACGCACCTCGGTTGTCACGTCGACTGGGTCGAAGCCGCGAACCAGTTCCACTGCCCCTGCCACGGCAGCGTGTACACGGTGGACGGGTTGAACGTTTCCGGCCCCGCTCCGCTGCCGCTTGGCATCTACGCCTGGAAGCAAGACAGCGCGGGGAACATCTGGATCGGGGTGGAATCCACCTTTACCCACGGGTACATGCGGATTCGGGGAGGTCCGGCTCAGCCTTGCATGAAGCTTCCCTATTCAGCCCTCACGGCATCGCCCGGCCCGGCCGGTGGCCAGGGGTAATCTTCCCGTCCTTTCCTTGAAGGCGGCGTCGCCAAAACGATGCCGCCTTCAGAGTGTCACGTGGACCCAATACAAGGAAGAGGCCGGTCACTCTCGATGTGACCGGCCTCTTCCCTCTGTTGATCAGTTTCCGACGGCCACGCCCCGGTTCCGACGCCGCTGATTGAGGCCGAGAGTCCACCAGCGGTTCAGTTCGCGCGCCAGGTAATCTTCCTGGCGGTGAACGGCCGCCCACGCCTGGAGCTGTTCCGCCCAGCGGCGGGGATCCTCATGCTCGAGCCGGCTGATGAATACCAGGATGGCCATGCTGGAGAGCAAGGAGTAGTCGAGCAGCAGACGAAACACCTCGCGGCGCGCCGGGTGACGGTCAAAGAACCATTCCGCGCGCTGCAGGTTCCCCAATTCTGTATCCCAGAGCTGCCGCAGCGCGAGGTCGGTTTCGTTCACCACCACCGACAGGTCGGATACACCGCGGAACCGGGCCCGCGCCCGTTCCTCCAGCGCCTCCAGCACTCGTCGCCAGAGCTCTCGTTCGGTCACGCCTATCCACGACCACGACGCTGCCATCATGACGGCCGGATGACGCACCAGACTGTAGTGGGTGTTTGGCGGCTGAGGCACAAAGGGTTCCCAGACGTCTGCCGTGACGCCCATCCTGAGCCTGGCCTTCACCATGCGGCCCAGGATCGTCGGGTCGGTCAGCGAGTCCGGCAGCTGTCCGAAGGTAAATGCCAAGGGAATGGACCAGTCGGGCAAGACGTGCACCACCGGGATGCCGCGCTCCTCCTCAATCCAGGAGCCCACGGTCCAGCCATAGGGGGAGTGCTCCGCCCGGTCCGGCCGCGCATACAGTCGCCTGATTCGCTCGTTGTCCGTGCCGGCCGACAACTTCATGACAGTGGGCTTCACGGCGCTGGTCCAGACCCGGCCCTCCACCGGTCCCAGTCGAGCCCAAGGGGATAGGGCCGCCTGGATGCCCACGATATGCGTCTCAGTCGGCCACTTCATTGCCACGATCGACCCTCCTCCGTGAGCGGGCCAGACCTCAGCGGGCTGACGAACCGGCCCTAGCGCATGCACACAAAAACGTACCCCGTTCGTGAAGCCCATTCGTGGAGCAACATTAACCTGACAGGGCCCAAAACGCTAGGATTAGACCGTATCCGGTTGCTGACAGGAGTGCTTCGTACACGAACGGAGACTAGGTTACGCCGTCATTATGGCATTCCCGTTCTTCCGGAAGACACGCCACAATTACAGGATTCAGGACTATTTCAGGCATCCCTTTATCATTAGCGATTCCGAATGCGTCGCGTCAATGAGATGCAATAGGACTAAACCGGAGGCGTCGGACAATGGCAGTGTCGGAATGCCGCCATGCTGCGCCCGAAACCTCAAGGGCGGTGAGGACACGCCCTCGCTGGTGGTGAGGCCGGTTCGGGCATCCGAGCTTCTGGCCGTGCAGCGTGCATTTCCCGCCCGTGGTCCTGAGACACACAGCGTCCGCCTGCTCCGCCAGGAAGCCGGGGAGGCTTCCTATCTCATAGCCTGGAAAAAGGGACGGCCCTGCGGACACCTGTTCTTGTTGTGGGCGGGTCCTGACCACGACGAGATGCTGGCCCGGCTGGCCCGGATGGCTTTTGTGGAAGACCTGTTCGTGCCAGGTGAGCTTCGCGGCCGCGGCGTCGGGACGCGCCTCCTGGCCGCGGCGGAGGCCCTCGCAGGCCTTCGCGGCATGCCTCTCCTGGGGCTCGGGGTGTCGGTGGACAATCTCGCCGCGATCCGCCTCTACCGGCGTCTTGGCTTTGCGGATAGTGACGCCGGTCACATCGTAAGCCGGTGGATGGAGAGCGACCGCTTCGGGGTGCCCCACAACGTTTCGCAAACCCTCGTCTTCCTGGTCAAGACACCGAACCGTGACGCGGACGCTCGCTGGCGGCTTCACGGGCCTTGACGTTCGTGGAATCCGCCTCAGATGGGCAGCGACACGATTCCCCATTGGGACAACGCCATCAAAAGCGCCGCCAATGCGAACAGGATGGCGGATACGCGTTGCAGCCATGGTCCCGAAATGCGTGTCCAGAGCGCTCCTCCCGCCAGCACCACGAGTCCGTTGGCCGCCAGCAGCCCGCCGGCCGCGAGGGCACCGACCGCCAGGATGTGAGTGGGATAGTGGGACGCGTACGCTATGGTCGCGAGCTGGGTGAGGTCTAGGAACTCGGCGCCAAAGATGATGGCGAACACGGACAGGAGGGCGCGGAACGACCCGCGCGCAGCGAGACGCGCGGCGTCCTTCTTTTGGTCCTCCTGCGACTCGGATGATTCCCGCCACAGCCACACGGCAAAGCCAAGCAGCAATACCACCTCGACGATGGTGAGCGGTGCCTTGGGCAGCAAGGCCAGGAGCCTGCCGGCGGTCAGCGCCAGCACTGTCTGAGCGACGAGCGCCAGAGCGGCGCCGCCCCACACGATGCGGAGCGGGAGACGCCCAATCAGAGTGATCGTCATAAGCGAGGTCTTGTCCGGTATCTCCGCCAGAAAGATGGTTCCGAATATCAATAAAAAAGGCATGGCCCCTCCATCAAGACGGCCGGACTTCCGAGCGGTCTGTGGGCACACCGCCGTCGCATGAGACATACGGTGCCGGTGCACGTACGATCCCTGTGCGCACGACGGCACCGCCGCCGGATACCGCTCCCTGCCAAATGGGCCTCATAATGACCGGAGCTTTCAAGCACGAAAGCCGGTTGGCCGGACGGCAGACGCCTCAGCGAGCGCCCGGCGGACGCTGTCGGCGTCCCGGAGCGCTCCGTAGACCGGAGTGCCGGGCTGCTGCCGCCATGACTCCTTGAGCGGGCCCGCATCCACCGCATCGAATCCAAGGGCGTCGACGAGAGCCATGACCCGGGCCTTGGCGGACGGGTCATCTCCCGCAACCGGAATCGCATAACGTCCCGCAGTTCCCGGCGGCTTTCCCTGGTGTTCAATCCCGTCGGCTCCAATCATGTTGAAAACCTTGATGACCGGACGGCCCACGTGTCGACTTACCCAAACACTTTCGGGCATCCCTTCCTCGATTGCGGCAATGCGTCCGTCGCGCTGCTTCGGATAGTAGTTGCAGGTGTCGATAATGGCGGCATCAGGCTTTGCGCGGTGAAGGACGTCCGCCGGCAGATCGGGCACATTCTTCAGTGGAATCGTGATGACCACCACGTCCGCCGCCTCGGCCGCTTCTGCGGCCCAGACAGCGACGGCCCCGCTCTCGCGCTGCAGGTCCTGCAGCGTTTCGGGAGCCCGCGAATTCGAAACCCGCACCTCATGGCCCAGCCCCACAAGACGCCGGGCAAGCGCGCCGCCGATATTTCCGGCGCCGATGATGCCGATCCGCATGCCTATCCCTCCCGACTCATCATATCCCGCCATCGTACGGTAAAACCGTGGAGGCCATGCCCGCCGCACGGTCAAGCCAGCTCGCGCACCTCGCTGATGCGGCGGCCTTCATGGTGGGACGTCGATCGCCGGGTCGACCGCTCGTCATAGAAACTCGGGCCGCCGCCGCCCGGCCGCCGGTCCGAGAAGCTCGAGAGACGCGGGCGTCCTGCCTACAAGGGGCAGAGTGTTTCGGCAGAACCACGACAAAGAGACGGGCCGAGACTCGGTTGAGGTCCCCGTCCGGGCCGATTCTCTGATACCAGCGGGCGGACAACACCAGAGCGACCAGACCAGGGAGCCCGCCGCTCCGTGCTCCGATTCAAAAGGGTCGACCCGAGAGCGTGCCGTGCACGCTCGGGCCTGACCAATCGTATACGTACAGGGCGCCTTCGGCGCGCCTATCGGAGATCTTTCATCAGCCGGCCATCTTGAATCACAACCCGAATGCGATCCGGGTCGACGAGCGCGCTCAGGTTGGCCAGCGGATCGACATCGGTGAGCACCATGTCCGCAAGCTTTCCCGTCTCGACCGTGCCGAGATCCTCCTGAAGCCCCATCACTTCCGCGCCGTGCCGAGTTCCCGCCACGATAGCCTCGAGCGGCGTCATGCCGATTTCCTGCAGCAGCGAAAGCTCTCGAAGGTTCTGGCCGTGCGGTCCCACTCCGGAATCGGTGCCAAGCGCGATGCGCACTCCGGCCGCGTGGGCGCGGGCGATATTCTCCTGATGCGCTTCCAGTACGCGCTTGGTCTTCTCGATCGCCCATTCCGGTACCGGCAGGCCGCGGTCCCGGGCCTCCAGCACGGCTCTGGGGGCAACAAGCGTCGGAACCAGGAAGGTGCCGGACTCCAGCATGAGGTCGATGCCCTCCTGATCAAGAAAGATGCCGTGTTCGATGGAGGTCCAACCAGCGCGCACGGCATTTTTGATGCCCTCGCTGCCCTGCGCGTGGGCGGCCAGTCGGCGGCCCTGCCGGCGCGCCTCCTGCGCGATGACCAGAAGCTCCTCAGGCGAGAAGTGGGCATGCCGCGGGTCATCGCCCGGCGAGAGCACCCCACCGGTGGTGCACACCTTCACGACGTCGGCACCCTCGCGAATCACGCGCCGCACGCCGGCCAGCACGCCGTCGCCGTCCACCAGTTCCTCCATGATGTGGGGCTCCACCGTGGCGGCTGAACCCGCGAAGGTGAGATCGCCATGCCCGCCGGTGATGGACAGGATCCGCACGGCCACCTGCAGACGAGGTCCGGCGATGCGCCCCTCCTCCCGAGCCATCTTGATGCCCCGATCGGTTCCGCCAAGGTCCCGCGCCGTCGTCACCCCGGCCTCGAGGGTGCGCCGCATACGCTCGAGTGCCGAGATGACAAGATAACTGGGCGGCTTCAGCAACTGGCCCAGCAGATCCGGCCCCTCGCCCATGAAGTGGACGTGGCAGTCAAAGAATCCCGGGAGGAGAAAATACCCGTGGCCGTCAATCTCTTCGGTTCCGAGAGGTGCCGTGAGTCCGGCGCCTCCCACCGCCGCGATACGGGCGCCATCCACGAGAACTCGCGCCCCCGGACGCGGTGGAGAGCCCGTCCCATCTATCAGCGTCACGTCGCGAATCAAAAGAGCGCCCATAACACCACGGCTCCTCGTCTCGCAAAATCAACCGGGACCAGACGCCACTTCGCGGTTCGCTCGTTCCACTCCTCTCCCCTGAGCGGCAGCGATCCGGCATCGCCCCACGAGATTTGATTAGAGGCCGCGCCATCGACGGCCTGTTTCCCACTCACCACACATAATCGTGTACGATGCATAGCATGCGAACGAATTTTGATGACGCCGACCCCACACAGGACGCGGAAGTGATCCGCATCGCGGTCCGCGCCCTCCATCGATATACCCAGCATGCCCTGCAAGGGGAAGTGGAGAGTCTGGGATTTACCCTTCCCCAGGTTCGCGTGCTGCGCCAGCTGGTCGACCGCCCCGGCCTTGGCATCAAGCAGCTGGCAGAGCGCCTGGGGCTTAGTCAAAGCACCGTCTCCGGCATCGTCGACCGACTCCTGCTGAAGGGTGTGCTCACCAAACGCCCGCGGCCAGATGATCGCCGGGCCGTACAGCTATGGCTGTCCGAGGGCGCGGAACGCTTCATGGAACGGGACCGGACCGAATTCGTCACCCGTCCCCTGCGCGGGATTCTGGAGCGCCTAGAGCCCGACGCCCGTCGGCAGGTGATCGGGGCCTTCCGACTCCTGCAGGCGGTTCTTGATGAAGAGGCGGCCCGTGATCCCTCATAACGCGATGCAAGCCCGAAGACCGGCGGTGTCACCGTGAGCCTTGGGCTCGTTCTCGGCGCGTCCGGCAGTACCGTCTTTTCGATCGCGCTCACCGTGGCGGTTATCGGATTCATGGTCTACCGGCAGATCCGTCCCCGGCGACTCAGCGCACGGAACCTCCTCCTCATTCCTCTCATCCTGCTGGTGGTCATGATCCGTTCCTGGTCACATTTTCGCCTCACCCCCACCACCGGCCTGGAGACCGCCCTGGACGCGACGGTGAGCCTCGTCGCCGGCCTGCTGGCCGCTCGACAGCTCCAGGTGTACCCGAGTCCGGAGACTGGGAGCGCCATGGCGAGCGGGTCCTGGACGTACTTTCTTTGGTGGCTCGGCGCGTTTGTGGTGAAGGCCGGGCTCACGGTAGCGCTCGGCGTGACGGCCACCACCATGGGCACCATGGAAACCCTCATCCCGGTATTCCTATTGGTGCTGACCCGCAACGCATACCTGTACCTGCGCGCCTCCCGCCTCGGACTGCCGCTTCATTAGTCCGGGAGTCCGGCGGCAAGCCATCGACGGAAGGCGACGCACCTGACTTTCCTGTCAAACGGGCACCGGCCCCTGGTAAGGGAGCGTCGCCACGAATGCCGCCCCACCCTCTGGGCGGTTTCGCGCGTCCACGTCTCCCCCGTGGGCGCGCAGAATTCTCCGCGCAATCGTCAGCCCGAGACCGAGACCGCCTTCTTCGGAGGGCCGGGATGCACTGGCCCGGTATAGAGGCTCGAAAAGGTGCGGGAGAGTCTCGGTCTCGAGGCCGGGCCCCGTGTCTTCCACCGTCACCGCGGCCGCCGCCCCTTCGACGAGAAGCCTCACGCGGACCGAACCACCGGGGGGCGTGTACTGGAGGGCATTTCGAATGAGGTTGCCCAATGCCCGCTCCAGACCGTCCGCGTCAGCCGCGACCGGACACGGCGCGGACCCGAGATGAACGGTAAGAGCCACGTCGCGGTGGGCCGCCTCTGCCTCCCAGCCACGGACGATGCGCGCCACAACGGCGGTCAGGTCGACGGGCACCCGCACCAGAGTCGCTTCCAGCGTGTCGAGGTGACTGGCGGCCAGGAGGTCCGACACCAGCCGATCGATGTGCGCCGCCTTCTCGCGGCATACGGCCAGATACCGGGCGCGGCTCTCGGGCGAGGACACGACACCGTCTGCCAGTCCGTCTAAGTGGCCGCGCAGGACAAAGAGCGGCGTGCGCAGGTCGTGAGCTACCGCGTCCAGAAAGAACCGCCGCTCGGCCTCCACCGCAGCCTGCTGTTCATAGGCGGCCGCCAGGGCCGCCTGCATGGACAGGAATCCCGCGCGCAAGTTGGCAATCTCGGCTACTGAGGACACAGGGGTGTCGCCATCGCCGGGCTCTCCCTCCGCGATGGCGTCGGCGGCGCGCACGAGGGCTTGAAGGGGGCGGACGACGTTTCGCCGGATCTGCCCGCCCACAAAGGTGACGATGGCCGCGAGTACGGCGAGTGCACCCGCGACGCGGACCGCCTCGCCCGTGGATGCGAGGCCGAAGTAGGCGCCCCACGGCAGAAGAAACGCAGACAGCATCCCGGCCGCCATGTATCCTCGAAGACTCATGTCCTCACCCCGTCCCAGCGATAGCCGACTCCCCAGACGTTGACCAAGAGGTGCGGCCGCCGGGGATCCGCCTCGATTTTCTCGCGCAGCCGGCCTACCTGCACCCGGACGGCGTGACGGTCGCCGACGGCCTCCCAGAAGCGGTCTAAAAGCTGCTGGTAGGTAAAAACCTGCCGTGGGTGACCGCAAAACCACACCAGCAGGTCAAATTCCTTGGGAGACATGGTCACGAGCTCGCCGTTCACTCGAACCTCCCGGGTAGCAGGGTCCAGGCGGAGACGCCCATACTGCCAGATCTCTGGCGCCCGGGCAGTGCCGGCCCGTCTCAGAACCGCATTCACCCGCGCGACCACCTCGCCTGGTGAAGCCGTCTTGACGATAAAGTCGTCGCCCCCGAGTGAGAGGCCTCGAATCTTGTCGGTATCCCCGTCGCGTGCGGTCAGGAACAAGATGGGTACGGCACTGGTCGTCCGGATCGCCCGAGCCACGGCAAACCCGTCCCGGCGCGGCAGCATGACGTCCAGGAGCACGCAGTCGACGGGTACCTCGGCGAGAATCCGAAGCGCCGCCTCTCCATCTCCGGCCTCCTGGACGGAAAAGCCCGCGGCTTCGAGAAAGTCCCGCAAGAGGGAGAGGACGGTCCGGTCATCGTCCACCACCAGAACACGGGCTCCGACCCCCGGCATCATCGCCGTCGTCCTCCTTTGAGGCAGGTTCGGGTTCGCCTCAGATTACTCCGTCGGCGGCTTCGAAAGGCAGTTCGTGCCGCCGGCGGACCCATCCGTGATCATTTGGTGACCATTTCAAAACCGCCCGGTGATTCTCATGCCTCATCGTGCAAGGGGTGGCCGCTATCAGAGCAGAACACCCCGAGAGGAGCCCTACCATGACGTTTGACCTCGTCCACCCGGACGCCCGCTACGGACCTGTCCCCCTCGCCTCTCCCGATCCCCGTGGCGCCCTCCTGCTGGGCATTCAGACGGCCCGGCCCACCTTTCCGGTGCGGCCCCTGGCCGACCCGCCCTGGCTTCACCGCCTGCATGGACTCGCCGCGCGGGCCGCGGAGTCGGGGAACGGGCACCAATCCATGGCTCTCTTTCAGGCCGTCGGCCGACCCCCGCTTGCGCGGGTGCCCGGCGTTCGGGAATATCGCGTTCTGGCCGAGCGCGCGCGGTATGACGTCCTCCTGCTCGTCATCACCGAGACGCCCGACGCGGTCCGCGAGCTTGCCGGCGCGCCCGAGTGGGGCGCGGTCCGGGAGTGGGCCGCTTATGGCACGCACCTGACCTGTGAACTGAAGACCCGGGTGGCACGGCAGGTCGGGTCCGGGCCCCTGCCAGAGCGACCTCTCGTGCTGTTCACCTTCTTCGCGTCTCACGATCCGGTGCAGTTCCTCGATCTGTGGGAATATCTCGCCGGCTGGTATCGGGTGGAGATGGGATTTGACCATGCAAGACTCATGGTTCCGCTGACCCCGGATCCCGACGGGGCCGGATATACGGCCGTCAACCACGCCGTATGGGATGGAAGCCTCCGTCACTTTCTCGCCCGCCAGATGACCCGGCCAAGCTTTCGCCGCTACGTGGTCGGAAACCTCACGGCCCATCACGCAGCCGCCATCCCCACCCTGTATAGGTCCGTGTCGGCTGACGAAGGGAGTGCGGTCAATGCGTGAGGACCGGCGGGGCGACTTCACACTTCCCGGCATATCCGCTCAGGTGGCGCTCGTGACCGGGGCGAGCGGGGCCATCGGCCATGCTATTGTCCGAAGTCTCGCAGGGCAGGGAGCCCGGGTCGGCGTCCATTACCACAAAAACCGTCAGGGAGCGGCCCTCTTGGTCGGCGCTCTGGCGGAAAGCGGCGTGGAGGCTGCCCTTTTCCCCGCTGATCTATCTATTCCCGAGGAGGCAGCGCGGCTCGCGGCTCAAGTGGAGAGCCACTTCGGCCAGCCGGTCGGCATCCTGGTCAACAATGCAGGGCGATTCGACCCCGACGACGCCCTTAGCACCCTTACCCCGGCCCTCTTTCACGCCCTCATGGACACGAACTTCACCGGAGCGGTCTTTGTCACTCAGGCGGTGGTTCCAGGCATGGTGCGCACCGGCGGGGGCGTCATCGTGAATGTGGCCTCCGACGCGGGACTGACGGGCGGTGCACGGGGCGTGGCCATATACAGCGCTGCCAAGGCCGCGCTCTTGAACTTCACCAAGAATCTCGCTCGAGAGGTGGCGGGCTCTGGCATCCGCGTAAACGCCGTGGCGCCCGGCGCCATCTCCGAGACGCCGGCCGACGCCCACCGACCCGACGAAGTGCGCCGCATGCTGATCGCGCGCACTCCCGTGGGCCGGGAGGGCCGACCCGAGGACGTGGCCGATGCCGTGCTGTTCCTGGCCTCCGACCTTGCCGGCTTCGTCACCGGGGAAGCACTCGTAGTCTCCGGAGGACTCCAGATGCGCTAGCCGACACGTCGGCCTTGAATTAGTTAGAAGGAGGTCACCATGCTGGCTACGGCTCTGTTCCTGCACGTTGTCTCGGCCATTGGCATTTTCGCGACCCTGGCTGTGGAGTGGATATTGCTCGATCGGGTCCGAGCCGCCCCCACCCGGGCGGCGGAACAGGAAGCCGCCCGCGCGTTTTCGGTGCTGCCGCGGATAGGGGCGCCCTCCACCGCCCTGGTGCTGGTCACCGGCCTCTACTTAACTGCGGCTGAGGGAGTCTGGAGCCAGGGCTGGCCGGTGCTCTCGATAGCGGGCCTGGTCATAATCGGCGTCACCGGAGCCGTCTTCGGCTCATCGCGGCCAATGGCGTCTCTCGCTCGGGGCGGCCGCCCGCCCGACGGGCGGCCGCCGACAAACGGACTTCGAAAGCCGCTCTGGGCCCGAGTGGCGATCGCGCTTGGGATTGTAGCCCTGATGACATTTCAGCCCGGCGTGGCGGGGTCCGCCGAAATCCTCGGCGCCACCGTGGTTCTTGGCGCCGCGTGCATGCTCTGGCCGTCCGGCAAACCCTCAAAGACCACGAACGGCACACCGTGACGGCGGTGCCCGCCGGAGCTTTCTGCCGCCGGCGAAGGCGCCAGGAGAGTCCCTGATGCTCTCCGGACGCCTTCCGATCTCCTTCCGATCTCCTTCCGATCTCCTTCCGATCTCCTTCCGGTCTCCTTCCGGTCTCCTTCCGGTCTCCTTCCGGTCTCGTTTCGGTCTTTCCCTACGCCATGATGGCGGGCAGGTTCGCCTCACGTGCCATTGCGTTGAACGCGGCTACCTCATCAGCCATCAGCTTGTCGACCCGGTGGAGTTCCTCGCGCACCCGCGCCTCCAGAACCTCAAGGGCCTGGTAGGTCTGGGAGGTAGGGCGCGCGTCCCCGGACGCGGCCACCCGGAACAGGTGGGCCACCACCGTGTCCAGCATGGGCGGGAAATTGATATCCTCCTCGAAATCGGCCCACCGCCACTGCACCAGGCGATCGCGAGCCTCCACGGCCCGGCTCTTGACGGCGGACAAGGTCTCTTGCAGGCGTTCGGCGTCGGACAGGCCGGCAAGATGCCCCTCCCACGTCTCCACCTGCGACCGCAGCGTGGACACGCGGTTATACGCCTCATGGATCCGGCTCACGTGGTCCCGGACCCGGACCAGAAGCGCGAACTGCTCCTCGTACTCCTCATTGGTGGTGGACACGTTTGGAGGGCCGAGCAGCCGGAACTTGGCCGCCGTGCGCTGCTCTCCCGCCTCGATGGCCACGGTGTAGGCACCTGGCGGGGCCAGCGGACACAGGGATGGTGCGGCGGAACCGGATTCGGCGATAGGCGTGGCTCCTGGGCAGCAGGCGTCCCAAACGACCCGGTGGCTCCCCGCCGTCTTCCCGAGACGCGGGCTGGGGTCGCCCTTTTTCTTGTCCTCGCTCGTGAGTGTGGCAACGGTGGTGCCACGCGCATCACCGACGGTGAGGGCGACAGCATCGACCTCATGCTCCAGATAGTACTGGATGATGACGGCCGGACCATTGGTGCCCGCGTCCAGCCACACCGCCGGGTCCCCCGTCTCCGGCGTCTCGGCCAGGTAACTTCCGGCCATCAGAGCAGGCAGCTCGGTCGTAGCGGGGATCTGCCTGAGACGCCGGTTCCGGCCCACCGTGGTGGCCCGTACGGTGTCCCGCGGGGTGAAAAGCCGGAGTGTGCGCGGTTCGGGGTCAGCGGCAAGCTCCCGGATCGGGGTGAGGTCGTCCAGGATCCAGAACGAGCGGCCGTGAGTGGCCGCCACCAGGTCCGTGTCTTTCACCGCCAGGTCATGCACCGGCACCACCGGCAGATTGAGCCGCAGCG
>JAJZYZ010000009.1 GCA_021797815.1 Bacillota bacterium
TCCTCCCCGGTCACGGTGTCATGCAGCTGGGCGCCGCTCGCCCTCGGACATGTCCGGGTCACGTGGCCCGGTCAAAGGGTTGCTCCGGCCGCTCGCGCGTCGTCCGCGTGCGCAGGGTGAAACGGATGGGCGTGCCGGTGAACTCCCACTGGCGCCGCATGCGATTCTCGAGGTGCCGCATCCACGAGAAATGGGCAAGCTCCGGGTCGTTCACAAACAGGACGACGTGCGGTGGGCACGTGCCCACCTGGGTGGCATACAGAATTTTCAACTGGCGGTTTCCGCGCGTGGGAGGCGGCGTGAGGGCCACCGTCTCGCGGATAAAGTTGTTGAGTGAGCGTGTCGTGATGCGTTGTGCGAAGTGGTCGTACGCTTCTTCGACCAGTGTCCAGATCTCGTCCGTGCGCCAGCCGGTCAACGCGGAGATCGGCAGGACCCGCGCGAAGTTCAAAAAGTCCAGCTCCTCGCCCAGCTGGTCGAGAAAGGGGCGGTGGCCGCCCCGCATGAGATCGGCTTTGTTCGGCAGTACAACAGCCGCCCGGTGGTGTCGGCGGATCTGACCCCCGATACGGAGATCCTGGTGCGTAAGAGGAGCCGACTCGTCCAGGACCAGAAGCACGACGTCGGCGCGCCGTATCGCTTCCAGCGTGCGCCCCACGGTTCGCTCTTCCAGTTCCTCGTCAATCTTATTGGGGCGTCGGAGTCCGGCCGTGTCCAGCAGGAGATAATGTCTGCCGCCCCGCTCCAAGGGCGCATCCACGACGTCACGGGTGGTCCCGGCGATGGGCGTGACAAGGGCGCGCTCCTCACCCAGCAGGACGTTCAGCAGGGAGGACTTCCCCACATTGGGACGACCCACGATCGCCAGTCGAATAGGAGCTGCCGGCTCGTCCTGCCCGTCTTCGCGCTCCACCGGTTCCTGCCCCAGTGCGACCACCATCGCGTCCAGGAGGTCCCCGGTGCCTTCCCCATGCAGGGCCGAGACGGCAATGGGCTCACCGAGCCCGAGCCGCATGACCTCTTTCAAGTCCACCCGGCGCGATCCTTCAATTTTGTTGGCCGCGACCAGCACCGGCTTTCGGGCCCTGCGCAGGATGCCTGCCACCATCACATCGGTGGCCGTCATGGGCTCACTGGCGTCCACGACCAGGCAGAGCACGTCGGCTTCCCGAATCGCGGTTTCCGTCTGCCTGCGCACGTAGCTGAGAATTTCGTCGGCGTGCGCCTCAAACAGTCCCCCGGTATCCACCAGGGAGAACTCTACCCCGTTCCAGTCTGTCGTTTCGTACAGCCGGTCTCGCGTCACGCCCGGCTCGTCCTGGACGATAGCGCGGCTGGTCTGCGTGAGACGGTTGAACAGAGCCGATTTCCCTACGTTGGGCCGGCCGACGAGGACGACGGTCGCCATGGTCCCACTCCTTTGTCGTGCACCGGCTATCAGTCTAGCCGATACCGGGCGCCCTCAGCGGGAGAGCGACAAGGGCCGAAGTCCGGCTCGGCATCGAACCCTGAAGCCGCGAGCTGCCAGGAAGCCCGGCCGGAGCTCCTCCGCGCAGCCCCGAGACGACCCTCCGAGGGCATCCTTCAACCGGAATCCGTAGCTCGCCAGATTTGCGGCCAGGCCCGGAGCCTCCCGGCCGGTGGGACGCGCGCCACCGCCGGGCCATCAGGAAGAGGGTATTTGCGGCGCCCGTAAGAAGAGAGTCGCCGTCAAAAAGGGCCCCGGGACACAGCCACGCCTGCTTACCGGCGCGTGGGGGCCGGATGACGCCGACTGCAGACAACGCGAGCCGGCGACGTACATCCTCCTGACGCCCCCGAATGTCGTCAACGCAGCCGCCGAGAAAACGCCCGGGCGCGAACAGAGGCGCGTGCTCCCGAAGGCGAGCCACGGCCGCCTCCCTGCGAGACACTCTCGCGAGGGTCGGCGGCCGCTCCCTGGCTTACCCGCCGTCTATCCGACCCGGCGCGCCAGGCGTCCGGAAAATACGGTACCGGGTCGCCCATCGGCATCGAAGTCGTCGAAGGTAAAGACCCCTTCGTCGCCGTCGCGGGTGCTGTAATAGAAATGCTCCCGGTCGAGCGGCCGCAGGCGTATGCGCTCGGCTTCCTCATCGAACGCCGCGAGCGGCCCGGTCGGGATGAGCGTGGCCTGCAGTTCGTCCGCGACGCCTGCATCGTCATGACGAATCTCCACGCGCTGAGACAGCCTCTCATACGCGCCGGCGTACAGATTAAGGGGTAAGCGGGGTGCCTCACCGGTCGGACGCACCGGTCCCGGCATCTCTACCCCCGCCAGGGCCTGGAATACGTACTGGCCGAGGTCGCGCCACAGGCGTGCGCCGCTCGGCGCGTTGGTTAGGAGCACGACGGCGAGTCCGTCATCCGGCATCACTTCCAGAAAGGAGAGCTGCCCGATGGTCCCTCCACCGTGCCCAATCACACGGTGGCCATCCCATTGGTCCGTGCGCCATCCAAGACCCTGCTGACCCCTGCCGCCTGGACTCCCGGGGCGGGCTACCGTAGGCGACTGCATCAGGGCGACGGATGAGGCCGAGAGGACGGCCGTCCCATCGGGCGCCCGCCCTCCGTTCAGGTGCATGCGGACAAAGCCAAGCACGTCCGCCGCAGACGCCGACGTCAGGCTGCCTGCGGGCGCCGCCGAGCGATCCATCATGATCTGCGCCACAACCCGGGCCGCTCCCGCCTCATCAAAGTAGTGACCGACGGCATACCGATGCCCGATCATCTCTTCGATGAGCACCGTGGTGTGTTTCAGGCCGAGCGGCCGCAGGAGGCGTTCGGCCAGCACCTCGTGGTACCGCCGCCCCAACACCACCTCCAAGAGCCGCCCCGCTGCGACAAAGGCCGAGTTGCAGTAGGAGAACCTCTCGCCCGGCTCGTGGATCTGGCCGAGATGAGCCATCGACTCGACGTAGCGGGCCAGAGACTCGTCGCCGGGCCCGAATGCCTCGAAATGGTCGCCTTCGATGCCGCTCGTGTGATTCAAGAGCTGCCGTACCGTCACGTGCGCGGCCGCCTCCGGGTCTTTCAAACGGAAGTCCGGCAGATACGTGATGACGGGGGAATCGAGTTCCACACGCCCCTCTTCCACCAGCTGCATCACGAGCGAGGTGGTGTAGAGCTTGGTGTTGGAGCCGATCTGAAACAGCGTGTCGGGCGTGACGGTGACACCCGTGCGAACATTGGCCACACCGGAGGAGAGCTCCACGACGGCGTCGTACTGCTGGATGGCCAGCGAGGCACCGGGCACATGATGGTGCTGACGCAAGGCATGAAGCGCCTTTTCGAGAGCGGGAACGCGGTCCAGGAGTCGTGTGCTGCTCACAAAGAGCCTCCTCTTGGGGATGGTGATCGACGGCGCCTGGGGGCGGGCAGACTCTGACCACGCCGCGGCCGGATGCCTGTCCCGATCCTAGTCAGGCGGACTCTACACAAAACATCCCGGGCAACGCCCGGGATGTTCAGGAAACAGGTTCAATGGTCCTCTTCTTCCCAATTTCCGGCGTGATAGGCGGCCAGATGCTCGCCCACCGTAAATCCGTCGCCGCCCCCCGAACTGGCCGAACCTTCGCCCGCCGCGAGCGCCTCATCCGCCTCCCGCTTGGAGAGGGAAATACGCTTGGCTTCGGCGTCCACGTACAACACCTTGACCTGGATGAGATCACCTACCTGCACGGCCTCGGCCGGCGTCGCAATGCGATGGTCCGCCAGCTGGGAGACATGCACGAGGCCGTCCACTCCGGGCTCCAATTCCACAAAGGCGCCGAACGCGGCCAGGCGGACAACCTTGCCGGGGTAAATGTCCCCTTCGAGGTAGCGTTCCGCCACCGTCTCCCAGGGATTCGGCATGACCTGGCGGAGCCCCAGGGAGATCTTCTCCTTGTCGCGGTCGAGGCGCAGGACCTTGACGTTGACGGCCTGGCCTTCTTGCAGAATCTCAGACGGATGCTGAATCCGTCCCCAGGACATTTCTGAAATATGGAGCAGGCCGTCTACGCCGCCGAGGTCGATGAACGCCCCGAAGTCGGTCAGGCTCTTGACGGTTCCGGGCCGCACCTGGCCCTCCTCTATCTCGTTCCAGAGGGTCTCTCGAAGCGATTTCGACTCCTCTTCGAGCACGACCTTGCGGGAGAGAATCGCGCGCCGCTTCGAGCGGTCGAGTTCAATGACCCGCAGGCGCAGCGTCTGACCCAAAAACGGCTTCAAATCGTTGATATATCCGCGGGCCACGTGCGACGAGGGCACGAAGCCCCTCAGACCCACATCCACCACCAGCCCACCGCGGACAACTTCCGTGACCTCCGCCTCGACGACGGTGTCTTGCTGCATCACGTCTTCCAGGCGCTTCCACGCCTCGACTTCGTCCGCACGCCGCTTAGAGAGGCGGAGCATACCCTCTTCGCCTTCCCAGCCGAGGACATAGACCGAGACCGTGTCGCCAAGCTTCACAATCTCCTCGGCGCTCTCGACACGGCGATGACTCAGATCATGCAGGTGAATAATGCCTTCGGACTTGGCGCCCACGTCGACCAGCACGCTGTCTCCCGACACCTGCACCACCGTGCCCGCGACAACCTGGCCCGGGCGCACATCCTCCACGGCGCCCATGCCCATGGATTGCTCCAGGATGTCCTGTTCACGGGGCTCCTGCTGATCGTTTTCTGAGTCGGGGTTAGGATGCTTGTCGATTGGCTCTTCCATCAAAGACCTCCAAAAACCGCTCATAGGGCGGAAGCGGCCCGTCTCTCGACGGTGCTTACCCGATTCTATACCTTCGCGCCGAGAGGGGCCAGACCCCTGCTGGCTCGGATTGCGTTCACCTGGGCCGCAATCTCGCGCATGATCCTCTCGGAGGCCTCATCCGCTTCCTCGTCCGGTCTTATGTAAAACGGCTCGCCCATGGAGAAGGTCACGGGCTTGCGGAATCCATAGGGACCCACTACCCCCACCGGGACCACCGGCACTCCCGAGGCGCGCGCCAGCACCGCCACCCCTCTTCGCGGTGCCTGCAATTCGCCGGTCGCGCTCCGATGTCCCTCCGGGAATATGAGGACAATGCCACCCGCCTGCAGGATCCGCAGCGTAAGCCGGAGGGCCCGGCGGTCCGCCCTGCCCCGGTTCACCGGGTAAGCGTGCAGGGCCCGGTACAGCGCCGCCAGCCCGCGGTACTTAAACATCTCCACTTTGGTCATGAACCACACCGGCCGCGGCAGCAATGTCGCCAGCACCGGGGGATCCATGGCCCGAATGTGGTTGCAGACAACGATAGATGGGCCCGGCGGCAGATGCTCGAACCCCGAATACCGCAGCCGATAGTACGTAAAGAACACGATGCGGGCAACCCAGTATGTAAAGCAGTAAAACCTCCGCGAGCCCATTTCAGGGTGCCTCCGCGCGGGCCACGCGTTCGACTGCCGCCAGGATCTGCTCGACCACCTCCGCCACCGGCAGGCAGGACGTGTCAATGTGCAGCGCATCGGGCGCCTCGCGCAGCGGAGCCACCGCTCGCTCCATGTCAAGACGATCTCGCCGACGGATATCCTCCTGCAGACTTTCGAGACTCATGACAAAACCTTGCGCCGCGAGCTCCGCCTGGCGACGCGCCGCCCGCACAGAGAGGTCCGCCGTCAAGAACACCTTGAGCTCGGCGTCGGGCAGGACGTGTGTCCCGATGTCGCGGCCGTCCATGACCACCCCGCCCTCTTGCGCCAACTCGCGCTGCCGACGGGTCATGGCGTCCCGCACCGCCGGGTAGCCGGCAACCAGGGAGACACTGGCGTGCACCGCAGGCGTGCGAATCTGGTCGGCCACATCTTGGCCGTCCACCAGCACGCGGGTGCCGGCATCGTCGCACTCTCCCGCCACCAGCGCGAGCTCCATGGACTCCAAAACGTCCGCGACGGCCGCCGCATCCCTCAGGTCCACCCCGGCGCGCAGCGCCTTCCAGGTGAGGGCCCGGTACATGGCGCCTGTATCCACATAGTGATAGTGAAGCCTCTGGGCTACAGCCCGGGCGACCGTGCTCTTGCCCGCTCCCGCGGGCCCGTCAACCGCCACCCGTAAGGCTTTCACGAAAAGAGACTCCGCTCTTGGTCCGCCAGGTCGGCCCGCAGGGCGCGGGCGCCTCCACGGTATACGTGGCAGACAGATCTCTGCGGGACATCTCGATTCCATAACATCAAGACCCGTACAACCCGTTCCAAGGCTCCCGCCACCCGAACTTCCTGAAAGCACATCAACGGCACGTCCACCCAGCCGAGCTGTCGGGCCGCCTCGGCGGGGAAAGCCGCGTCTAGGTCATCCGTCAGGGTGAAGAGCACCGCCGACAGATCGTCAGGCTGAAGGGCGTTGCGGGATTGCATTTCCTGCAGAAGGTCCCGGGTCGTAGTCAGAATCGATTCTCGCGAATTATCGTCCACGGTAGCAGCCCCGCGGATCCCCCGCACCCGGCATCCCTCCGCGTCTTGGCGACAGCATAACACAGGCCCGCGACCTCCTGACTCCGAGGCGCGGCCGGCCGGCCTCAGCGGGAACGCGTATTGTGCTGAGCCTCTTGCTGGATGCGCGCCTGACACTTATCACAGATATAAGTTCCGAGATGGGCGTCGCGGGCCTGCCCGTAGTCGTCTTCCCACTTGGGCACTTCGTGCGTACCCCCGCAGATGTTGCAGCGAATGATGATGGGAGCCACGCTCCTTCCGGGGAAGAATGAAGGGCAGTCGGGATTCAGACGGGAGGCCTACAGATGATGCGTGCGTCCCTTCCCCTTCTCCGTCTACCCATGCCTCATTATACGCACGCAGATGCCTGGGCCTTGCTGCCTCCTCCCGCCCGGGAGGCCGGCCGGGACTATCTCCGGGCCGAGCGCGTCACACACCGCTTCGCCTATGGCGAGGACGGTATCCTCATCTCGCGGATTGACGGCTGGCAGGCGGAGCGGGTCCCGCTGGCCATACCCGACGCCGACGGCATGCGAACTACCTGCAGCTGCGGGCGGCGTCAACCCTGCGCCCACGTGGCGGCGCTCCTGCTGGCCTATTCGGAGGCTCCGGACACGTTCCGGCCCTTGATGGTCCGTCCGGGTGCAGAAGAGCTCCGCCGGGCCATGATCGGCTGGGCCAGCGGCAGTCCCTTTCCATGGACCGAGATGGAGACCGCGGCCTGTCGCAGCCAGCGTGAGAGCGTCGCCGAGGCGTTGGGCCGAGCGTCCTCGGGCCGGGCGCTCCTCGCCGTCCGGAACTGGGTGGAAACGGCGCCCGCGGAGCGGGTTCAGGCAGTCAGGCGCCACGAATGGCGGGAGGTCTTGGCACGCGCGGCCACGCCGCCGGTTCCTCTGGCGGAGGCCGGCCGATTTGTCGAACTCCTGAAGCTGCACCCTCAACTGGACATGGCGGTCGTCCTGCACGCCGTGAGGCCGGAAACCGGGGTGGAACCGATGCTCCTGGCGGCGCTGTACCGGACCGAAGCGGAGTTTATGGAGAGTGCCCGGCCCTCGGTACTGCTCCATGCGCGCACCCTGGCGCTACTCTATGCCGACTGGCTCCACGCTGGCGGGCACACGGCAGCTGTCGGGCCGGCCTTGCAGCCATTCGCTGTCTTGAAACCTGCCGGTATTCGGCTGGGCGACTGGCTCTTCACCCATGGGAGACATCGCGACGCGGAGCGTATGTGGATGGAGACCACGCCCAGAAGCCCCACGGAGGCCAGACAGCGCGAAGAGCGGCTCAAGCTCCTGGCACGCTCTGCCGCTCTCGCAGATCAGGAGCCGGAGTAATGCCGGGGATCCGGCCGCGCTTGGCCACCGGCGCACCCTCTATCTCTTTCACGTCCATGGTCATGTCGAGTGGCGGTGCCGCGGCGATATAGCTTCCCACCCCGAACCCGGTAGCACCTGCCTCCCGAAGTTTACGTATGCGCTCAGGATTCAGTCCCCCGGACACAAAGATGCCCACATCAGGAAAGCCGGCCTGGCGCAGCCGTTCGGCGATCTCCCGCACGAGACCAGGACCCACGCCCCCCCGCTCCCGAGGCGTGTCCAGACGGATCGCCTCGAGCCGCGGTCCGAGGGCTCGCGCCACCCGGATGGCCTCCTCGGCCTCGTCCCGGAAGGTGTCCACCAGAACGGTGCGCGGCACCGCCGCGGGCATGAGCTCGTCGAACACGCTGGCTACTGACACCGTGTCGCCGGCAATCAGCATCAGCGCGTGGGGCATGGTCCCGGCGGGACTCAACCCCGCCTGCCGCGCCCCGAGAATGCTGGACGCGCCTGCCGCGCCGCCTACCAGCGCGGCGCGATCCATGACCGAGGCGACCGCTGGATGGACATGGCGGGCGCCAAAGGATATGACCGGAGCTCCGCCCGCCGCTTCCACCACGTCGCGGGTGGCCGTGGCCCATCCGCTGGAGGACGCCAGTATGCCGAGGAGTGCGGTCTCAAAGAGGCCAAAGGCGCCGTACGGACCTTCGATACGCATGACTACCTGGTGCTCCTCCACGGAGTAGCCTTCCGGAAGGGCCCAGACCGCCACCGGCAACGGCTTCAAGAGCGACAAGGCCTCTTCTACGCCGGCCAGAAGTCCCCCGTGATTCGCGAAAATCTCGGCGGTTACGACGGTCTCCCGCCGTCCGATCTTGTCCAACACTTCGAGTGAGCCGACGAAGTAAACGTCAGCGGTGAGGCCGCGGCGAATCTCCTCCGCGTTTGCGGACCGGATTCCGCGATCGGGAGGCGCCCAGTTCTCGATGTTGGCGAGCGTCAGGCGCTCCGGTTCTTCGTGAGTCACCGGTGAACTTCTTCTCCTTTACGCCACGTATGGCGGGTGTCGAAGGTCCTGGCCGCGATCCTTCGCCGGCCGGCCGGGTGCGACCTCCCACCAGGTGATAGAGCGCCTGCACTTCGTCGGGACTGAGCGGTCTCGCCTCTCCCTCGGGCAGGTCTCCCACAGTGAGCGGGCCGTAGCCTGTACGGACAAGGTCCAGCACCGGGTTCCCGATCGCCTGGAACAGCCGTCGCAACTCCCGCTTGCGGCCTTCGCTGAGCGTGACCACGACCCGGCTCCTATCCCGCGTGCGCTCGACGACCCGCGCGCTGTCGGCCCTGAGCCGGCCATCCTCGAATGTCAGGCCCCGCCGGATGCGGGCCAGCCGGTCCGGTCCTGGAAACCCTTCCACCAGCAGCTCATAGACCTTGGCCACGCCAAAGCTTGGATGCATGAGGCGATGTGCAAGGAACCCGTCATCGGTGAGCAGCAAGAGGCCCCGCGAGGGAGTGTCAAGGCGTCCCACCGGAAACAGACGCCCCTGGGTGGCCGGCACCAAATCCGTGACCAGGCGCGCGGCATGGCGATCCCGCACGCTGGAGGTATAGCCGGCCGGTTTGTTGATCATCCAGTAGTGGCGCTCCGGCGCCGCCTTCGGAACCAGACGTCCGCCTACCGTAATCCGGTCTCGCTCGGGGTCAGCCTGATCCCCGATAGTGGCGACGGCTCCGTTGACCGACACCCGCCCATCCCGAATCCACTCTTCGGCCTGCCGACGCGAGCCGAGGCCCGCCTCGGCCAGAATGCGCTGCAGCCGGACCTGACTCATCGTCAGCCCCGGATCCGGAAGACGACTTCCACCTCGACCGGGGCATTGAGCGGCAGTGCGCTGACGCCCACCGCCGACCGGGCGTGGCGACCCTCGTCACCAAAAATCTCCTGGAGAATTTCCGAGGCGCCGTTCACAACCTTCGGCTGATCATAGAAGTCGGGCGAAGACTGCACGAATCCCACAACTTTGACGACCGCCTCCAGGGCGTCCACGCCCCCGGCCGCGGCTGCCGCGACTGCGACAGCGTTCAGCGCCGACTGCCGCGCGGCCCGGTAGCCTTCTTCCAAGCTTACCTCGGCACCCAGTTTCCCCGGCGTTGGAATAGCCCCCCCAGAGAAGGGAAGCTGACCCGACGTCCATACCATCCGACCCTCCCGGCGGGCGGGGACATAAGCCGCCACCGCTCCTGGGGGAGGCGGCAGTTCGATCCCCATTTCCCGCAATCGCTCACTCGGTGCCGGCATCTCGCCACCTCCGCACATCTGCGAAACCCGAATCGAGCCTATCATGGCCGTTTTCGGAGGGTCAACCACGAAGTCCTGTCCCTCCGGCGGCAAGCGGGGGCAGGCACGCGATGTTCGGGCGATCCGGTCTGTGGCGGCACCGGGGGGCTGGCCATTCCGGTGCTCCTCGGTGTCGACGTCCTATCCGGACAGAGACAAGGTGTGATTGTCTCCGAGACATTCCTCGTGCGAGGGGAAGCCGGCTTTCGCGGGCCATCCCCACGCTCCGGCATCATGCAGGGGCTGTCTGCCCGCTCAGAACCATCGAGGGACCGACGGCATCCGTGCGCGGTGGTGGGCCGGATCGCGTCCGCTCCCCGGTCGAACGGCGACCCTGCCGTCAATGCCGCCGCGTCCCGCATCTTCGGTCTTGGAGCCGAACCTGCAGGCGCCCTTCGGGTCGGCCCCACCGTCGATGAGACCGGTGCGGCTGCAAGCCACCCCCGGCATGCGCATCAGGCGGTCAATCACGCGGGTCGCGCCCATGGCCGTGGGGCCGCCAACGGGTTCGGTCTGACCATGACGGGGGCCATGCCGATTCCGGCTCCGGGGGAGCGGGGTCGCAGGGACCAGCCCGGGACTGAAGAGCGCGCTCTGCGTCGTCGGACGCGTACCGATGGCGTCCGGCGCAGAAAATCCGGCTTAGCGCCCGACCGACGGGCATGGTGCTCGTACCGATGACGAGAATGTTGGTCAGCACGGCCTACCGACGGGGCCGAACACCGGCTCATCCCCGTACGAGCTCGGGACCCTCCCCGGAAAAACGCGGCCAACAGCCGCGCGCGGGTGGCCGGACATCCCGCCTTCTCAGCTAAATGGGCCACGTCAAGGTCACGCGTCCGCCGGCGATCACGCGAAACGCTGCCACCACCGCTCTGTTGGCGGCGTTGATGACCGCGTCCGTGACGGCCACGATGCTGTGACGAGGCCACTCACGATGAACGGCCCCCGACGCGACCCATCCCGGTCAGGTGCACGCCGGCCGGCGGCCCCTCAGGACTTGGTCCCGCCTAAAAGTTCGGTCAGCTCCTCCACGGGGCGCACGCCTACGAGTGTCACGGTCGTGTCAAGGCGCGCAATCATGGTCAACGGCACCTCGGGGGTGGCCGGCACGGTCGGCCCCTGCATCTGGGTGACGTCCAAGACCGTAAGCGGGCCCCGCTGGCCGGCGTCGGCGAGAGCCCGGACCAGGTGGCGCAGCTGCACCGGCGAATGGGGGCATGTCGGTGCGGTATAAAGTGTCGCCACGGTACCGCGGCCGCTCATGCGCCGGACCGGACCGGGCTCCGCCAGGAGATAGGCGGCCTGGATGAGACTCACAAACTCATAGCCGCGCGGCCATCCCTGCATCACCATGAGAGGGCTCGGGGACTGGGGGGAAGCAATGCGAATCTCGGGCACGGATCCGTCTTCCAACGTATCCTCGACGAGGAACTGAACCGCCGGGGTGAGAGCCGCCCAATCTCGCAGCGTCTTCAGTTCCGGTGCCTCCATGGCGCCCGGGTCGAGCGACACACCGACCCGGACAGGACCCGGATACAAGGAGGCCATGAGTCGGAGGGTGCGGCGTTGACGCCCGCTAAACGGCATGGGTTCCGTTGCCCGCTGTCCTAAGCCGGAAACGGGCCCAGGCCACCATGCCCCCCGAAAGACAGTACACGTGCTCAAACCCACGGCGCCGGAGTTGGTGATAGATGTGAATTTCGCGATATGCGCTCCGGCACACTAGCACGATGCGCTGGTCTGGCGTCCAGACGCGGCTCATCTGCGGGATACGCGCCCGCGGCACCGAGATGGCCGTTCCGATATGCGCCGCGCGAAATTCTTCGGATGGTCGTATATCGGCCAGCACCATGACTTCCTGGGCCGTGAGCCAGGACTCGAGACGTTCCGGGCTGACCCACGCCACCCGGATCCAGGGACGCACCTGCCAGATGACCACACCGGCCAGCAGGAGCGCCAAAATCCAGTCCAGTCGTCTCCCTCCTACAATCAGTGTAACGAAACTGAGCCTGCGGCGGGGCCGTCTCCCCGTTCGAAGTCGCTGCCCTCCCTCGGCAACTCCGGCGCCGGCGGGCGCGGGAGACATCGCGCGGGTGCCCCTGTTCGTGCTCCACGACCAAGACCAGACGGCACCCGCGTGACAGCGGCGGCACCCTTTACCCGACGCCGCCAGAATCACGCGTTCCTGTCGCCTCTCGAAAGGTGTCCAGGCTGCCTGGCGGAGGTGCAGGACGTGTTCGTTGGTCGTATCGCGCGTCATTCACTCGAAGAGGTGAGCGAAGCCCTCCCGGCCCATCCGGTGGAGCCGGCCACGTCGCTTCGCCATGCACATGGGAGTCCGGGCACATCTTATCTGCCGACCCGCGGGCGCTATTTTAGACTCCATCGCGGACCCTGGCCTTCGATCGGGACGCCAGAGCGGACCCGTCCCGCTCCCGGCCGTTTCGGCCCGGCGGGTCCTGCTATACGCGAGGCTGCGTGAAACTCTGCGAAACCTGGACAACGGGTTCGGCCGACCCCGCAATGGCGGCACCGCGTGAACCCACGCCTCACGGGCGGGGGTCCGCTCCATCTTCCCTGCCGGGCGAAGCCATCGAGACATCCTGACCCGGTCCGCGGGCGGCGGCAAGGTCCGGCAGCCGCGAACGCCTTCAACCAGGTATGGCGTCCAAAACCGCGCCAAAATTTTCCCGGATGCCCGCTCGCGGGTCTAGCGGAGCCCCGATGGTGATGCCGGCTCACGGTCTGAGACGACTCTCCGGCACGCGCGCGGCAGCCCTTCTTCGAACCCGTGGGTTATGTAGCCGGTTCACCCTCCGAGGAGCTGCCACCCGGACGGGGGGGCAGGTCCGCGAGGTCATGAAGACCGAAAACCTCCAAAAACTGCCGGCTGGTACCGTAAAGGATTGGTCGTCCCGGCGCTTCCTTGCGGCCGACCTCCTCGATAAGGCCGCGACGGACCAGGGCTTCCAGCGCATAGTCAGACTGGACCTGCCGCGCCTGCTCCACTTCGAGGCGCGTGACAGGCTGCTGATAGGCCACCACGGCGAGAGACTCCCACAAGGCCAGCGAGAAGGACTCCGGTCCCCGCTCGCCCTGGATTTCGCGGACAAAACCCGTGTTCTCTGCGTCCAGCACCAGGCGCGCTCCGCCGGCCGCCAGCCGGATCCGCCATGGCAGCCCCTGGAGTCGTATGCCCACAGCGTGAAGGAGCTGGCCGAGCCTTTCTCGGTCCACGCCCAGCCATGTCTCCAGGCGCTCGAAGGGCACGGGCTCGCCCGCGGTGAACAGGATTGCAAGGAGGCGCTGGCCTGCCGTGACGGCATCGGCGGAGGATGTGTCTTCACGCTCGCTCACGCCTTCCCCTCCCTTCGCGCACCTGGCGCCTGACTGTAAGCGGTCCGAAGGGAACGCTCTGGGTTAGCTCCACCCGCTCCCGCGCCCACAGGGCCAGCAGGATGCTGAAAGCTTCGACCTGGCCCGACGTCCCTTGCCCCGCCACCAGATCATCCCAGGTTGTGGGCTTCGGACGCGGTCCGATTCTCCGGATGAGCGCGAGACCCCGGCGCCATAGAGCCCGCGTGGGCACCACCAGTGCCGGCGGCGCCGCCTCTCGTCGCGGTCGTCCGGGGGGCCATGCCATCGCCAGCCGATACGGGGTCGCGTCACGCGGCATCCGCGGCGCCGGATCTGGCCACCGCGGGGGACCTCCCTCGCCCAGTGGGATCTCTCGGGCAAGGTCCCGCAGGAGGAGGGCCGCCGGCCGCACCCACGGGGCGGCTTCCAGTTCCGGGGGCGGTTCCGGCTCCGGTTCCGGCATGGCCCCCGGCAGCACGGACTGTCCCTTGCGACGGAGAACCCATGCCGCCTGGGGCAGGTCCTCCGCCACATCGTCTACGCTCTCGACTTCCCGCCAGCGCGCCCGGCACTGCGTCACCATCAGATATGCATCAATGCTCAAGGGATCAAGCCGTCGCGCACGGATGCGCGCGACCAGATCCTCGAGACTGCCCTCGTAATGCGACAGGGTCAGTGTGAGCCCCATGCACCCTCCACCGCTCTCACGGCGCCCCCCACAGCGCACCGGCGCCGCGCAGGAGCGTGGCCAGCACCCACTGCCGGGCGGGGTCGAGGACATCGGTCAGAAACGGGGTAAACAAGAGCACGATCAGAATGAGCAGGCCGAAGCGCTCCAGGGAGTAATAACGCCGGAGCCAGGACGGGGGAAGGATCCCGGCGACCACCCGGGACCCGTCCAGCGGAGGGACGGGAATGAGGTTGAACACGCCGAAGGCGACATTCAAGACGGTGGCGTACTCCAGGATCCGAAAGACGTAATAGCCGATTCCGGGGGAGGTCGGAACCCCGGCGTGCACCTGCCAGTACGTGACGGCGACGGCGCCCATGAACGCCATGACGAAATTGGCCGCGGGACCCGCGAGCGCCACTAGCATCATGTCCCGCTGAGGCCGCCGGAAATAACGGGGATCGATGGGGACCGGCTTGGCCCACCCGAATCCGATCAAGAGCAGGGCGGCCAGTCCGAACCAGTCGATGTGGGCCCACGGCTCCGGTGAAAGACGCCCGGCTCGGTAGGCCGTCGGATCGCCCAGTCGGAAGGCGACCAGGCCGTGGGCATACTCGTGAAAGGTCATCGCCACCAGCACTCCCGGCAAAGCCAGGAGAAGCTGTCTCCAGTCTAGGAAGGCCATGACACGGTTTTATCCCGGGCATGAACCTCATCCCAGCGGGGCCCCTCCACCCAGACCGACGACGTGCCGTTTTCGACGGCAACCACGGCCGGTACCGGCACCCGATTGTACTGCGATGCCATCGCATACCCATAGGCCCCGGTGTCCAGCACTACCAGCAGGTCATCAGGCTCCAGCGCCGGCACCGCCACGTCCTCCACCAGCAGGTCACCGCTCTCACAGTAGCGGCCGGCGATGGTGACGATCCCCGGCTCACCGGCCGGAGATCGGACGGGCTCCGCCCGATATCGGGCCTCGTACAGGGCCGGACGGATATTGTCGCCCATCCCTCCGTCCACAACCACGTACACGGTCCCGTCACCGGCGCGCTTGACGACCCCCACCCGGTAAAGAGTCAGGCCCGCCTCCGCCACGACCGAACGGCCGGGCTCCACGGCCCAGACAGGCACCTGCTCGCCGTCCGGGGTACCACCTCTTACCAGCGCCGTGAAAGCTTCGGTCAATTCCCGGGGTGTCGGTCCCGTCTGCCCCGCGACCGGGATGCCAAGACCTCCGCCCAGATCGAGGTAGCGCGGCCAGAAACGATAGCGCTGGTGCATGGCGCGCGCAAACGCCAGCATGTGCTCTGCCGCTTCCACATATGGCTTCGACTCCAGGATCTGGGATCCGATATGGGCGTGGTAACCGGTAAGACGCACATGGGGCAGCTCGAGAGCCCGGCCGACAGCGGCCTCGGCCGCGCCCCCCTCGAGCGGCCAGCCAAACTTGCTCTTCACATGACCGGTCGTGATGTACCGGTGGGTGTGGGGGTCCACTCCCGGGGTCAGGCGCAACCAGACTTCCACGGTGCGGCCCGCGTCGGCGGCGAGGCGATCCCAGCGTGTGAGTTCCTCGTCGCTGTCGGCCACTACCCGCCCCACCCCCGAGGCCAGGGCCAGCCGCATCTCGGACGTGGTTTTGAGGTTGCCGTGAAACGTAATCCGGGCTGGATCCATGCCGGCCGACAGGGCGGTCAGGAGCTCCCCGCCCGATACCACGTCGAGCCCGACACCCGCCTTCTGAAGGATAGGGATGAGAGCGCGGCACAAAAAAGCCTTGCCGGCAAAGTACACCTCGTTCGGTGGCTCTACCGCGTCTGTCCATGCCTGCAGCCGGGCGGTTACCGTCGCCACGTCCATCAGGTAGAGAGGGGTCCCGTAACGGGCTGCCAGGTCGGGGAGCGAAACGCCCCCGAGGCTCAGCACGCCGTCTTTATCGCGCGTCAGGGTGTCGGCCATGGGCTCACCACTCCAAAAAAGCGCTCCGGCCGCCGCCGGAGCTTATATGATCACGGTCCGAGGCTAGCATGTGTGGTTTCGCCGGTCAACCGGAATGTCCCTGCCTTCGGTCCGGGCACCCCCCACCCCTCTGCTTCCATCTCGCCCCTCGACACCCGCCGCCAAGAGCCCCGTCCTGTCAACGACCGCGTCGACCCACACCGGGACCGCGCACCGGCGAGTCGAGTCTTCCCCCAGAGTCCCAGAGGCGGGCGGCAGCGGCATGCGACACGGCGACGGACAGGCCGACCCCCGGCAAACCGTCCCGGATGTCGTTCAGCGGCTCCCAGAATCCCCGTCCGCACGGGCCGGTGTACCGGAGTGCGTCAACAGCGCCCGTCAGACCAGACCCCGGGCCTCCGCCCGTGTCATTGACCACCCTCGGATGGAATAGGAAAACCGTCTTGGACTTGCGCTTCTGGCTGTCCAAAAATCCGGGGTGGTTGAAGCAGCCCGCCGGGATTCCTCGTTGTGTCGGCACCGGGTGCCTCACGGATGCTTAAATATCCGGATCCGCCGACCGCCCCGGTCCTGGTCGCAGAGGGCAATGCGGGCGCGGGCTCCACTTTCTCCAGGGGCGCGGTGATCGCGTGGTCTCCTGAGCACGGGAAGCTCGCACGCGCCCGCTCCGCTGCCCCGCCGCAGCAAGCGGATTCCCGTAAATGGCCCCACCCATGGGCGCGCAGTCGAAGGCCCGGACACAAGTTCCCGCCCGAGACGGTGAAGGGAGTGGACGTCGGTGGCCCCGCCAAAGTTCCCGTAACATTCCCGTCCTGCCCCGCGTTGCAACGAGCAAGACACGTCGCGCACCAAAATACCGGTGGGGTACTGCGCACTTGTCGCAACGGCTCGGTTTCAGTTTCTCCGTCGGACGCCGACGCGCGTTGCCGATGGGCTATCCGAACGTGGCGGCCGGATCCGCCGCCGGAAACCTTAACCCGGCGTCGGAACAGTATTGGCTGAGACACCGGCAAGGAGGCAGGGATGGGCGCATGGCCTTCGCGACAGATCTGGGTCGGCGCGGGCGTCGCGGTGCTGGCAGCGCTCGGGCTCGGCACCCCGGCTTTGGTTCGGGCACCGACCCCTCAAGCCGGCGTCGACGAGTTTCTCCACGCCTTTTTCGCACGGAACTTTCGCGTGGCCAGTGCCGACATCGCGTACATGTTCACAAGCACGCCGCCGATGCGGCAGGACTACCGCCGCATCGCCGCCGAATCGCGCATGGCTGGAAGCTCGGTTGATGCTCTTAGGTGGTCAGTCGTCTGCCGCCCTCTCCGGGAACGGTGCACCGTAACCTTTAGCCAGCGCTGGCTTCCCCCTATGGTGGTGCGCTACGCCACTGTCACCACCGGTTCGATGCGCCACACGGCCACGCACTACCTGGTTGAAGCGTTTAGCTGGAACGCCTGGATAGACTCCATTCCGTAGCGCCGGGCACCCCACTCCCGTGTCGGCCGGCAAACCGCGGGAACGACCGCGAAACCGGCTCGGGAAACGCGGCGCGCCGACAGACGGTGTCGCATCCACGAAGATTCAGCGGTCGCGAAACACACCGCGCTCGCGCAGGAGCGAGTGGGCTGCAGAAATGAGCGGCCTGCCCGGGCCCATCCCCGTGGCGCGGCGCCATCCTCGACCCACTGCGGATAGACGAGCACCGCCGGGGAGCGGACGGGTGGCGTGGGCGGCCAGGAGACATCCGAGGCGGTGCTCTGATGCCGAGAGGCCGGGGAACCCGTGCGCGGTAGCAATAGGGGTGTCATAACGGACGGGAAGGCCGTCAGCATCCGTTTCATCATCGGGCAGCTGGCGGGCCTAACTCCGATCGCCGCCCTGGTCGGTTTGGACTAGGCGACCCCTGTCCTGGGACTCCCGCGTCGGGAACCCCTCGCGGCCGCGGCTCCTCCTCAAGTCAGGGGCGCGGGATGCGGGAGGAGACGCCAGCGTTTCGTACGGCGACGGCCCTATTCCGTGAGATGCTCAAGCACGATGGGTCGCGGGCTGGCACCGGCGCCTATCTTGATTCCCTCCAGAATCAGCTCCCGGGCCTCCTCGGAATCGTGTGCGGTTTGGGCGTAAATCTCGGCGAGCGGCTCACCGGCGGTCACCGACTGGCCAACCTTCACCAGTACCCGCACACCGACAGCGTGGTCCACTGGGTCTTCCTTGCGGCGTCGGCCCGCCCCCAGCCGCAGGGCCGCCTGCGCCGCCGCCAGCGGATCCACCGACTCTACGACCCCGGACGCGGGGGCCGGAAGTTCGTTCCTCACGGGGGCCAGCGGGAGTGGCCCGCGCGCCATGAGCTCATCGTCACCGCCCTGGGCGCGAATCCAGGCCAAAAACTGTCTGAACGCCCGCCCGCTCGCCAATTGCTGTCGCACGACCTGCTCGGCGTTGTCCGGGCGGCCGGCAAGCGCCAGCATGCGCGCGGCTACCGCCAGCACCAGGCATTCAAAGTCCGGGGGACCCTCGCCCATGAGGGTCGCACGCGCTTCGTTGACTTCAATCGCGTTGCCGACCGCATACCCGAGCGGCTGGTCCATGTCCGTTAGGAGCGCCTCCGCCCTCCGACTCTCCGCATGGGCAATGTGGAGCATGAGACGTGCGAGGGCACGGGCATCGGTCAGATCGGTCATGAAGGCCCCACGCCCCACCTTCACGTCCAGCAGGATGGCAGGCGAACCGCCGGCGAGCTTCTTCGCCATGATCGAAGACGCGATGAGAGGACGTGAATCCACCGTCTCGGTCACATCGCGCAGTGCGTACAGGCGCCCGTCGGCCGGGGCCAGATCCTCGCTCTGCGCCCCGACCGCCACCCCCACCTCCGCCACGACCCGGGCGAGCTCGGCTCGTGGAAGGTGGACGTTAAAACCCGGAATGCTTTCGAGCTTGTCCAGGGTGCCCCCGGTGTGACCGAGGCCCCGTCCCGACATCTTGGCCACCGGCACACCAAGACTGGCCACCAGAGGCGCCACCACCAGTGTGGTCTTGTCGCCGACTCCGCCGGTAGAGTGCTTGTCCACAAGTCCGGGGTGAACCGCAGGCGTGCCCCCCGAAGCGGCCATGGCGCGGGTGAGTGCGACGGTACAGGCCTCATCCAGTCCTTTTATGGCCACCGCCATCAACCACGCCGAGAGCTGGTAGTCCGGTACGTCGCCCCCTGCCGCCGCGGCCGCTACCAGGGCCATGTCCTCTGGCCGGCTTAGCCCGAGCCGCGCTCGCCTCAGCACCGGCCCGAAGCCGCTCCCCGGCCGCTCGGTGAAACCGGGGTCAGAGGAGGCGGCCATCGCCAATCTCCCCCCAAAACGACGCTCCGACGGGAGGAAGCGGCACGGAGAACAGCTCCCCCAGGGTCGCCCCGATGTCGGCCAGGGTGTTCCGGTCCCCGATTCGCCCGGGCCGGATTCCGGCTCCCGCGGCCAGGAGCGGGACTTGCTCGCGCGTATGGTCAGAGCCTGCCAGGGTCGGATCGCAGCCGTGGTCGGCCGTAATGTAAAGCTGCCCGTCGGCGCCGAGCGCCTCTTGCAGCGCCGGCAACGCGGCGTCCAGCTCCTGCAGGGCGCGGGCATAACCGTCAGGGTCGCGCCGGTGGCCGTAATGCGAGTCGAACTCAACCAGATTGGTGAACACCAGCGCGCGCTCGTGCGCCCTCAGATCGCGCGCGAGCGCGGCGGTCAATTCGAGGCCCTCCCGATTGGAAGCGGTGGGGCGGGCGGTCTGAAAGCCGCGGCCGGAAAAAATGTCCCAGATCTTTCCGACGGCTTCCATCTGCACACCCGCGGCCCGGAACCGTTCGGTAAAGATTCCCGCCGGAGGCGCGACGGCGTAGTCGTGGCGGTGGGCCGTGCGCACAAACCCGTGGGGGCTCCCGACGAACGGCCGCGCGATGATGCGGCCCACGCGGCGCGGCCCGCTCATGATGGAGCGGGCGGCCCGACACCATGCGTACAGCGTCTCCAGCGGCACCACCTCCTCGTGGCAGGCGATCTGAAGCACGCTGTCGGCCGAAGTGTACACAATCGGACGCCCGGTCCGCATGTGACACTCGCCAAGCTCCTCGATGATGGCGGTGCCGGACGCGGCGCGGTTACCGAGAATCGCCCGGTCGAAAGCCGTCTCCAGCTGCTCCACCACATCGGCCGGAAAGCCTTCGGGATAGGTCCGAAAAGGCTCCTCCAGAACCTCGCCCATCATCTCCCAGTGGCCGGCCAGGGTATCCTTGCCGCGCGCGCGGGGATTGATGGCGGCCGAGGCGCCGCTGACCGGGACCGGGTCTGTCCCGGTCAGAGGGATGAGGTCCGACAGGCCCATGGCCGCCAGATGGGGCAGCGGCAGCGGGTGGGCGGCCAGCGCGTGAGCAATGGTCGAGGCACCATGGTCCCCGAATGCGGCGGCATCCGGCGCGTCGCCGATGCCACCCGAGTCAATGACGAGAAGGGCAACGACCATTCAGGACCGCCGGGCCCGCGGGTGAGCCTGGTCATACACCTGTCTCAGGCGAGTTCGGCTCACGTGAGTATAAATCTGGGTGGTGGAAATATCGGCATGCCCCAGCATCTCCTGAACGGCCCGCAGGTCGGCGCCGTTGTCAAGCAGGTGCGTGGCAAAGGAGTGACGGATGGTGTGGGGCGTAATGTCCCTCTCGATGCCAACCAACAGTGCGTACTTCTTGATGAGCTTCCAGAACCCCTGGCGCGTCATCAGCGTGCCGCGGTGGTTCAGGAAGAGAGCCCCGGGGTCTCGGCCCCGGATGAGTCGGCGCCGGGCGGTGCTCAGGTACACGTTTACACTCTGGACAGCCTGCTTGCCGACCGGTATGATGCGCTCCTTGCCTCCCTTGCCCCGGCAGCGCAGGCGCGGCGGATCGGTGACCCAGTCGTCTACCCGGAGCGCTATCAACTCACTGACCCGGATCCCGGTGGCATACAGCAGCTCCAGCATCGCCCGATCCCGGACGCCCGTAGGAGTGCCGGTATCCGGGGCCTGGACGATCGTCGCCACTTCCGCCACCGACAGCACGGCCGGCAGACGCCGCTCCAGCTTGGGCGACTGCAGGTGTCGAGTGGGGTCCGGGCTCAGTCCCCGCTCCTGATCGAGATAGGCATAGAAGGCGCGGAGCGCGGCCAATCGCCGGGCCAGAGTCGCGGTCGAGCGGCCACTTTGGCGAAGGTCGTCCAGATAGTCCATCACGAGCGCCCCGCACTGAAGCGGGTTCTCCGCTCCGGCGTAAGCCGCGAAATGTCGCAAATCCCGTCCGTACGATTCGAGTGTGTTGACGGACAGGCCCCGCTCTAACGACAGATACTCCAAAAACTCCTCGATGAGCCCGGGCGACACGCCGTCCCCTCCCCGGTACTCGCTTCGCCAAGCGGCGGGCGATCCCTCCCGGAGAGGGCGTCTCGAGCGGTCAAGGTTATGAGAGGACGGCCTCCGCCTCCCGATAGGGCAGGTGGTGCGCATCGGCTACGGCCCGGTAGGTCACGTCTCCCCGATAGACATTCAACCCCGCGCGCAGGCCCGGGTCCCGGCCCATGGCCGCGGGAGCGCCCATGCTGGCAACGGCGCGGACATACGGGAGCGTCACGTTGGTGAGGGCCAGCGTCGACGTGCGCGGCACCGCGCCGGGCATATTGGCGACCGCGTAATGAATGACGCCAAAGCGCGTGTAGGTTGGCTGCGAGTGAGTGGTGATGTGATCGATGGTCTCGACAATCCCGCCCTGGTCGATAGCCACGTCCACAATCACGGACCCTGCCGGCATGTCGCGCACCATCGCTTCGCTCACGAGGTGCGGCGCTCGCGCCCCCGGGATCAAGACCGCACCGACCACAAGATCGGCCCCTGCCGTGGCCTCGGCAATGTTGTACGCGTTGGAAATGAGGGTGCGGAGCCGCCCGCCGAACTGGTCATCCAGTGCTCGCAGGCGTTCGGCGTTGATATCGATGAGCGTAACCTCGGCCCCGAGTCCAATTGCGATACGGGCGGCGTTGGTTCCGACGATCCCGCCTCCCACGATGGTCACCCGCCCGGGCAGAACCCCGGGCACGCCACCCAGGAGCACGCCACGGCCTCCGTAAGGCTCCTCCAGGAACTGTGCCCCGATCTGTGTCGCCATGCGCCCCGCGACTTCCGACATGGGAGTCAGGAGCGGCAGCGATCCGTCGCGGGCGGTCACCGTTTCGTAGGCGATGGCGGTGATTCCGCTCTCCAAAAGCGCCACCGTCAAGGCGCGTTCGGGGGCTAGGTGAAGGTACGTAAACAAGACCAAATCGTTTCGAAAATATTGATACTCGCCAGCCAACGGCTCCTTCACCTTGACCACCAGTTGAGCGTCCCGCCACACATCGCCGGCCGCGTCGCAGATCCGCGCCCCGCTGGTCGCGTACTGTTCGTCGGCAAAGCCGCTGCCGGTGCCGGCTCCCCGCTCCACCAGGACCTCGTGTCCGTCAGCCGTCAGCACCTTGACGCCCCCCGGCGTGAGCGCCACTCGGTTCTCGTCAGCTTTGATTTCCCTGGGTAGTCCAATGCGCATAAAAAGGCCTCCCTGACAACGTTTCGCCACGAATGCGGCTCAACTATATCACAGGGTCGGCGCCCGAAAGCCAGATTCCGCACGGGCCATCCCATGGAGAAGAATGGGGGTCGCCAACCCTTCCAACGGCTTTCCCATATGAGGGCCCGAACCGGGCGATGCGAGCCGAAAGTCTTGGGCGAAATCTTCGGCACCCGCCTCCAGCGGCCCTCCATCGCCACGCAAAGGGGCGAGGATCTGGCCGCGCCGCTATGCGCGAGGGTGCCGCCCGAGCCAGACCGTGGCACCCGTGTGAAAGAGGGCATTCAACGGCTCCGCTCCAAGAATCATCTGGCACACCTGGGGGGGAGAAAGCAGGACGACTTCCATGCCTGCCGCCTCTTCCCCCGACTCGCGGTGCGGAAGCCCGGCCGCGGGATCGGCGGTGAAGAAAAAGCTCACAAGCTCATTGGTGTAGCCCGGGCTCGGATAAAGATCAAAAAGGCGGACGAGATGCTCGGCGCGATAGCCCGTCTCTTCGGCAAGCTCCCGACGGGCCGCCTGCTCTGGGCTTTCACCGGGGTCGACTTTGCCAGCCGGAAGTTCATACAGCACCCGTCGCACTGCCGGCCGCTCCTGGCGGATGGCAAGAAGGGCGCCGTCCACGTCGGCAACCACCGCCACCGCCGGAACCCGGTCGACGACCTCGTAGCGGTGCGGACGGCCGTCGGGCCCCGGGCGCTCCTCCACCCGCACCTGAAACGCACGACCGGAAAACACGGCATCGTTGTCAGGCGGGGCCATCGATCGCGGTTCCCTCACGCTCCAGGGCTGCTAGATAGCGAAGACCATGCCGGAATACAATCCGCGCCTGTCCGTCCTCGCCCACCAGGTAGAGGGCGTCCCGGCCCACGCCGATAAGCTGGGCCTCCCACTCGGTGCCGTCCATAGAACCGACGACCAGGCGGCGCCGCTCGCGGAGCCAGACCCGCAGCACTCGATCCACGTCGTCCGGCGGCGTCGCTGATTCCTCGACTCCGGGGTCGGTCCACCCCGTCCGCACATAGCGCGGAGCATCGGCACCGTCCTCCATCACTGCGACTGACGGCGGGCCTTGTCACAGGCGTCCACCGTCGCCTCCGCGGCCGCGCGATGCGGGTCATCCACCACCTGTGCCGTCCCGCAGGCCATCTGCTCGCGCCCTCGTGCGCTGACGAAGGCGACGGCCACCGCGACCCAATGGGCACCGGCCAGTTCCCAGGTTGCGACATCGCGCAGCGCGAAGGGCCCGGCGGCACTCATCTGCTCCACCGCGTCGAGTGCGGCCTCGGCCACGGTCCACACCTGGTGACTCGGCAGGTACCGCGACTCCCGCCTCCCCACCACCGGCGCCGAGCCTTCCTCGGCGCCGATCAGTGACACCTCGGCCACCATGCGTCCGCCCACGGGGTCAAGCTGCATGCCATAATGCTGCAGGACGGGACGCACCCAGCCGTCCGGCTCCCGCACACCACGGACCTGCGCGACCGAAATGCGTTTGTGGTCGAGACGGATGCTGTAGCCGGCAGCCAAAGCACTCTCGATATCGCGCACGATCTGCTTGGCCGGTCGGCGGTCAGATGCCAGGACGTGGACCTCTTCAATGAGGCCCATGTCGTTGACGGCAATACGGCAGCGCTCGATGCCGGGAAGCTGGCCTATCAGATGCTCGAGCGACTCGACGGGAACCCTCTCGGATGTCGCCATACCGGCATTCAGGCCCCCTTTTCTGCCTATTCCGGAATATACGTCCTGCGGACACGGCCTATCAAATCCAAGCGCTGCAATGCGAGATGATTGGCGGCATCGGAGGTGGAAATGCCTTCGCGGTCGGCGATCTGGAAAACCTCACGCAGCTGATCGCCGATGGCCCGCACACGCGTGATAGCCCGGTCACGATGGTACCCATCCGGGTGAAACTCGTCGGCCACATTGACGACCCCGCCTCCGTTTATGACGAAGTCGGGTGCATACAGGATGCCGCGCTGGCGCAGCATGGCGCCGTGCCGCTCCTCGGCCAACTGGTTGTTGGCCGACCCCGCGACCACCTTGCATTGAAGGCGTGGGATGGTGTCATCGTTTAAAATCGCTCCCAGCGCGCAGGGCGCAAACACATCGCAGGGGACGTCATAAATGGCCGCGGGCTCGACCCAGCGGGCACCGAGTCGGGCGGCGGCGGCCTGGCCCGCGGCCGCATGGATGTCCGTGGCGGTGACGGTCGCGCCGGCGTTCACCAAAAGTTCCACGAGGCCGCAGCCAACATGGCCAAGGCCCTGCACCGCCACGTGCCGGCCGTCCACGGCGGACCGCCCGTCAACGGCTTCGAGAGCCGCGCAGATGCCCTCGAAGACGCCCCGTGCCGTAACCGGGGAGGGGTCGCCGCTGTTTTCCGCCAGGCCGCCGACGTAACGCGTCTCCCGGGCCACAATGGCCATGTCCTCGGCGGTGACGCCCACGTCCTCGGCCGTGATGTAGCGTCCCCCCAGGGACTGAACCAGTCGCCCGAAACTCCGAAAGAGCGCTTCTGTCTTGTCGCTTTCGCTGTCGGCCCACAAGACGGCCTTGCCGCCTCCCATATCAAGACCCATCGCGGAGTTCTTGAATGTCATGCCGCGCGAGAGACGCAGGGCATCGGTCACGGCCTCTTCTTCCTCGGCGTACTGCCACATCCGGCATCCACCCAGCGCCGGACCGAGCGAGGTGTCATGGATGGCGACAATCGCCCGCAGCCCAATTTCCCTGTCGTACCAGAAGACGATCTCCTCGTGCCCGTGCTCTTTCATCGCGTCGAAAATATTCATGGCTCGCCCCGCAGGGCTCCCTTCCTTTCGGGCCTTTCGGTCCGGGTTCTCCAGGGCGCGAACGAAGGACCTCCACCGCTCCACAAGGCGGCCATATGATGCGGCGTCGCCGCCAGGGGGTCCCGGGGTACGCAACTCCGACCGGATCATGGCACACCCACTAGACCCTCGCAACCGGAAGGGGCGCCTCCACGGCGCCCCTTCTCAGCTGGCCTTCATCTGGATGCGGAGGCGATCCGCCACCATGGCGATGAACTCGGAGTTGGTAGGCTTGCCCCTCTCCCGACTCACCGTATGACCGAAGATATCGTTGATGACGTCCACATTGCCCCGGCTCCACGCCACCTCAATGGCATGGCGAATGGCGCGTTCCACGCGGCTTGGCGTCGTGTGGTGCTTCGCGGCAATCGCCGGGTAGAGCTCCTTCGTGACGCCAGACAGGAGGTCCACGCGGTGGATCACCATCATGATGGCCTCACGGAGGTACAGGTACCCCTTGATGTGGGCCGGGATGCCGAGCTCGTGGATGACGTTCGTGACTTCCACATCCAGATGGCGGACCGGCATCAGCTGCACCCGAGCGCCATACGCACCGAAACTCTCCGCCGGCGGCCGCTCGGTTTCGGCCGTCGTCGCCACCTGCCGGATGCGGCTTGCCAGCACGCTCAGATTGAACGGCTTCAAGATGTAATAATCGGCCCCCAGCTCCAGGGCTTTATGGGTCATGACCTCGCGCCCGAACGGCGTCAGCACGATGACTTTGGGCCGTCGACTCTCCCAGCTGGCGAGGCGCTCCAGCACGCCGATCCCATCCAGGTGGGGCATGATGATGTCGAGGACCACAACGTCCACCGTGTGCGCCTCCAGAAATTCCAAGAGTTCTACCCCATGATGGACGATGCCGGCCACGTCCAGGCCTTCCTCTGTTTGCACCGCGTCCCGCAGCAGTTCGCAGAACTCTCGGTTGTCATCCGCAATCAAGACTTTAATGGACACGTGGGGCCCCCTCCGTCGCGCACGTCGCCGGTGCGGTTTCACGTCCTTCGTTCCGTTGTCTCCCATCTCCTGCCAGGCTTGGGGACGGCCGGCCGTCTTCGGTCGACCAGATCCGACACCATTCGACCGAACTCGCGAGGCGGCCGCTCGGAATCGTGGTACCCATGCGGCAGCCCGGCGCCGCCTGCCCGGCGGAGCCGGAAGTGGTGGCGAAGAGTTACCCGTAATTTGGATCGGGAGCGGGTCGGGCCGTCCCTGCTTCCGGCACCATCACGAACAGCAGGGCGCCTATCACCGACGCCAATGCCACCGATCCGAACATCCCTGTAAAGCCATGAACGCGGGCCGCGGCGGTGAGCAGCACTGGACCCGCGGCGAGCCCCACCGATCGGAATACGGCCATCAGGGCCAGGGCTTCCCCGGCCTGGTCATCCCGGTAGAGGGCGATGCCGAGCCGATTTAGCGGAGCTCCCATCGTCAGCGCCGTCGCCGCGCCCAACACCACCATCGCCACCACGAAACGCGTCCAGGTGAGATGGGGCCAGGCCAAGAGAATTCCGCCGGCCATGGCAGCCACGAGTCCGAAGATGATGAGCCGCCGGCCTCCCAGGCGGTCTACCATGACGCCTACCACCCCGGACGCCACCGCGCCGGAAAACGCTGCCGGGAGCAGGGCGAGTCCGGACACGAAAACCGAGACGGCCAGGTCCCTCTGGGCCAGGGTGGGGACGAACACAACCGCCGACATGTCAAGGCCGATGATGGCCGCCCCGGCCATAAGCGCCGCGCCCGAGTGGCGCACAAGCGGCCGCCAGTCCACAAAAGGCTGGGCGGCCGCCCGTTCACGCACGATGAAGAGCGTCAGACTCGCTGCCGCCAGCAGCGCAAATAGGATCCGCGCGCCGCCGCCGGCGGCCAGCACCAGCAGGGCCGATGCAATAAAGCCTGAAAATGCGAACCCTCCGACCGCGTCCGGCAACGGCCGCGGCGTGCCCCGCTCCACCGGCAGCCGCCGGCTCCGCCACAGAATCAGCACGGCAAGCGGGGCGTTCAGCCAGAACACACTGGGCCATCCCAGGTACTGACCAAACGCGCCTCCCAGCACCGGTCCCACGATGGCCGCCATGCCGAACACCGCCCCGAACAGTCCGAGCGCGGTTCCGCGCCGGTTGGCGGGAAAGAGCCGCATGCCGGCCGCCTGCGCGTTTGGGTACACGGAGCCCGCCCCGGCACCCTGAATGACGCGCGCCACCACGAAGACCCCGAACGTCGGCGACAGGGCGGCCAGGACCGACGCTACCCCGAAGGCGACGAGGCCTGCCTCAAAAAGCCGACGGTGCCCCACGCGATCCCCGAGTGCCCCGCCCAGTACCGTCGCCACCGCGTACGACACCGTGTAGGCGGTGACCGTCCAGGCCGTCCACCCGAGGGTGATGTGGAAGCCGCGCTCCAGGAGCGGGAAGATGGGGGCGATCACGTTTGTATCCAGAGCCCCCAGAAACACGCCCAGCAGGTACACCGACAGGGTGGGCCAGTCGAGATGGAGGCGTTCCCGAGCCGGCTTACGGCTCATGAGGTCTCAACGAGGGCACGTCCACGGGCCGTAAGCGGCAGCGATTCCACGGCCATATAGGCCGCCGTCGTAAAGAGCATCGTCATGATGGCCACGTGAATAAGATCGGCCGTCGTGCTGAGGTGGGACAAGACCAGGTAGGCACCGCTGAAAATCTGCAGCACCACCAGCGCCAGGGCGACGTGCGAGGCCCGGTAGAGTCCCGGGCGCCTGTCACGCAGGGAGCGCACGTTCAAGAACACCAGCAGCACCAGGACCCCCGCTCCCAGCGCCACCAGACGATGGAAGAATACGAGCCCCCGCAGACCCGCGAATCCCGGCCACACCATCCCGCTGCACAGGGGCCACCCGACACAGGCCGTACCCGCCCCGGTATGCGCTACCAGGGCGCCCAGATACGCGATTCCCACCAGATATACGACCAGAAGCCAGATGAGAAACCGAAGGCGCCCGCCTATGGCCACCGTGCGCTCCCGCCATCCGGTCGCGCGCTCCGGCTCGCGGGCCAGCTGATGAAGAACGGCCGTCATGACCGCGGTGCCGGCAAATGCAAATAGGGCGAAGCCAAAGTGCGTCGCCAATACCGCCGGCGACTCCGCATGCACCACGGCCAGCGCACCCACGCCTGACTCGACCACCACAAATCCGAGGCCGATGGCGGCCAGTACCCGGACTTCAGGCGCCCGGTAGGCCACCCACGCCCACACCGCCGCCACCGCCACCAGTATGCCTGCGACGCCGGTAATCGCCCGGTGGGTGTACTCAACCAAAGACTGCACGCCCGGTCCCGGCAGCACTCCGCCGTTGCACAAAGGCCACATCGGCCCGCATCCGAGGGCGGAATGGGTCAGCGTATCCAGAAACCCCACCAACACCACCAGGAACAGGGCCACGGTGGCCACATCGGCCACAATCCGCACCCGGCGCGCGCCGCGCTTGGGCAAGATGCTATCCTCCCAGAAGCTTTAACAGGTTGCCTGTGGTGGGACCGGACGGAAAAATCACGTACAGCAGCAGGAAGACCGTCAGCCCCGTCGCCGCCGTCACCATCCAGCCGCCCGCCGTCCAGGGCGCTATCTTCTTGTGCAGCGCGAAGCGGCGCCGGAGAGCGCGACGCCAGGTGATAATCCCCAGAATCGCAATGAAGGTCGCAAGCGTCGTGTGAATATCCAAAAATGTCGTGTACACGGGCAGGAGCCCACGGGGGCCCCCGAAGCTGGTGTCACCCAGCACGACTGTCTTGAACACGTAACTGAGAAAGAATAGGCTCGCCGACAGCGATCCCAAGAACATGAGGCGCCGGTGCCAGCGGACGTGCTTGTGGCGGATCGCCCACCAGCCAGCGCCAATCAAAACGGCGCTGGTCAGAATGAATGCCTCGTTCAAGTCAGGCAGAAACCAGTACATGCCCACTTCCCCCCGTCGTCAGCGCACGTTCGCGACCATGGCCACGAACAGAACCAGCATATACACGAGTGAATATCGGAACGTGCGCCGGGCCCAGCGGTCGGCGGGCGGAGACTCACGCAGCTGCGCCACGGCATAGGCCACGAACCCCACTCCCAGCACCGCCGCTGCGCCCAGATACCACAATCCGACGACGCCCGTGCGGTAAAGGAGCAGGGAGGCTCCGAGGAGGAGGATGGTATAGGAGAGAGCCTGGATCTTGGTCTTCCACTCACCCTCGACGACCGGCATCATGGGAATGCCGGCCCGCCGGTAGTCATCCTGCTTGTAGAGCGCGAGCGCCCAGAAATGGGGCGGGGTCCACAAAAAGATAATGAGAAACATCAGGACGGGTGCCACGGCCACCCCATGGGTGATCGCCGCCCAGCCCACGAGCGGCGGAAAAGCGCCGGCCGCCCCGCCGATCACAATGTTTTGCGGGGTTCGCCGCTTGAGCCACATCGTATAGACGAGCACGTAAAAGAGATAGCCGCCGACGGCAATACCGGCGGCGAGCGCCCCCACCGCCACCCACAATAGGACACCGCCCACGAGACCGCCGCCGATGCCGGCCGCCAGCGCCCCTCGCGCCGGTACCCGTCCGGCGGCCACCGGCCGTGTCCGGGTACGTTCCATGACGGGGTCGATGTCCCGGTCGTACCACATGTTGACCGCGTTGGCGCCACCGGCGGACAAGGCCAGGCCAACCAGCGTGAACACGGTCACCGCCAGCCCCGGGACGCCCTGGTTCGCCACGATCATCGCTGAATAGCAGGTGACCAGAAGCAGGAGAACGATTCGCGGTTTGGACAACGCCACATAGTCTTCGAGCATCGCCATCACACGACTTTCACTCCTTCCGGCGTGCGCCGCCCAAGCGAAAGCCCGAGCCACAACAGGCCTATTATGCAAACCCGTTTCGTCGGGAAGCAAGTCAGCGGTAGAAGGCCGGCGCCAGCCGCCATGCCTCGTGCTCTGCCTGTACCGGGTCATGGGAGAAAAACGGACGCGCTCCCTCCCGGGCTAAATCCATGAGCCGGAGCACCGAGGCTCGGGCCTGTACCGTATCCACAGCCGCGCCGAGATGCTCGGGATCGAAGTGCGCCGACGTGTACACGGCATCGCTGGTGAAAAGCATCGAGCCCTCTTCCGCCTCCACCAGGAGGGACTGGTGACCGGGGGTGTGACCGGGCGTTGATATGAGGCGAACGCCGGCCGTGACATCCGTGTCACCCCGAAGCTCACGCCGACGGGCCGTCGGCCCCGGATCCCAGCCCGGGTCGGGGTAGTGCCGCGGGTGGGCGCGGACGGCCGCCCACTCCGTCTGCTGACACCAAAACTCGGCCTTCGGAAAGCAATTATTGGCCCCCGCGTGGTCAAAGTGGAGGTGCGAGTTCAAGACCAGGTCCACATCCTGCGCCTGGTAGCCGAGAAGCTCGAGCCTCGCCAGAATGTGGTCGGCCTCCCCCATCACCGGGGTCAGACTTTCCACCTCGTCGCCCAGAAGCGACCGCGGGTCCCGGGCCAGCGCGCTCGAACATCCGGTGTCCATCAACACCAGTCCGGCGGCGCATTCAATCAGGTAGGCGTAGACCGGCGCCTTGGCTCTCCGTCCGGACACATCACTTGGCGTGAGAGACCCCACGTCCAGGTCGAAATGGCCGAGCGGGATGATAAACACACGCATTGGGCGCCTCCTGCTCGCGGCCTGATGGTATCGAATGAGACCGATCAGGGCTCTCGCGGTCCGTTTCGACTCGTGCCGACCCCTCTATAGTCCTCTCTTACCGCACATCCCGCAATATCCCCTCGGCACAGCGGCCGGCGATGTCGGCGCGGCCGACCCACCGGGGGGGCGGCCCGTGCGGGCCGCCACGGTCGCGCAGAGCCGCCGCCGGAAAATCACAAGGAGAAGCCTTCTCCGGACAGGACCGGTCTTAGGAACCAGGAGGAGGGACGACTAAAGTGTTGCCACGATTCCCACTCCAGCCCTCTTCACCGGAGCCAGATCCGCATGGACCTGGTTCACCGTCGCGGGGACCGTGAGCTTCCGGCACATAAGGAGCCATTTCCCCCTCCCCGTCGGAGGGCTGCCGTACCGGTGGGCCCGCCGGGCGGAGACTTTAAACGCGTGGCCAGCGTGTCACACCGCGTCCGCGTCGTGCCCCGTTCCCTTCGCCGGAGACAGGGCCAGCTGGTACCGACGTGTCCGCCCGAGAGAGACATGGTGATGAAGCGGCAGTTACTCCATGGAGCAAGCCGCCAGGAGTTCCACGTGGGCGCACGCCGGCCGGCCGCACCGTCTTCTGTCTCGGGGGTGTTGTTCGAGCCGCTGTCCCCGGTTCTCTCGCGCTAAGGAAGGGGCAGGGCTTGCCCTTCGCTCGATTCGCCCTTGGCGTAAAGGGCGGCAGCCAGCGCGCCGGCCGCGTCGGCGCGGCCGAGATGCCGCTGCCGGTGAACCTGTTCTTCCCAGCGGCTCCTCACCAGCATGCCGCGGGCGACATCCAGCACGTCGCCCATTCCGTCCCTGATGACGCCAAGGCGCTGCAGGCGCTTTAGGTTTACGCACTCCTGGCCCGGGAGGTGATGGGATACAACCAGGGGAATGCCGCCGGCCGCCGTCTCGGCCACCGTGAGGCCGCCCGGTTTGCTGACGACCAACGCCGCCCCGTCCAATACCGCGGGCATGTTTTCCACATAGCCGTACACCGATACGGTTCTTCCTGAAAAGCGGCGCCGGAGGCGGTTGTACAGACGCTCATTCTTGCCGCAGATCACTCGCAGGGGGCGCGAAAGCGAGCACAAACGGCTCACCGTGTGCTCGATCGGGCCCATGCCAAGGCCACCCCCCATCACCACCACCGGGCCGTCAAAGCGGGGCCGCACGGTCGCAAATTCGGGCCGGATAGGGATGCCGGTGACCCAGATCCGTTCGTCCGGCACTCCCCAGCGGGCCAGATCCTGGCCCACTGACGGCAGCCACACCGCATAGGCATCGGCGTCTGGCTCATACCAGAAGCGATGGACCGACAGATCGGTCACCACACCCACCACGCCAAAGCGACGATCCTGTACGCCGGCCCAGGCGGCCAGGGCAAACGGGTGGGTGGCGATGACCCAATCTGGCCGGAAACTCTCGGCCGCGGGCCGCAACAGCGGCGACAGCCGCCGCCAGCGGTGCCTGTTCACGGCCCACGCCGCCTGCCAGCCATCGTGACTGCGATGAAAGGCAAGATCATAAGGCGTCGGAACAAGCTTCAGCGCCTGATAGTAAGCCGTACGCGCCGTACCCGCATACGCTTCGAGCACGTGCGACCCCTGCACCGTCGCCCCCCGACTGACAAGCGCCTGGGATACCGCCCGGGCCGCGCTGTCGTGACCGGTCCCGATCGGCAAACTGGCAATCAGCACCCGCACCGCCTGGAAGTCCCCTCTCTCCACCCTGGATCAATAAAACATGATGGTAAGCAGAATACCCCACACGGCGCCTGCAAGCACTTCGGCCGGTGTATGACCGACCAGTTCCGGCAGGTGCGCGCGCGGCCATTCGCCCCAGCCTGGTTCGCGCTGCATGCGGTTCAGAAAGCGTCCCTGGCGCCCCACCGCCTGACGAATACCGACGGCATCGTACAAGACGATCAGCGCAAACACCATGACAATCGCAAACAGAGTGGAGTGCCAGCCCCTGACGAAGCCGACAGCCGTGGCCAACGAGGTCACCATGGCCGAATGGGAACTGGGCATGCCGCCGGCCCCGACCGAGCGGCCCCAGTCCCATTCCTTCTTCAGGAAGTAGTGGGCCGGCACCTTCAAAAGCTGCGCCGACAGCGAGGCGGTGAGGGCCAGGAGCAGCATACGGTTCGATGTCATGAGCGCGTGCGCGATGCTGTGGTAGAGCGTGTTCACGGGTCGCCTCCGGCCAAAAGCCGTCGGGCGTGCAGGAGCGCCGCCTCGTCACTTGACCCGGATAGCATCCGCGCCAGCTCCCGTTCCCGCTCGCCGCCCGACACCTCATCCACCCGCGCCTCCATCAGACCCTCAAAAGTTCCGGCTCGAGGCCGTCCCTCTCTTTCTCCCACCAGGCGCTTGCGGGCGCGAAAATGGTGGTCGGCAACCGCCGCCACCACGGCCTGATGCGAGACAGCCAGGACCATGGTGCCGCTCGCGCTCAATCGCTCCAGCAGATCGGCCACCCGTCGCGCGGCCCGGCCGCCGAGTCCCGCATCCACCTCGTCAAACACCATGAGACCGTTCTGTGTCTCCGCGACCGTGAGCGCCAGCGTGACACGGGCCATCTCACCGCCCGACGCCGCCTCTTCCAGCGGCTTCCAGGGCGCGGCCGGAGCGGGACGGAAAAGAAAGCGGACACGGTCCTCCCCATGCACCGATGGTTCGGCCGTTTCCACCTGGACTTCGAGCCCCGCGCCCGGCATGTCAAGTTCCTCCAGGACGGCGGTGACTGTCCGGCTGACTTCCGCGGCCCGTTCCCGCCGGGCGGCCGAGAGACGAGCGGCGGCGGTTTTGAAGTCAGTCCAGGCTGCCTCCCTTTCGCGGCCGAGGGTCGCCAGGCGGAACACAGATTGTTCGAGCCGCGACAACTCCTCGCGGCGCGCCTCCAGGACACCGAGGAGTCCCGCCGGATCGGTGCCGTGCCGTCGGGCCAGCCGGGCCATCCGGTCCAAGCGGTCGCGGATGGCCTCGAGCCGCCTGTCATCCACCTCGACTGTCTCCGCCAGTCGGTAAAGATCCCTTCGGACATCTTCCAGGATGCTCTCCGCCGCGGCGGCGTTCTCGGCCGCGGCCACCGCCCCCGGTTCGTGATGCCCGGCGTCCGAGAGGAGGCGGGCCACGCGGCTCACGGACCCGATCCCGCCCCCGTCCAGAAGCTCCGACGCCTCCCGAAACAGTCCGAGCAGGCGTTCGGCGTTCTGGAGCCGCTCAGCTTCCGCACGAAGGGTGGATTCCGCGTCAGTGCCAAGTTCCAGTGCTTCCAGCTCCGCGACCTGCTGAGACAGCTCGGGCAGCCCTTCTCGCCGCCCGACCGCCGTTTCCAAGTTCTCCCGCTCCCGGTCGGCAGCCGCCACCCGCCAGAAGGCCTCCGCCACCGGGCCCGTCATGGACTCCCCGACCAGCCCATCAAGCCACTGCCGCGCATAATCGCGACGCAAGAGGCGCTGGTGTTCGTGCTGGCCGACAAGATCCATCGCCTCTTCAAACAAGGGCCGTACCACCGTCTGCGGAACCGCACGCCCCTGAACCCGGAGTGTGCCGCGGCCCTCGCGGGCCCATTCGCGCGTCAGCACCAAAGTCTCGTCCGGCTCGATCCCGAAGGCGGACAGGGCCTCCCACAAGCCCGCGTCCGGGTCTACCCAAAACTCCAGGGTCACCCGGGCCCGTTCCGCGAACGGGCCCACCCGCTCAGCCTCCGCCCGCCCCCCGACCGCCGCCTGCAGCGCGCGGATCAGAAGGGACTTGCCCGCTCCCGATTCGCCGCTCAATACGGTCAGACCGTCACCGAGCGACAGCCTTACGTCGCGCAGGACACCCACGTTCTCCACGGCCAGTCCGGTGAGGCGGATGGGGCTCATACCTCCCGACCCCGGCGCCACGCCCGCAAGACATGATAGAAATTCCATTCTGGACGCCGCATGAGCCGCACCCGGTCCGTATTCGCCTGCACGTGGATGACGTCGCCGTCCTGGAGGCCGAAGCCCTCCTGTCCGTCAACCGTCAGCAGGGTCTCGCGGTGCTCGGCCCGGATGCGCACCCGGACGCGCGACGTCCCGCCGAGCACGATCGAGCGGTCAAAAAAGCTATGGGGACAGATAGGGGTCAGCACCATGACATCAAGGGAGGGGCTTACCACGGGGCCGCCGGCCGACAGCGAGTAGGCCGTTGAGCCGGTGGGCGTCGAGAGAATGAGACCATCCGCCGGGTATGTGGTCACATACGCGTCGTCGACGATCGTCTCGAGACTCACGAGGCGCGCAAACGGACCCTTCGTGATGACCACGTCGTTCAAGGCGTTGACTTCATGGACCGTTTCATCCCCCCGCACGACCTGGGCGCACAGGGTCACCCGCTCGTCCACGACGAAGCGTCCGGCCAAAAACGCCGAGACCGCGGGATAGAGATCCGGCACCTCCACCTCGGTCAGGAAGCCCAGATGACCGAGGTTCACCCCCAATAGCGGCCGATTGTGTGGCAGAAGCGTGCGGGCCGCGCTGAGAAGCGTTCCGTCGCCGCCCAGCACGATCACGAACTCCACGTCGCCCCACACCGCGTTAAGCGGTTCCGCTCCCGTGCCGGAGAGGCCGACCGCCTCGGCGGCGTCGGGCGGCAGGACAACCTCGATTTCACGCTCCGAAAGCCAGTGGCAGAGCTGCCGGGTGAGCGCTGCTGCCTGCTGCTTGTTCAGGTTGGGCCAGATGCCGATTCGGCTCATGGCACGGAGTCCTCCCACGCTTCCTGCACGACGGCCTCAACCGACAGGGAGGCGGGGACACCGCCCTTGACGGCGTAGAGCAAAAATTCGCGATTCCCCTTCTGGCCGCGGATGGGCGAAGGCATCAGCCCCACGGCCGCCAGCCCAAGAGCGGACGCGTCGCCGATGGCCTGTTGCAGAGCCAGCGCATGGTCCTCGGGGGCATTCACAATGCCGCCTTTGCCGACGCGTTCGGGTCCCAGCACAAACTGCGGCTTCACGAGCTCAATGAGGAACCAACCAGGCGCCATCATCCGATCGAGCGCCGGCAGGATGAGCCGCGGATCAATGAAGGAGACATCCATAGACGCGGCGGAAGGCACCGGACCCGCGAACAGTCCGGGTTCCAGATAGCGGGCATTGACCCGCTCGTGCGCCTCCACCCGGGGATCGTCGCGCAGCCGCGTCGCGAGCTGGCCGTATCCCACGTCCACCGCGTACACCCGGGATGCGCCATGCTGGAGCCAGCAGTCCGTGAAGCCGCCGGTCGAACTGCCGATATCCGCTGCCACGATGCCGTCTGCCCGGATGGCAAAGCGCATCAGGGCGGCCTCCAGTTTCACGCCACCCCGACTCACATACCGGCTCTGGCGCGCCGTCACTCGCACATCGGCATCGCGCGGCACCGCCTGACCGGCCTTGTCCACGCGCGTGCCGTTCACGAACACGGCCCCCTCCATGATGTAGGCCCGGGCGCGGGCCCGGGTGGGAGCCAGGGCACGCTCGACAAGCAGCGTGTCCAAACGAACCCGAAGAGCCCCGCTCAGGCGCGCTTCTTGGTCGGTTCGACCCATCCTGTCACACTCTCCGCGATGCCCTCCGGGGTCAGCCCGTAAAGGGCCAGAAAGTGGGGCAGGGGCCCGTGGTCGATAAATTCGTCAGGCAGCCCCAGCACCCGGATGGGCGTCCGGATACCATGGGACTCCGCCCACTCCAGCACCGCCGCGCCGAAGCCCCCCATCCGCACGTGTTCTTCTACGGTCACCAGAAGCTGACTCGAGGCGGCAGCCTCCGCCAAGAGCTCCTCATCGAGCGGCTTTGCGAAACGGGCGTTCAAGACGCCCACGTCGAATCCTGACGCCGCCAGCCGTTCCGCCGCATCGAGGGCGCTGTTGACGATGGGTCCAAAACCGACCAGAGTCGCATCCTGTCCCCTTCGCAGCCACTCCCCACGACCCCACGGCACTCCTTCCAGCGGCCCGGAAAGGTCCACGCCCTGCCCCGCACCCCGAGGATAGCGGACGGCCACCGGTCCATCCTGGCGTAGCGCCTGGAACATGAGCTGACGCGTTTCCCCCTCATCCTTGCCCATCGCGATGGACATGTTGGGAATGGCCCGCATGTACGCGATATCGTAGACACCCTGATGGGTCGCGCCGTCCGCGCCGACAAGCCCGGCCCGGTCCACCCCAAACACGACCGGCAGGTTTTGATGGCAGACATCGTGCACCAACTGGTCGTAACCGCGCTGCAAGAACGTACTGTAGACCAGAAACACCGGCCGCATGCCCTCGGCCGCGAGCCCGGCGGCAAACGTCGTGGCGTGCTGCTCGGCGATGCCTACGTCAAATGCCCGGTTCGGAAATTCCTCCTGAAAGCGGTCGACGCCGGTTGAATCTGGCATGGCCGCCGTGATGGCCACAATCCGCGGGTCGACCCGCGCCATCTCCCGCAGGGTCGACGCCACCACGGAGCTGTATGAGGGCGCCCCGCCGCCGCCGCCCTTTATCTGGCCGGTCTTCGGATCAAAAGGCCCGGGCCCGTGGAACTGAGCCGGCGCCGTCTCGGCCGGCTGAAAGCCCTTGCCTTTTTGTGTAATGACGTGGACCACGACCGGTCCGTCCACCGCCTTAGCCCGTTCCAGGATGGCCAGGACGTCCTGGAGACTGTGCCCGTCGATGGGGCCAAAATACTCAAAGCCCATCTCTTCGAAGACGTTCTTCGGCATCACCAGCACCCGCAGGCTGTCCTTGAGGCGCTCGCCGGCCCGCTTCAGCCTGCCGCCGATGACGGGCAGAGACTCCAGCAGCAATTCCACATCCTGCTTGGCGCGCTGGTAGGTGGGGCGGGAGCGCAGGTCTGTCAGATAATGGCTGAAGGCCCCGACATTGGGGGCGATGGACATGGAATTGTCATTCACCACCACAATCAGACGGCGCTTTAGATGACCGATCTGGTTCAGCGCCTCCCAGGCGATGCCGGCCGTAAGGGCGCCGTCGCCGATGAGCGCCACGACATGGTGAGACTCCCCCTTCAGATCCCGGGCGACCGCCATTCCCAATGCCGCCGACAGCGACGTCGACGAATGGCCCGCCTCCCAGACGTCGTAGGGGCTCTCCCGCCGTTTCAAGAATCCGCTCGGCCCTTCCAGCTGGCGGATACGCGCGAATTCGGCCTGCCGGCCGGTCAATAGTTTATGGGCATACGCCTGGTGTCCGATATCGACGACCAGCCGGTCTCGCGGAGTGTCGAAGGTGCGGTGCAAAGCCACAAATAATTCGACCGCCCCGAGGCTCGCACCGACATGTCCGCCCGTCTTCGACGTGGCCGTGATGATGGCGAGGCGCAACTCCGAAGCCAGTTCCTCCAGCTCGGTTACCGACCAGTTTCGAAAATCCTGGGGTTCGCGTACCTGGTTGAGCCGTAGGCTCAATATCCTGCCCCCTCTCGCCCCGGTTCGACCTCAGTGATCGCGTTCGACCACGTAGCGGGCCAGGGCCCGAAGCGTCTCACCCTGGGGGCCAGCAACCCGCGTCTCGGCCTGTTCGAGCGTGGTGCGGGCCATCTGGCGGGCCCCCTCGATCCCAAAGAGCACGGGATAAGTTGTCTTGCCGAGGGCCGCGTCGCGACCCGGCGTCTTGCCGGTTACGGCCCGCTCGCCCACCACGTCTAAAATATCATCGGCGATCTGAAAAGCCAATCCAACCGCCGCCCCGTAGCCTTGGAGCGTCTCGCGTGCATCCGCGCGGTCCGTCAAGATGGCCGGGACTTCCACCGCCCATCGAATGAGGGCGCCGGTCTTGGCCCGGTGCAGGCGCTGAAGCTCCTCCAGGGTCAATCCCGGCGTCTGCTCCAGATCCCAGACCTGGCCGCCCACCATGCCAGTGGGGCCCGCTGCCGCCGACAGAGCCTCCACCGCCGCCAGCACGGCTCCGGGCGCAAAGAATCGTCGCTCCTGACCGAGAATCCGAAACGCGTCGGTCATCAGGGCGTCGCCGACCAAGATGGCAAGCGCCTCACCGTAGACGCGGTGCACCGTTGGCCGCCCGCGCCGCCAATCGTCATCGTCCATGGCCGGCAGATCATCGTGAACCAGGGAGTAGGTGTGGACCATCTCGATGGCCAGCGCGGCCGGCCCGAGTTCTTCCGGCCCGAGCCCCAGCCACTCCCCGGCCGCCCACAAAAGCGCGGGCCGGAATCGTTTGCCCGGAGCGTCAAGCGCATAGGCCATGCTGTCGGCCAGGGACTTTGGCGTCTCACCCGCTGCTCGCTGAAGATCAAGAGCCGCGGTCCGGATGCGGTCGCTGGCGGCCCCGAGGGCCTCCAGCGCGGTCAACTGTCTCCGCCAGGCAGATTCCGGTTCTGGTTTAGGAGCGCATCAGCCTGGTCGAGGAGGCTCTCCGCCTGTCGGCACAGACCGTTTCCTTCTGAGAAGAGCGCCATCGCCTCGGCCAATGTCGGCTGCCCTCCCTCAAGCTGGCGGACGATTTCCTCGAGCCGTGCCACCATCTCTTCAAACGACGCTGTCGCCACCGCCGTCGCCTCCTCCTGTCATCGCGTCCGCGTCGGGGAAAAGCTCCTGCTCGGCCGTGACCGACCAGCCCTGGCGGCGCCAGTGCACGTGGAGCCTGTCTCCCACGACCACAGCCGACGGCACCGCCGGCTTCCCGTCGGGCCGGGTTACCCACGCGTACCCGCGCTCCATGATGGCCGTGGGATCCATGCCCAGAAGCCGGCCCCGAAGCTCTGCCAGCACGGTCGCCTTCGCCGCGGTCTGCTGGGCGAGGCGCCGATGGAGGTCCTCTTCGATCCGGCCGAGGTCTAGCCGACGCTGGCCGAGCCACCGCTCCGGGCGTGCCAGCACCCCATATGCCGAGAGTGCCGACACCCGCTGGCGCCCCTGCGTGACGCGCGCCCGCAGCTGCACCTCTAACCGCTCCCGGAAGGCCCCAACCAGCGAGCCCAGCGCCTGCCGCTCAGGCACCACCAGCTCCGCCGCCGCCGAGGGTGTGGGCGCCCGCACGTCGGCCGCCAGGTCGCTCAGGCTGTCGTCCACTTCGTGGCCCACCGCCGACACCACGGGAACCGGGGCCGCAAACACCGCCCGGACGACAACTTCGGTGTTGAAAGCCGCCAGATCTTCCCGCGAACCGCCGCCGCGCGCCAGGATGATGACGTCGGCCGCGGAGGCTCCCGCACGCGTCAGGCCCTCCACAATGCTGGCCGGAGCCGTTTCCCCCTGGACCGTTACGGGAAAGACCAGAAGCGGGAGACCGGGAAACCGGCGTCCTGCCACCGTCTTTATGTCGGCCAGCGCGGCGCTGGCCCCGCCCGTCACCACCGCCACCGCCCGTGGCAGCAGGGGAAGCGCGCGCTTGGGCCGCGAAAACAGGCCCTCGGCCTGCAGGCGCCGCTTCAACTCCTGAAGCTCGAGCGCCGCCCGGCCGGCTCCGAACGCTTCAAGATGCTGGACGTACAGCTGGGTCTGGCCCTGGCGTTCGTACACTCCCAGACGTCCATAAGCCAGCACGGTCTCCCCGTCCTCCGGCCGGAACGCATTCCGCAGCGCGTCCCCGCGAAACATGACAGCCGGCAGCTGCGCACTGTCTTTCAACGTGAAATACCAATGTCCCGAGGCAGCCGCCTTGAAGTTTGAGACTTCCCCCAGCACCCAGAGGTGCTGAAGGGACTCGTCGCCTTCGATGTGACGCTTCACCCGGGCCACTACCTGGCCGACCGTCCAGACGTCCTCAGAGTGCACGGCTGTAAGCCTCCCAGGTGTTGTTAAGGAGCATGGCCACGGTCAGCGGCCCCACGCCCCCCGGCACCGGCGAGAGTGCGGCCGCGCGCTCTGCCACGCCGGGATCGACATCGCCACGGAGGCCTTCTTCGGTCCGCGTGATGCCGACATCCACCACCACCGCCCCCAAAGCCACATGCCGGGCCTCCACCAGTCCGGGATGGCCCGCCGCCGCGACCACGATCTCCGCCTCGGCCAGGAGACGGGGAAGGTCCCGGGTCCGGCTGTGCGCAACCGTCACCGTCGCCTGGGCCTGCGTTAAGAGGATGGCAACCGGCCAGCCGACCAGGCGGCTCCGGCCGATGACCAGAGCCCGCCGGCCGGCCGTTTCCTGCCCGTAGTGCGCGAGCAGCGCCATGACCCCGGCCGGCGTACACGGCCGCGGCCCCCGCCCGCCCGCCAGCAGCCGCCCTAGATTGAGCGGATGAAGCCCGTCGGCATCTTTGTCGGCTCGCACCCGCTCCAGCACCAGATCCGGGTCGAGCCCCGCCGGAAGCGGCATCTGCACGAGGATGGCGTCGACTCCGGGATCCCCGTTCAGACGGTCGATGATGGCCAGGAGATCGCCGATGCCGACTGTCGCCGGCAGATGCTGCAGGTTGGTTTCGATCCCCACCTTCGCGGCCGCGCGCTGCTTCTGGCGAATGTAGACGGCCGACGCCGGGTCGTCGCCCACGTAGACCACCGCCAGGTGCGGCGGACGGCGCCCCCGCGCCGCTGACTGTGCCACCAAGCCCCGTACCCGGCCCAGAATCTCATCCGCGACCGGTTTTCCCAACAGCCACAATGTCTCTGACAGGAGGACCCCTCCCTAACTCACCCGCGCCGCGAGAAGCCGCCGACACACCACCAACGCCGCCGCCGTGGCCCGGGTGCCGGCGCCGCTCAAGGGGGGACAAACAGTGGAAAACCCGGGACCCAGGGCGTCAGCCAAGTCGAGCCGTATCCGAGAGTCGGGCGTCCGACCGGTTATGAGGACCGGTCCGCCGTCCGCAACCGCCCGGACGAGGCCGGCCAGCGCCCGGGCCACCCCTTCACGGACGCCGCGCAGAATGGCCTCACGGCCGGCACCCATGTCCCGCGCCCGCTCCGCCGATTGAACGACCGTGGTGAGGTCGAGGTGCCACACCCCCCGAGCCGTCACCCGTGGCGCGACGGTCGGCAATACCAGTCGATCATGTTGATGCGCCCGCAGGTCCTCAGATTCGGTGGGTCGGGCGATGACCCCCTGGACCTCCTCCAGGACGGCGCACGGGTCGGGCTCGACGACGGCCGCTAGATGCCAGGAGACAGGGGACGGACCCCCTGTGATCACCAGGATCTCCGTGGCGCCGGGGCCAAAATCAAGCGCCGTCAGGCGCTCTTCTCCAAGAGGGCCGGCTCCAAGATACCCGGCCGCCAACCGAAGTTCGCGCGGGTCCGCCACGAGCACGGGCACACCCCACCCCCGGGCCAGACAGGACGCCATACCAGGCCCGGGGGCGTACCCGCCCCCATAACCCGGGGCCCGGACCGCATGCAGAGAAGGCACGGCCACTCCATCCGGCCGTGCGCCCCCGACCAGGCGGTGGACAAGACCGGCATAGGCGGCGATAAACCCTCCACGGCGCGAGCTGCCCGCCCGTGGCCTTATCGGTACCGCCGCCCGGGTCACAACCCGGCCGTCCTCAACCAGCGCCCCAGCCGCCTCCGATGCTCCCGCACTGAGGCCCAGAATCCGCGTCATGGGGAGTCGGCCACGGGATCGTGAACCTCGCGGCTGGCCTGACTCAAGACCCCGTTCACAAATCGCTTGGCCTGCGGAGTGCTGAACATTCCTGTCAGTTCGACCGCCTCGCTGAGAACGACCGGTGCCGGAACGTCCCGGGCGTAGCGAAGCTCGTACAGTCCGAGCCGCAAGACGGCCCGGTCCACCGCCGCCATGCGCTCCACACGCCAGTCGTGAGACAGATGCCCAAGCCACTCGTCAAGTTCCCCGCGGTGAGCGTCCACACCCCGGATGAGCTCTTTCGCGTAACGCGCGTCCTCGGGACGGATGCCCTGCACGGTCCGCCCTATCAACTCGTCGAGGGCGGTGCCGCCCACATCCTGTTCGTAGAGCCACCTGACGGCCTGCTGCCGTGCCTGCCTCCGCGCCATCTCGCCTCCCGCCCGGGGGTTCCCGCCTGCGGATTTAGGCGCGGGGACCGGGATCGGCGTCCCGCTCGGCCGGGAACGCCACCCCCTGGACATGAATGTTGACCTCGCGCACATGGAGCCCTGTCATGCTTTCAACCGTCTGCCGCACGCGCTGCTGCACGCTGTAGGCCACATCCGGGATGCGCGAGCCGAACTCGACGGCGACAAAAAGATCCACCACGGCCACCCCGTCTTCGATGTCAACTTTGACACCCTTGGTCAGGTTCTTGCGTCCCAGTATTTCGGAGATGCCGCCGACAATACCGCCGGCCATCCCCGCCACTCCCGGAACCTCGGTGGCGGCCAGGCCCGCAATGGTCTGCACCACGTCGGTGGCGATGTGGATCCCGCCCCCGCCCGTCTGCCCTTCCATGATGCCAGCACCTCCCCGCCTGCCCTGGCTCAGGCCCCTGGAATACGCTCCCCGAGGAAGTTCGTGTGGATGTGTCCCGCCCGGAACTCGGGGTCTTGCAGGAGTTGCCCGTGGAGTTCCAGGGTGGTCTTGACCCCTTCGATCCGGAACTCCGACAGGGCCCTGGCCATCCGGGCCACCGCCTCATCCCGGTCCCGTCCCCACGTGACGACCTTAGCCAGAAGTGAGTCGTAAAACGGCTGCACCTCGGTACCCGCGTCGGCGCCGCTGTCGATGCGCACCCAGGGGCCCTGCGGCACGTCGTAACGCGTGATGAGACCGGGAGAAGGGCGGAACTGCTGCTCCGGATCCTCGGCGTTGATCCGGCACTCGAGCGACCAGCCTACCAGTTCCAGGTGGTCGCCCTCAATCGAAAGGGGCTCGCCCGCCGCGACCCGGATCTGCTCCTTCACGATGTCGACGCCGGTCACCATTTCGGTCACGGCGTGCTCGACCTGCACCCGCGTATTCATCTCCATGAAGTAAAAGCGTCCCTCATCGTCCAGCAGGAACTCCATGGTTCCGGCGGAATGATAGCCAACCGCATGGGCTGCCTCACGGGCCGCCTCGGACATGCGGCGACGCAGTTCGGGGTCCACCGCCGGCGACGGCGCCTCTTCCAGGATTTTCTGGCGTCGACGCTGGATGCTGGACTCGCGCTCGCCCAGACTGGCCACATGTCCGTATTTGTCCGCGATGATCTGAATTTCGATGTGGCGCGGGTTCTTCAGGTAGCGCTCCAGGTAGAGGTCCCCGTTTCCAAACGCGGAGGCCGCCTCGCGCCCCGCCCGCTCCCAGGCCTCCTCCAGCTGGTCCATGGTCTCGACGATGCGGATGCCGCGACCGCCGCCGCCGCCGCTCGCCTTCACCAGGAGCGGCAGCCCTACGGATTCGGCCACCACCCGCGCCTCGTCTAGAGAGGCCACCGCCCCCTGGGAGCCCGGCACTACTGGAAGCCCTGCGGCGGCCATCGTGGCGCGCGCCTGGTCTTTGATCCCCATGAGGCGGATAGCCTCCGCCGGCGGTCCGATAAAGGTGAGGTTCCAAATGCCGCACACCTCGGCGAACCGATGATTTTCAGACAAAAACCCGTATCCCGGGTGGATAGCCTCGGCCCCCGTCTGCACGGCGGCGTTAATGATATTGGGGATGTGCAGATAACTGTGCACCGACTGCGCAGGACCGATGGGGAACGCCTCGTCCGCGTAACGGACATGCACGGCGTCTCTGTCGGCCTCCGAGTATACCGCCACCGTCTTCACGCCAAGTTCGCGCGCCGCCCGCATGACCCGGACAGCGATCTCACCGCGATTGGCGACCAGGATCTTGCTGAACAGACTGCCACCTCCACTATTGCCAACCCTATGACACCACAAGCGCAGGAGGAGTGTCCAGGGTCGAGGTGCTGTCCTCCTGTGAGGACGCCGGAACGGTTTCCGACACACGCACGACGTTCTCGGGCACCACGCGGCCAGGAACCGGAACGGAGCCGCGGACCAACTCCTCAGCCGCCCCTGCTGCCGGACCCACCGCCCTGTCAACTATCCCTTCAAACGCGGCGCGCCCAGCACACCTGCCGCTGGCCCGCCGCCGCTCCGACTGTGAGCCAAAGACGCCGCTCGCGCGCGACAGGCCACATCCCCGCAGTCGTCCGCCACCCGTCGCCCGACCCTCCGGCCCCGATCACGAGGGCGCCGGCCGGGCCATCGACCGAAGAAAAGGTGCGGCCGCCCACCACGGCTCACGACGTCATCGGCGGCCCGAATCCTGAGCCGGTGGCTTTCCGGTTTCCATACGGAAAAAGCCGCAGCCAGCCGGCGGCAACTTTAGTCAACCGGCGTCAGTGAACGGACGAGCCGGGCTCCATGAATATTCGAGTCAGAGGGCCCGGAAGGCCTCGTGCCCAAACGGGAGTGGGGACCGATACTCCTCGGTGGGAGAACTCGGCGTCTTCGGTGTCGCCGGCGCCGGCGACGAGCGCACCGACGATGGCGTAATCGAAGGCACAGCGGCCAGGGGGTGAGGAGAATTCCGCGGACTCCCGGGAGCCGACCCGGCCTGGGAGGACGAGCGTTCATAATCGGAGAGGCACGCCAACGCAAGCCCAGCGTCGCGCGCCGCCTTACCGCGGCCGCCCGGATCCCCGTTCACGCTCCCGTGGTCGGAGCCGCCCATGATCCCCGCCAGGAAGCGTACGACGTTCGGGACCTATAGCACCCATTGCGCCGTCTCCGATGTGAACCGGGCCACCGTGTCCCACCCACGCCATGCTCTCGGGCGCTTATCAACCCTTGGTGCCATGCCCTCGCGCGGCCAGGCGCACCGAGACCGGACGAACGCCTTCGGACGCCGCCCGTCGCATGCGGTCCGGACGACTCAGGCGCGCCCCAGGTACTGTCCGGTGCGGGTGTCAACCAGGATGCGATCGCCGGTATTCAAAAACAGCGGCACGCGTACGACAGCCCCGGTCTCGGTGGTGGCGGGCTTGGTGCCGCCCGCCGCGGTGTCGCCCTTCAGGCCCGGGTCCGTCTCCACGATGCCGAGCTCCACCGAATTGGGCAGTTCCACCCCGATGGCCTGGGCGTTGTACAGCATCACGTAGCAGACCATGTTCTCCTTCAAGTATTTGGTGCCATCGCCCAGTTGGTCGGCCGAGAGCCCCATCTGCTCAAAACTCTCCGTGTCCATGAAGATGTACTCGCTGCCGTTCTGGTAGAGATACTGCATCTCGCGCCGTTCCACCCGTGCGGCCGCCACGCGCTCGCCGGCATTGAAGGTCCGCTCGACCGTGCCCCCGGTCAGGAGGTTCTTCAACTTGGTGCGTACGAAGGCCGACCCCTTGCCGGGCTTGACATGCTGGAAGTCGATGACCTGCCAGACCTGCCCGTCGTACTCGATGGTGACGCCGTTTCGAAAATCGTTGCTTGAGATCATGGTGTCTCGCCTCCCTGGTTTGAAGTAGCCGCGCTCTGGTCTCGCGCGGCGAGGGCCAGGAGCGCTTCGATGGCGAGCAGATAGCCCATGGCACCGAAGCCCACGATCTGTCCGGCGCACACGGCACTTAGGACAGAACGCCGCCGGAAAGGTTCGCGCCGGTGCACGTTGGTCAGATGCACCTCCACCACCGGACACAAAAGCGCCGCCACGGCGTCACGAAGCGCAAGCCCGTAGTGCGTAAGCGCTCCGGCATTCAGCACCACCCCATCCAGGCATGGTCCCCGCTCTTCCAGAAAGTCGATGAGCGCGCCCTCATGGTTGCTCTGAAAATCTTCCAGCTCGACACCCCTCGCGGCCGCGAGGGTTCGCGCGCGCTCTACGATGTCCGTCAGGGTCTCCGTCCCGTACAGCGCCGGTTCGCGGCGGCCCAGCTGACCGAGATTCGGCCCGTTTACGATCGCCAGCCGCACTACTGCACCCCCGGCAGCGGAAAGTGATGCGCAAGGTCCGTCACCCGGTCGCGGATACGCTCCTGTTCCCGAGCGTCGTGCGTGCCGAGCGCCTCCAGGATGAGTCCCCCGAGGAGGTCCATCTCCCCTTCCCGAAATCCGCGGGTTGTGACCTGGGGCGTCCCGATGCGGATGCCCGATGCGATAGCCGGCTTCTCCGGGTCGTAAGGAATGGTGTTCTTGTTGACCGTGATATGAACGGCCGCGAGACGGCTTTGGGCCTGGCGTCCGGTCACCCCAAGGGGGCGCACGTCCACCAGCATGAGGTGATTATCGGTGCCGCCTGAGACCAGTCGAAGCCCCCCTGCCTGCAGGACCGCAGAGAGTCGGCGGGCGTTCTTCACCACCTGCTCCTGGTACTGGCGGAAGATCGGCGTGGATGCCTCCTTGAAGGCAACTGCCTTGGCGGCCACCATATTCATCAAGGGGCCGCCCTGCAGCCCTGGAAACACCGCCCGGTCAATCTTTCGCGCCAGCTCCTCCTCGCCGCACAGGATGAACCCGCCCCGCGGCCCCCGCAGCGTCTTGTGGGTGGTGGAGGTGACGATATCGGCCGCGCCGACGGGACTCGGGTGGACGCCTGCGGCCACCAGGCCGGCGATGTGAGCCATGTCTACCATTAGTAGCGCGCCGACCCGATCGGCCACCTGTCGGAATCCCGCAAAGTCAATCACGCGCGGATAGGCGGTCGCGCCAGCGACGATGAGGCGCGGGCGATGCTCCTCCGCCATCGCCGCCACCTGCTCCAGATCAATAAGCTCGGTGGTGCGGTCTACGCCATATCCGACCACGTTGAAGTACTTGCCGGAGAAGTTGACCGGCGACCCGTGCGTGAGATGTCCGCCCTGGTCGAGGGTCATGCCCATGATGGTGTCCCCAGGGTTCAGCACAGCCATGTATGCGGCCGTGTTGGCCGGGGCGCCGGCATGCGGCTGCACGTTGGCATAGGCCGCGCCGTATAGGACTTTCACACGTTCTTGGGCCAGCTGCTCGGCCACATCGACCCACTCGCAGCCCCCGTAGTAGCGACGGCCGGGATACCCTTCGGCATACTTGTCGGTCATGATCGAGCCCATGGCCTCGCGCACCGCGGGCGAAGTCCAGTTCTCGGAGGCAATCAGTTCGATGTTCTCCTCCTGACGCCCGAGCTCGCCCCGAATGGCCGCGTAGATTTCCGGATCGGTGGTCGCAAGGGTGCTCACTGTCGTCCCCCTTTTTGTCACTCCGGCCGCCAGCGGAGCCGGGGCCGCCGGGCGGCCTCCGCCTCGTCGAGCCGCCGCACCGGCGTGCTGTGCGGAGCGTCATGAAGGAGCTCCGCGCTCTCATCTATCTCCTCATTGATCTGCAGCATGGCGTCTGCAAACGCATCCAGGGTCTCCTTCGACTCCGTTTCGGTGGGCTCGACCATCATCGCTTCCGGGACCACCAGCGGGAAATACACGGTGGGGGGGTAAACCCCGTAATCGATGAGGCGTTTAGCCACGTCGAGCGCGCTGGACCCCCGAGCTTTCTGTCCCGCCAGCGACAGGACAAACTCGTGCATCACCGTGCGGTCGTACGCGGTCTGATAGCCCGGCCGCAACTTCCACTTCAGGTAGTTGGCGTTCAGGACCGCCATGTCCGCGACCTGCAGGAGACCTTCCGGACCGTGACTCTCGATATAGGCCAGCGCCCGGAGGAGGATGCCCGCATTCCCGTAGTACGACCGCACCTTGCCAATCGACTGCGGGCGGTCGTGATCCCACGCGAGCAGGCCGTCGTCGCGGCGGACAAGCCGGGGCCCCGGCAGGTACGGCTCCAGGTGGCGCTTCACGCCAACCGGTCCGGCACCCGGCCCTCCTCCACCATGGGGGGTGGAGAACGTTTTGTGGAGATTCAGATGGACGACGTCAAAGCCCATATCCCCGGGACGGGTGCGTCCCAGCACCGCATTGGCATTGGCGCCGTCGTAATACACGAGGCCCCCGGCCTGGTGCACGACGTGAGCAATCTCCAGAATGTCCTCTTCGAAGAGGCCCAGGGTATTCGGATTGGTCAGCATGATGGCGGCCGTGTCCGGCCCTACGAGCTGGCGGAGGGCCGCGACGTCCACGCCCCCGCGCGCGCTCGAGGGCACGACGCCCACTTTGAAGCCCGCCATGGATGCCGTGGCGGGATTGGTGCCATGGGCGGAGTCAGGCACCAGCACGGTCCGCCGTTCCTCCCCGCGTTCTTCGAGGTAGCGGCGGATGATGAGGATACCGGTCAGCTCGCCGTGCGCCCCGGCCGCCGGCTGCAGCGTAACCGCGTCCATGCCCGCAATCTCCGCCAGCACCTGCTCCAGCGTCCACAGGACATCCAGCATCCCCTGCACCGTCTCCTCCGGCTGGAGGGGGTGGATGTCCGCAAAGCCCGGGAGCGCCGCCACCCATTCGTTGACCTTGGGGTTGTATTTCATCGTGCAGGAGCCGAGGGGATAGAACCCCTTGTCAATGGCATAATTGAGCTGCGAGAGGCCGGTGTAATGGCGCACCACGTCGTTCTCCGCCACCTCCGGCAGCCCCAGGGGAGACGTACGCAGAAGTTCCGGCGGAAGGACCGCCGCCTCATCGAAGGCCGGTACATCCGGAGCCGGATAGCGAACCCCACGGCGCCCCGGCTGTGAGCGCTCAAAGATCAGCGGGATGTCCAACCGCGCACCTCCTCGATGATGGCGTCCAGCTCCGCGCGGGTACGCCGCTCGGTGACGGCCACCTGCCACAGGCCGTCCCACTCGTCCCGCCAGCGACCCATGTCGTATCCGCCCACGATGCCTGCCGCAAGCAGGCGCCGGTTCAGATGGGACACGGGACCCGGAAGCCTGAGGGCCACTTCGAACAGGTACGGACCGGGATGCGCCGGCAGGATGCCAAACGGTTCGAGCCCCTGAACCAGATACCGGGCCTTGGCCGCGGAGAGGCGGGCCACTTCCCGGAGCCCGTCCGGTCCCAGCAATGCCAGATAGATCGTGGCCTGCAGGGCGTTCAGCGAGTGATTGGAGCAGATGTTGGAGGTCGCCCGTTCACGCCGGATGTGCTGCTCACGGGCCTGGAGCGTCAGCACGAATCCGCGCTGGCCGTCCACGTCGTGGCTCATGCCCACGAGCCGTCCCGGCATCCGTCGGATGAGCGCCTCGCTTACGGCAAAGAAGCCAAAGCTCGGGCCTCCGTACTGGAGATGATTGCCAAGCGGCTGTCCCTCGCCGGCCGCCACGTCAAATCCCATCTCCCCCGGCGGCTTTACGAGGGCGAGGCTGACCGGCTCCACCAAGGCCACCGACAGGATGCCTGCCGCCTTCGCAAGAGCCGTCACCGGGGTCCAGTCGTGCACGACGCCGAATACATCGGGGTTCGGCAGGATGACGGCCGCCACCTCATCGTCAAGCACGGTCTCCCAAGGCTCGGACGTCCGGCGCCGAACCGTTCCGCCGCGCGCCGTGACATAGGTGCGCACCACCGCCTCCACGTCCGGGAACACCCCGTCGTCCACGACCACCGTCCCACGTCGCTGAGCCGACAGCGCCAGCAAGGCCGCTTCTCCCACCGCCGAGGCCCCGTCATACATGGACGCCTGGGCGGCATGCATCCCAGTGAGCCCCGCTATCATCGTCTGGAACTCGAAGATGGACGCCAGCGTGCCCTGTGAGAGTTCGGGCTGGTAGGGGGTGTACGCGGTCGCGAACTCGCCCCGGAAAGCCAGGGCGGCAACCGCTTTGGGAACAAACCGGTCGTAGAACTGCCCGCCCAGCAGAGACGGAGCGGCAGACGTGCTGAGATTTTGAGCCGCCGTGTGTTCGAAAGCGCTTTCTATCTCCATCTCGGTCAGTGGTCCGGGAATGTCAAGCGGACGGCCCAGGCGGGCGGCCTCGGGGATGTCTTGGAAGAGGGCATCCACGGAGTCCAGGTGAAGCGTCTCCAGCATCTGGGCCACGTCAGTTCGGGTGTGCGGAATGTAGCGCATGTTACTCCTCCATGAATCCTCGATAGTCGTCGGCAGACAGAAGCCCCTCCGGCTCGCCCTCCACGCGGAGCTGCACCAGCCACCCCTCCCCGAAGGGATCCTGGTTGACCAGCTCCGGCCGGTCGGTGAGTCCCTCATTCACCGCCACCACGGTCCCCGTGGCGGGACAGTACAGATCCGACACCGACTTGACCGACTCCACAACGCCGAGACTCTCACCCTGTCGGACTTCCTGGCCCACGGCAGGAAGCTCCACGAACACCACATCTCCCAGCTGGTCCTGCGCGTAATCGGTGACGCCCACGCGTCCCTCGCCATCAATCCATTCGTGCTCCCGCGTATAGCGGAGGCCGTCTTTCACCTGCACCGTCTACACCGCCTCTCGCCGATAAAAGGGAAGCCGCACGACACGCGCCGGCACGGTCCGCGCTCGGATCGAGACCGCCAGCTCGGTTCCTACCTTGGCCCAGGCTGCCGGCACCAGCGCCAGCGCGATGGGGACGCCGAGGGTCGGCGAATGGCTGCCGGAGGTGACCGTCCCCAGCGCCTGTCCACCGTCGGCGGGGTTCCGCACCCGGTAGCCGGCACGCGCGATGCCGCCCTCCACTCTCAGTCCCACAAGGCGCCGGCCGGGCCCGGCCTCCTTCTGACGCGCCAGCGCCTCCCGCCCCAAGAAGTCGTCCGGTTTCTCCCACTTGACGAACGGACCCAGGCCGGCCTCGAGCGGGGTGATTTCGGAGGACAACTCGTGCCCGTACAGCGGCAGCCGGGCTTCGAGACGAAGGGTGTCCCGGGCGCCAAGCCCGATCGGGACCGCTCCCGCCCCCACGAGCGCCTTCCAAATGGTCTCCGTCTCGCGGCCATGCTCGGGAATGTAAATCTCAAATCCATCTTCGCCCGTATAGCCGGTGCGCGACACGATGGTCTCCACACCGGCCACCTCCACGGGCTCGCGCAACCCGAACCCCGGCAGGTCGGCGACCGGCCGGTCGGCCAACGAAGACACCATGCGCACCGCCTCGGGGCCCTGGACGGCGATGAGTCCCATGTTCCTGGAAACATCCTCGATGGTGACGCGCGCCGGCCAAAGGTTATTGGCCCGAAGCCACGCCGCGTCGTCATCGTGGTTGGCCGCGTTGGTCACGAGTAAAAACCGATCCGCGCCGAGACGCAGGACCAGAAGGTCGTCGACGGTGCCTCCGTCCGGGTAACACATGGGGGTGTAGAGGGCATGGCCAGCTTCAAGCCGCGACGGCCAGTTGGTCACCAGACGGTCAAGATACGGCGCCGCTCCGTCCCCCGTCACCCAGAACTCTGCCATGTGCGAAACATCAAAAATACCCGCGGCCGTTCGGACGCTTTGATGTTCGCGCAAGATGCCCCCGTACTCCATGGGCATGGTGTAACCGCCAAATTCGGCCATTTTAGCCCCGTGCGCCTCGTGCCACCCGTAAAGCGGCGTGCGCAGCGGCACCCCGCCTGCTCGCCCCGACTCCCGGCTCTTCTCCTCCACGATGCTGGCCCCTTCTTCCGCCGTGGTGCTGTCTACGCCTCAAGCCCGATGAGGGCGTCTTCCACGATGTCCATGGACACCGGCATGGCCACCGGGTCTCCGGGCGCGCGCAAGAGCACCCACCGGAGCGCACCGGCCCGCAGCTTCTTGTCCCGGGCCAGGGCCCGAAGAATTCCGTCATGGGAGTCGCGTGGCAGCCGGGTCGGCATTCCCCAGCGCCCCAGCGCCTGATGCACGGCCGCGCGCACCGCCGGATCCAGGTGGACCACCTGCTCCGACATGCGCAGGGCTGCCAGGAGCCCGACCCCCACCGCCTCCCCATGGCGAGGGCCGGCATAGCCGGACACCTGCTCCCAGGCATGGCCGACGGTATGCCCCAGGTTGAGACTTATCCGCTCGCCCGCTTCGTACGGATCCTGAGCGACGACCCGGCATTTATGGCGCGCCGATGCCTCGGCCAGCTCAACCATCTCCGCCGGCGCCTCCCAGCCCGGGGGGATCTCCTGCACCCGCTCCCACGTCCGGCCGCCCATGAGAAGGCCGCACTTCAACACCTCGCCGAAACCCGACCGCCATTCCCGGCGAGGGAGCGACTCCAGCACCTGCGGGTCCAGGGCAACCCAGGCCGGAAGGTGAAACGCTCCCACCAGATTTTTCCCCTGCGGCAGGTCAATGGCCGTCTTCCCCCCGATCGCCGCATCCACCTGGGCCAGAAGGGTCGTCGGCATCGCCGCCCAGGCAATTCCGCGTAGGAAAGTCGCGGCGGCAAAGCCCGCCGCGTCCAACACCGCCCCCCCACCGATGGCCAGAAACCATCCGTCCCGAGCCACGCCCGCGCCGAGGGCGGCATCATAAATCGAGAATATCACAGGCCACGATTTGGCAGCCTCACCGCCGGCAACCGTGGCTTCCTGGACATCAACCGTCCCGCCGGCAAGTATGGCTCTTACCCCGGCCATCACCGCTTCCGGCACGCCGGCGTCCCGGACGATGAGGCCCGCCGGCCCCAGATCGCCCCCGGCCAGCTTCGCGAGCTGGGCTTCCAGCGCGCCCGGGCCCCCCACAACCTGTCCCATCCTGGCGCCCATCCTAAGATCTTCAGACCACACCGTGCGCCTCCAGATTCCCCACCGCCTCTGCCGCCACCGTGCGCGCGTCAGGACGGGCGTCAACCCGCACCTCGGCCAGTGAGGCGTACAGTGCCTGGCGGCCATCGAACAGAAGCCGGCGCTCCCAATCGCTCCCCTGCCAGAGGGGACGGGTGGACCCCCGAAGCCGCCGTGCCACGGTCGCCCAGTCAACATCGAGCCACACGAGACACCCGCCATGGGCACGGATCACCGACCGGCTTCGCGCATCCGTCACGGTGCCCCCGCCGAGGGCCAGCACCAGCCTTCGACCCTGCAGCACCTCCTCCAGCACAATGGCCTCACGCCGTCGAAACTCGCTCTCCCCCACCTCGGTCAGCTGCCGGTTGGCCGGGATCGCGAAGTGCAGGGACAGGGCCTGGTCGAGGTCGACAAACGTGTAGCCCACGCGTTTGGCTAGAAGCGGACCCACCGTCGACTTGCCCGCCCCCATGAACCCCATCAGCATGATCGGCCTAGAAGCGGCGCGTCGTCTCGCGCCAGCGCTCGACCCGCTCACAAATTTCCTCCAGGCTGTCCCCGCCGAATTTCTCCAGCATCGCGGCCGCCAGCACGTGCATCATCATGGCCTCGGCTACCACAACGGCCGGGGGCACGGCGGTAACATCCGAGCGCTCCACCTGCGCCAGATACGCCTCCTTGCTGTCGATATCAACGCTCCGGAGAGGCTTCATGAGAGTGGACAGAGGCTTCATGGCCGCGCGCACCACGAGCGGCATGCCCGTGGTCATCCCGCCTTCGAGTCCGCCGGCGTAGTTGCTTTCGCGGTAGAATCCGCGCCCTTCCTCCCAGAAGATCTCGTCGTGCACGGCAGACCCCGGTTGGGCGCTGTGCCGGAAACCGGCGCCCACCTCCACGCCTTTGATGGCCTGGATCGACAGCATGGCGGAAGCCAGGTCGGCCTCGAGCCGGCGGTCCCACTGCGCATAACTGCCGAGTCCCGCAGGCAGCCCGAAGGCGCACACCTCCACCTGCCCGCCGAGCGTATCCCCGGCGTCCCGCGCGCGGTCAATGGCCTCCAGCATCGCGGGCTCGCTGGCTTCGTCAATCACGCGAACCGGCGAGTCCTCCGCCCGCCGAAACTCCTCTTCTATATAGTCACGCTCGGGTACGGTCACCTCGCCGATGCGGATGACGTGCCCGACCACCCGGACGTCGAGAGCCGCCAGAAAGGTTCGCGCCACGGCCCCAAGGGCCACGCGCATGGTCGTTTCACGCGCCGACGCACGTTCCAGCACGTCGCGCAGATCGCGATGCCCATATTTGAGACCACCGACAAGGTCGGCGTGTCCGGGCCGTGGCCGCGTGACAACCCGAGCCGTCGGAGCGGGGTCGGCCGACATCGCCTCGGTCCAGTGGGAGAAATCCCGATTCCCGACCAGAAACGCGACCGGCGATCCCAGGGTGTACCCATGGCGGATGCCGCCATAGATCTCGACCCGATCCTGCTCGATGACCATCCGCTTGCCGCGGCCATAGCCCTTCTGACGCCGCGTCAGATCGCGGTCGATGTTGTCTCGCGTGAGCGGCATCCGTGCGGGCACGCCCTCGACGATGCCCAGAAGACCGGGCCCGTGCGATTCACCCGCCGTGAGCCAGCGCCATCCCATCGTCGACTCCTCCCACCGCCTCCGGGCTCTCCGCCCTGTCGGCTCTGTTGCCTTCTTGACCTCTTGGGACAGCTCCTCCTGCCTAGCCCGGGCGAACCAGCAGGGCGATCAGCACGCCAAGGGCCAAGAACGGGCCCAGTGCCATGCTGTCGCGGGCTCGCGCCCGCCGGAGAACCAGGAGCAAGGCCCCGAAGACTCCGCCGGCCAGGAGGCCGTACACTACCGCATCCAGGCCCAACGGCCACCCCAGCCCGAGTCCCATCGCCGTCCCCAGCTTCACGTCCCCAAACCCGATCCCACCCCGCAGCAGCATGTAGACCACCAGGAAGAAGGTGCCCACGGCGGCTGCCAGCAGGATGGTCGGCAGCCAGCCGAGAGACCCCGTGGCCATCCGGAACACACCACCGAGCGCGAGCAGCAGCACCCAGCGATGCGGGATCACGCGGTCCACGATGTCGGCCATGGCCGCCATCACGGCCGCCCACGCCTCCACCGCCGCCACCGGCCCGCCCACCAGAATATAGAGTCCCCCCGCCAGGAGGGCCAGGGCGGTGCCCGCCCGCCGGATTCGGGTGGGTATCGGAGGTTCCACCCCGAGCGCCCTTGGATTCCCGAGGACCACAAACCCGAGGCCGCCGGCCACAAGAGCCCCCAACACAGCTTCTGCCCAGAGCATCATGGAGGGTCCCACCCCACGGCCTGACCCATGGCGAGAAGCGGCCCGGCCTCGCCAAACCAGTGCACCCAGGCCAGTGCCGCCTGCCGCACGAGAAGTTCAAGTCCGCCGATGCACCGTGCGCCCGCGCGGCCCGCGGTCAGAAGAAACGGAGTGGCGGCTGGGGCATAAACCCAGTCCACCACCGTCTGCCCGGCTTCAAAAACTGGAAGGCGCGGCCACCCGGCCTCGGCATCCTGTCCGAGGGGGGTGGCGTTTACCACCAGATCTGCGTCCTTGGCCGCGTCCAGTCCCTCTTCGAACGGCACCCAGCGGGCGGCGGCACGTAAACGGCGGCGGGAGGCCATCGTAACGGTGGAGCCGGCCGATTCGAGGGCGGCCAGGCTCGCCCGGGCAGCGCCGCCCGATCCGAAAACCAGCGCGCGGCGAGAAACGAGGCACCGCACCTCCAGACTCTGCAAAAGCGCCGGCGCATCGGTATTGGCGCCGAACCAGCTGTTCGCGTCAGTCCCGTTCACCAAAAGCGTGTTGACGGCACCGGTGGCCGCCGCCCAGCGGTCACGCCGACCGAGGCGCGATGAGGCCGCGGCCAGCTCTTTCAGCGGACGGGTCAGGTTGAAACCGGTAAAGCCCTGCTGCCAGAGGGTCTCCACCACCTCAGGCCAGCTTTCCGGCCGCGGCACGTCCACGGCTAGATACCGACAGTCTTCAAGCCCCCGGGAACGAAACCCCGCCGTATGCAGGCGCGGCGACAGACTGTGCCCGATGGGGTGTCCCAGCACGGCAAAGCCGCGCACGTCACTCACGCTCGGCCTTCCGGCCCGGCATAACGAGGCGCTCCGCCCGCCGCAGCATTCGCGTCGTCCAAAATTCCAGCGGGCTTAGCGGCGTCACCAGCACCGTGAACAGGTGGAGGCGGTTTCCGCCCAGCACGTCGGTAAAAATCTGGTCACCAATCACGGCCGTGTGCTCGGCCGTGGTGCCCATAATCTCCATGGCCTGCCTGAACGGGCGGCGCCGCGGCTTGGCCGCACGGGCGATGGCCGGAATATCAAGCTCGACCGAGAAGCGCGCGACCCGCGGACCGAGGCTGTTGGACACCAGGCACATGCGAAAGGCATCCTCCTTGGCCCGTTCGATCCACGCGGCGAATTCGGGTGCTGTCGCATCCCGGTCCCAGTGCACCACCGTGTTGTCGAGGTCGAGGATGAGCCCCTCGATGCCCCGGCGGCGCAGTCTATCAAGGTCCACGGCAAGCAGCGACGGCACGAACAGCCGGGGTCTGAGCGCATCAATCACGGCGCCATGCTCCTCCCGCCGGATAGTGAGCGCGCTCGCGGCATGCTAATGGCCGCATTATAGCGGATGGGCGCGGGCGATGGACGTGACGTTGACTTTTCGGCCCACGGGCGTAGACTAGGCAACGGGAAACCCTATTAAACTAGTCGGATATTAGGAGGCAGGCATGGCGGCACCGGAACTGGTCATCGACAATCTCCACGTCAGCGTGGACGGCACCCCGGTCCTGAAGGGGCTGTCGCTCACGGTGAGGGGCGGTGAGGTCCACGCCGTGATGGGACCGAACGGTACCGGCAAGAGCACGCTCGCGCAGACGTTGATGGGCCATCCTCGCTATGTCGTGACCGGCGGCCGGGTGACCCTGGACGGGCAGGACGTGCTGGCGCTCAAAACCCACCAGCGCTCGCGTCTTGGACTGTTCCTGGCCATGCAGTATCCGTACGAGGTATCGGGCGTGACCACCGCCAACTTCCTGCGCACGGCCCTCAACAGCCGTCGTCCGGAGACCGAGCCCATCCGCCTCAAGGACTTTCGGGATGAGCTAGACCGGGCTATGGACGTGCTGCACATCGATCACAGCTTTGCCAATCGCTATTTGAACGAGGGCTTCTCCGGCGGCGAGAAGAAGCGCAACGAGATCTTGCAGATGATGCTGCTGCAGCCGCGCATCGCGATCCTGGACGAAATCGACTCCGGTCTTGACATCGATGCCGTGCGCATCGTGTCCGAGGGGGTCGAGGCCATGCGTGCGCCCGAGCTGGGGATGTTGCTCATCACCCACTACCAGCGCATCTTGAACTACGTGACGCCCGATATTGTCCACATCATGTTTGACGGCCGGGTCGTCCGTTCCGGCGGTCCGGAGCTTGCGGCCGAGCTGGAACAGCGCGGCTACGAGTGGATCCGGGAGGAGGTCTAGGGTGGAGGCACCGGCGGTAACTGGGGTTTCCTCCGAGCTTCGCGCCCGGCAGGCGGAGTGGTTTGCGGCCGAACCCGCGTGGCACAAGGCAGAACGCCTCCAAGCGCTGGCCCTCTATGAGGCGCTGCCGGTCCCGGACCGGGCGCGGACACCTCTGTCGAGCCGACGGCTGGAGACGATTCCCTACCTGGAGCGCCGCCCGGGGCCCATCCCGCCAGACGCCCGCGTCGCGGCAACGGTCCTCTTGACCGCGGCCGGAATCAAGGACGCGGCGCTCACTCCGGCCCAGAGCGCCGCGGGCGTGGTCGTGATGGATCTGTCCGTCGCCCTCACCCGGCACGAGAGCCTGGTGCGCGGAAGTCTGGGCCAGATTGAGAATGACGGCGGCGACCGGTACACGGCACTCAATCGCGCCTTCTGGCAGCCGGGTCTCTTCTGCTACGTCCCGCGGGGCGTGGAGCTGGCCGACCCCATCACGGTAGTCCACTGGCTGGACGGCGAGAGCCCCGGATACCTGCCGCGGATTGTCATCGTGGCCGATGAGGCGTCCCGGGTGACTGTGGTGGAGACGCTGCTGGGCGATCCCGCCGATGGGCACCGGGTGCTGGTGTCGGAGGTCATGGAGGTGGACGCCCGTGCGGGAAGCCACGTCACGGTGGCCGGTATTCAGCAGCTGCCCCCCGGCGCGGAGGCTTTCTTACGGCGGCGGGCACGGGTCGGGAAGGATGCCCGCGTGGACTGGAACACGGGCGAATTTGGGGCGGCGCTCTCGGTCGCCGGCCTTGGCACCCATCTGCAGGGCAGCGGCTCTTCGATGTCCAGCGTAACGGTTTTTTACGGGACCGGCGCCCAGCATCAGGACTATACCGCGGCCGTTGTACACGGGGCGCCTCACACGCGGAGTGACATCCTGGCCCGCGGGGTCATGGCAGACCGTTCCCGGAGCGTCTTTACCGGGCAGAGTGTGATTGAGAAAGGGGCTGTGGGTTCCGACGCCCGCCAGAAGGAGCAGACCCTGATGCTCTCCGATCAGGCGCGGGCCGACGCGATCCCATCCTTACAGATTGATGACAACGATGTGTTCGCCGCCCACTCCGCAAGCGCGGGCCCCATCGACGCGACCATGCTCTACTACTTGGAGAGCCGCGGCCTCGACCCCGAACAAGCGCGGCGCGTGGTCATCCGGGGATTTCTGGAGCCGATTCTGGCGGGCCTCGCGCCCCCGTCCGTGCAGGAGCGGGTGCGGGAGCTGGTTGAAGCCAAGCTGGGAGGTGGGTCGTGGCCACCAAGACAATCCGGGAACAGTATCCGGTGCTGAGCCGGCAGGTCAACGGCCACCGGCTCGTTTACCTCGACTCGGCCGCCACGGCGCTGAAGCCGCAGTCGGTCATCGACGCTGAACGCGCTTACTACGAGCACTACACCGCCAACGTTCACCGGAGTGTGCACACGCTGGGCGAGGAGGCGACCGGCGCCTACGAGGCGGCCCGCGGCCGCGTGCGGAGTTTCTTGAACGCCGGCGCGGACGACGAGATTGTCTTTACCCACGGCGCGACCGAGGGTCTCAATCTGGTGGCGCACGGGTACGGCGGCACCCACCTCCAGCCCGGGGATGAGATTGTGATGACGCCGGCCGAGCACCATTCGAACCTGGTCCCCTGGCAGCAGGTGGCGGCCCGCACCGGCGCGCGGCTCCGGTTTGTGGAACTGGGCGCGGACGGCACCGTCAGTCTGGACGCGGTGCGGGCGGTGCTGTCGCCGCGGACGCGGGTTGTGTCCATGTTCCATTCGTCGAACGTCCTCGGAACTGTAAACCCCATCGCGGACATCGCCCGCGAAGCGCACCGGGTGGGAGCGGTCATGGTGGTGGACGGGGCCCAGTCCGTACCCCACATGCCGGTGGACGTCGCCGCTCTCGACGCCGACTTCCTGGCCTTTTCGGCCCATAAGCTTGGAGGACCCACAGGCGTGGGTGCCCTATACGGGAAGCGGGCGCTCCTGGCCGAGACAGCCCCGCTCTACTTTGGCGGCGAGATGATCGAGCAGGTGGAACGCGAGCACTCCACGTTCAAGGCGCCGCCGGAACGATTTGAAGGAGGAACGCCGCATATCGCCGGCGTAATCGGTCTCGGTGCCGCCCTCACCTTCCTCTCCGAGGTGGGTATGGAGCGCATCTACCAACACGACCGGGAGCTGGCCGCGCTGGCCTACGACCGTCTCGCGCAGGTGGACGGCATCGAAATCTATGGTCCGGACCATGACCGGCAGAGCCTGGTCGCCTTCAATGTGAAGGGTGTTCACCCCCACGACGTTGCGCAGGTCCTGGACGCGCGCGGCATCGCGGTGCGCGCCGGCCACCACTGTTGCCAGCCGCTTATGAGCTGGCTCGACGTCGGATCCACCGTCCGCGCTAGCTTCTATCTGTATAATGAGCCCGACGACATCGAGGCCCTGGTGGAAGGGCTTCAGCACACGGTGAGGTTCTTTCATGGAGCTTGACGAGCTTTATCGCGAGGTCATCCTGGACCACAACCAGAACCCCCGCCGACACGGGCGCCTGACAGACCCGAGCGCCAGCCAGGGTCTTTACAATCCCACCTGCGGGGATCGCATCACAGTTGATGTCCAGGTGCGAGACGAGAAGGTGGCGGACGCCGCCTTCGACGGGCACGGGTGCTCCATCAGCACCGCCTCGGCGTCCATGCTGATGGACAGCATCGTCGGCCAGCCCCTGGATGAGGCGCGCCGGACCGCCCGCGGATTCATTGACTTTATCACCGGCAGGCGCGAGGAGCCGCCGCCCGGCGAATGGGACTCGCTTGCGGGCGTGAGGCGATTCGCCAGTCGGGTAAAATGCGCCACTCTCGCCCATAACGCACTCTTGCAGGCACTGGACGAGCTGCAGGCAGATCCGGCGCATCCTGAGTCCCCGCCCAAGGACGACTAGAGCTTTCGACGAGATTCGAAGAAGGAGGCGCAACCATGGCCACGACCCCGAAAAAGTTTGAGTTTCACGACGAGTACGAGTACGGGTTCAACGACGGTGACGTCGGGGTTCTGAAGTTCCAGCGGGGACTTACGCGCGAGGTGGTCGAAGAAATCTCGCGCATCAAGCAGGAACCGGCCTGGATGCGGGATTTCCGCCTGCACGCCCTCGATGTGTTTCTGAAGAAGCCCATGCCCGCCTGGGGGGGCGACCTTTCCCATCTCGACTTTGACGACATCTTCTACTACGTGCGGCCGTCCGAACGACAAGGCCGCACCTGGGATGAAGTGCCGGCATCCATCAAGGACACGTTTGAGCGGCTCGGCATCCCCGAGGCCGAACGCAAGTTCCTGGCAGGAGTCTCGGCTCAGTACGACTCCGAGGTGGTGTACCACAACATTCACCGGGAGCTGGCGGACCAGGGCGTCCTTTTCTGCGACACCGACACGGCGCTGCGCGAATACCCGGACCTGGTGCGCGAGTACTTCGGCACCATTATTCCCCCGGAGGACAACAAGTTCGCGGCCCTCAACTCGGCCGTCTGGAGCGGCGGGTCGTTTGTGTACATTCCGAAGGGGGTTCACTGCCGGATTCCGCTGCAGGCGTACTTCCGCATCAACACCGAGAAGATGGGGCAGTTCGAGCGCACCCTCATCATCGCGGAAGAAGATTCGTTCGGTCATTACGTGGAGGGCTGCACGGCGCCTGTCTACAACTCGGAGTCCCTCCACTCGGCGGTGGTTGAGATTCTGGTCAAGGACTCGGCCCGCATGCGCTACACGACCGTCCAGAACTGGGCGCCGAACGTCTACAACCTGGTGACCAAGCGCGCCGTGGCGCAAAAGAATGCCACCATGGAGTGGGTCGACGGCAACATCGGGTCGAAGCTCACCATGAAGTACCCCTCGGTCTACCTGGTCGGTGAGGGCGCGCGCGGCATGGTGCTGTCCATCGCGGTGGCGGGAAAGGACCAGCATCAGGACACCGGCTCCAAGATGTATCACTACGCGCCCAACACCACGTCTACCATCCTGTCGAAGTCCATCTCCAAGCATGGCGGCAAGACCACCTACCGGGGTCTGGTGCACATGGCCAAGGGCGTCGAGAATGCCAAGTCCAACGTCAAGTGCGACACCCTGATTCTGGACGAAACGTCGACCTCCGACACCATTCCCTACACGGAGGTGCTGGACAGCCGGGTGCAGATGGAGCACGAAGCCACCGTGACCAAAGTCTCCGAAGAGCAGCTGTTCTACCTCATGAGCCGCGGGCTGTCGGAAGAAGAGGCCACGCGCATGGTCGTGATGGGGTTCATCGAACCCTTCACGCGCGAGCTGCCGATGGAGTTTGCGGTTGAGATGAACCGCCTCATCAAGTTCGAGATGGAGGGCGCCATTGGCTAAGATGACGTCCTGGCAGTCGGTCGCCCGGGTCGACGAGGTGCAGGAGGGGTTGCCCATCGAGGTCACGGTCAGCGGAATCGGAATCTGTCTGCTGAGAGCCGGCGACGAGTTCTTTGCGATCGACAACCTCTGCACACACGCGGAAGCGTCGCTGTGCGAGGGCGCGCAGGAGGGCCGCATCCTGGAATGTCCCCGTCACGGGGGCCGCTTCAATATCGAAACCGGCGCCGCCGTGCATTATCCCGCCTTCGCCCCCGTACGGACCTACCCGGTCCGGCGTGAAGAGGACACGCTCTGGGTGCAGGTGGACTGACCACCGATCCGGCGGCTTCGAGGCTCGGCCTCGGAGCCGCTTTTTTACGTAGGTCATCAAATCGGGCCCCGACCGCCCGGGGGTTACGGTGCGCGCCGGGGTTCGGATAGAATAGGAGGAGAAATCCGGCGTCAAGGCCCGCGGGGCCGCCAAGGAGGGTGTCTGTTGGAGCTGAAGAACCTGATTGACGGAAAGCCTGTCGCCCCGTCTTCGGGGCGGTACACCGAAAAGTTTAATCCCGCCACGGGCGAGAAATTGGCCGATGTTCCCCTGTCCGACGCCTCTGACGTCGACCGTGCCGTAGAAACCGCCCGCAGAGCGTTTAAGAGCTGGCGGCTTACGCCCGCGCCGAAGCGCGGCGAGATTCTCTACCGCGTGGGCCGCATCCTGGAGGAGCGCAAGGACGCCATCGCGCGTCTCATGACGCAGGAGATGGGCAAGGTGCTGACCGAGGCCCGCGGCGACGTGCAGGAAGCCATCGACATGGCCTACTACATGGGCGGCGAGGGGCGGCGCAGCTTCGGCTACACCACCCCGTCAGAGCTTCCGGACAAGTTCGCCTTTGCCATGCGGGACCCCATCGGCGTAGCCGCCATCATCACACCCTGGAACTTCCCGGCTGCCATTCCCTCGTGGAAGATGTTTCCCGCGCTGGTGCTGGGCAACACGGTTGTGTTCAAGCCGGCCAGCGACACGCCGCTGGTTGCGGGAGAGATGGTCAAGATCCTGCATGAGGCCGGCGTGCCAGGCGGTGTGGTCAATCTTGTGTACGGATCCGGGGGCGTGGTGGGCGATGCGCTCCTTGGCCACCCGGATGTGAAGCTGGTGTCGTTTACAGGTTCGGTGGAGACTGGGCGCCACGTGGCGGAAAAAGCGGGCCACGGTCTGAAGCGGGTGTCCCTGGAACTCGGGGGCAAGAACGCCGTCCTGGTCATGGATGACGCCAACCTGGATCTCGCCGTGGAGGGCATCCTCTGGAGCGCCTTCGGCACCACGGGCCAGCGCTGCACCGCCTGTTCGCGCCTTATCGTGCAGCGAGGCATCTACCCCAAGTTGGAAGCGCGCCTTACCGAGCGCATCCAAAAGCTCCGGCTCGGCGACGGCCTGTTGGAGTCCACAGACGTGGGGCCGCTCATTCACCGCCAGGCGCGAGAGCGAGTGCACAGCTACGTAGAGATCGGACGTCAGGAGGGTGCCCGCCTGGTGGTGGGCGGATCCCCGGACGATAGCGGGGAGCTTTCGCGGGGAGCGTTTTACGCCCCCACCCTGTTCGCCGACGTGAAGCGCACCATGCGCATCGCCCGGGAGGAGATTTTCGGCCCGGTGCTGTCCATGATCCCGGTGGACACCCTGGAGGAGGCCATCGAGGTCAACAACGAGGTGGCCTACGGCCTGTCGTCGTCCATCTTTACGCAAGATGTGCAGAACACCTTCCGGGCCATTAGGGACCTCGCCTCCGGCATCGTGTACATCAACGCCGGCACGACCGGTGCCGAGATTCACCTGCCGTTTGGGGGCACCCGGGACACCGGCAATGGCCACCGGGAAGCCGGGACCGCCGCCATCGACTTCTTCAGTGAATGGAAGTCGGTGTACGTGGACTTCAGCGGCAAGCTGCAACGGGCCCAGATCGACGACTGATTCCTTGCCTGTCGGCGGTTTTCTTCACGAAGGGAGTGTAGCTATGGCCACGGCCAAGCGTCATATCGAGTTGAAGACAACGATTCCGGGTCCGAAGAGTCAGGCGGTTCTCGATCGGATTGCCAAGGCAACGCCGCGAGCGGTGTCCACCTGGACACCGGTCGTCGTGGATGAGGCGCAGGGGTCCCTCCTGCGCGATATCGACGGCAACACCTTTATCGACCTCACCGGCGGCGTCGGCGTCTTGAACGTCGGTCACCGGCACGAGCTGGTGACGGCGGCGCTGCACCGTCAGGTGGACCGCTTTCTGCACACCGACTTCACCATGGTGCCCTACGAGAGCTACGTGAGCCTGGCGGAGCGTCTGAACGCGCGTTTCCCCGGCGGTGGTCCGGCCACCAGTGTATTTTTCAACTCCGGCGCCGAGGCCGTCGAGAACGCGGTCAAGATCGCACGGCTGGCCACCGGCCGCAAGGGCATCATCGCGTTTGAAGGGGCGTTCCATGGGCGTACGCTGATGGCGATGACGCTCACCTCCAAAACGCATCCGTACAAGGCGGGCATGGGCCCCTATGCTCCGGAAGTGTATCGGGTCCCATTCCCCTACCCCTACCGGTGCGAGTTGGGTTTTGACGAGCGGGATCATGTCTGCGGAACCGTCTGCTATGAGCGCATCGAGAAGGCACTTTTGGTCCAGGTGGCACCGGAGGATGTCGCGGCCGTCATCGTGGAGCCGGTGCAGGGCGAAGGGGGATTCGTCGTTCCCCCGCCGACGTTCTTGCCGTGGCTGCGAGCCTTTACCGAAAAGCACAACATTCTGCTCATCGTAGATGAGGTGCAGACCGGATTCGGGCGCACGGGGAAGTTCTTCGCCACCGAGCATTCCGGCATCCGGCCGGACCTCATGACCATCGCCAAGTCGGTCGCGGACGGCATTCCGCTTTCGGGTGTCATCGGTCGTCCGGAGATCATGGATGCACCGGGCGATTCTCAGATTGGCGGCACGTTTGTCGGCAATCCTCTGGGTACGGCCGCCGGCAACGCGGTATTGGACGCGTTTGAGGCGGAGGACCTCCTCGGCATGGCCGTACGACAGGGCGAATTCCTGCAGGGCCGGCTCCGCCGCATGGCTGAGAAGAGCCCTCACGTCGGAAACGTACGGGGACTCGGAGCCATGGTAGCTCTGGAACTGGTCACCGATCGTGCGACCAAGAAGCCGGCCGCCGATCTCACCGACCGGGTGCTGCACCGGGCCATGGAGCGGGGCGTTCTGATGCTGAAGGCCGGCATCTACGGTAACGTGGCAAGGTTTCTGGCCCCGCTCAACACGCCCCTTGAGCTTCTCGACGAGGCGTGCGACACCCTGGAGGCGTGCCTCCTGGAAGGCTAACGGGCCAGAATCCGGGAGTCACTTATGAGTTGGTGGCAGGCAGTAGTCGGCCGACCCTTGAAGGTGCGAGAGAGCGAGCACGAGGCCATCACAGCACCCGAAGGCCTCGCCGCTCTCTCTCTTGATGCCTTGTCGTCGGTGGCCTACGGACCCCAGGCCATCATGGTGGTCCTGCTCGCGGCCCCGCTGGCTCCGGTCTCTCTGCTACTCCCCATCACCCTCTCGATTGTCGGCCTGCTGGCCATTCTGGTAGCCTCGTACAGTCAGGTGATCGATGCGTATCCGCAGGGTGGGGGCGCCTATACCGTGGCCCGCGCGAACCTGGGGACACGCCTGTCTCTGCTGGCCGGGGCGTCGCTGGTAGTCGACTACGTCCTCACGGTGGCCGTCTCCATCGCCGCCGGGGTCGCCGCCCTCACCTCCGCCTTTCCCTCCCTTTATCCGCTCACGGTTCCCCTGTGCCTCGCGATTCTCGGCCTCATCGTGGTCCTCAATCTGCGAGGAGTCGGCGAGAGCGCGCGCGCCTTCTTGCTGCCCACCTACGTATTTATCGGCGGTCTCCTTGCCGCCATCGCCATCGGTCTCGTCCGGTCTCACCCGGCGGTGCCCATCCCCCATCAGGCCGTGCCCGCCACTCTGGAAGGAGTGGGGGTGCTGGTGATCTTGAAGGCTTTCTCCTCGGGATGCAGCGCCCTCACGGGCGTGGAGGCTATCGCCAACGGCGTGCCCCTCTTTCGCGAGCCCCGCCAGGTACGGGCCCGGCGCACCGAACTATTTCTGGGCATCATTCTGGGTCTCATGCTCCTCGGCCTCGCCATTCTGGCAACCCGGTATCATGCCGTGCCTGGTCCCACGGACACCCTCTTGTCGGTCCTGACCCGAGGAGCCGTCGGCAGCGGCTGGCCCTACTACGTGATCTCCTTTTCGGTCATGGCTGTCCTGGGCCTCGCGGCCAACACCTCGTATGGCGGCCTTCCCCTGCTCATGAGCGTCCTGGCGCGCGACGACTTCCTTCCCCATATCTTCGCCATTCGGGGCGACCGCCTCGTCTACCAGTATGGAATCTGGGTCCTGTCCGGGCTGTCGGCCGTGCTGCTCGTGGCATCGGACGGCAACACCATGAATCTCATTCCCCTGTTTGCCATCGGGGTGTTTACCGGGTTTACGCTTTCGCAGACGGGCATGGTAGTGCATTGGCGGCGGGAACGGCCGCCGCACTGGCAGTTGCGCGCCGCTCTCAATGGCCTGGGGGCGGTCGTGACCGGGACGGCCACCCTGGTGTTCGTGGTGACCAAGTTCCTGGAGGGCGCCTATGTGGTGGTGGTGGCGATCCCGCTTCTTATCTGGCTCTTCTGGCGCGTCTATCGCTATTACAGCCGGGTCGGCGAGGAGATTCACGTCAACGAAGCCCTGCCCCCTATTGTTCCGGGCTCGGCGCCTCTCGTCATCGTGCCGTTCGCGAGTCTCTCTCGTCTGACCTCGGAGGCGTTCCGCGAGGCGCTCGCCATCAGCCCCCATGTGATCGCGCTGACAGTCGCCCTGGAACCGGGGGCGGAAGAGACGGAACGGCAGCTGGCCGCGGAATGGGAGCGGTGGGGTGGGCCGGTGCGCCTCATGGTGCTGAAGACCCAGTACCAGTCGGTCGTGCGGCCGGTCCTGCGCTTTGTCACCACGGTGGCGCGGCAGTCTGACGCGCGCATCATGGTGCTCATTCCCGAAATCGTGCCCGAGCATACCGGTGCGAGCCTGTTGCACAACCAGCTCGGGCTGATGCTGGCGGCGGCACTTCGCCAGCGTACCGATGTCATCGTGAGCATCCTGCCGTTCCATCCCCATCTCCTGGATGGGGCCAGCCGGGAAGACCCGCGTCCAAGCCCGCATCCGTGACTATCTATGACGCTCCGGGTTCGCCCCTGACTCCCTCTGGTCTAGCCTCCCTCTCATCCGCGGCCCACATTATCGGCCTACCCCACCAGGGCTCCGATGCCTCTCCGCTGCGAGGCAAGCGCGCCCATGACATGCGCCGCCCTGCTCCGATTCTGAGCGAACGGCTCCCCTCGGGTCAAAGACGCTCCCGACACCCGCGCTTCACGCACCCGGCGATCTGCGCCCGGCGGGCTATCTCCTCTCCGGACGGCCGGCCGCTGGTCACGAGCGAGTCGCCGTGCGTGACCCGATCCGCACCCGACATGCGCACTTGGCTGGGCGACCGTTTCGCGGCTGCGCCACAGGCTTGGTCGGAAAGTGCACGGCGACCCCGCTCCCCCGCACGGGATACGGCTCAACCCAAGCTCCGTTCCGGGCGAGCGCACGCTCCCCGCCTCCTCGCCGCTCCTCGTCACGGGGTCTGGGTGGCGGATCCCCTGGTGCGCGAGCGGCGCGCCAATCCCTCATCCAGCCGCAGAGCCGCTCGCGCGCCTGTCCCTCATGGGCCAGCAGCAAGGCCTTGAAGAGTGCCCCGGAGTCGCCGGGCTTAATGAGGGGACCGCCGTGTGGCAGACCCCACCCTCACACCGAGCTCAGGATTCAGCGCGCTGCCGCTTCTTCTCCGTTCAGACGGCGTACCATGGCACTTAGTGAATCGTTCACCCACGAAGGAGTGGTACCGGTGGCCGAGTTAGTCCGCGACGGGGAGACATTAGTCCTCCAACTGAGCACGGCTGAGAAACTGGAAAGCGTTCACGGTGACCTGCGCGTGCCCATCTCCGCGGTCCAGGACGTGAGGGTGGTGGACGACGTCATCCATGCCGTCCACGGGATGAAGTTGCCGGGGTCGCGTCTCCCGGGGGTGTTTGCCATGGGAACGTTCGTCACCGGGTCGGAGACCACGTTCGCGATCGTGCATCATGGCAATGCGCGGGGCCTGAAGGTGACGCTCACCGGGGCGCCCTATAACGCAGTGATTATCGGTCTTGAAGACCCCGAAGGAGTCAAGGCTCGTTTGGGGTTTTAGGACCGTACCCGAGGGAACCCGGGACCGGAAGAAGACCACGCCATTCCTGCGTGGCGGGCGGGTCCCATCCCAGCGCTCGCAGCGCCGCACAAAATCACGCCCGGTTGATGCCAGGCTCTTCTGCAAGCAAAGAGAGGTCGTGCCACGGGCGGGTAAAGCGTGGACGCCCCCACCCGACTACGGTGGTGTCTGCCCCCCATGCTTCGCTCCTCCCAGCGAGGAGCGGC